>JBBFLE010000001.1:320824-641648 GCA_037481695.1 bacterium | reverse complement strand
ATAGGAAGTACGGGATTTGATTCATGCTTTCAAGTCCCTATAAACCAATCCCACCCACAAATTCGTGTATGGAGCCAAAAATGCGTTGTCCAGAAGCTTGTTGGAAGTCTCTATCCTGAGCCTCCCTCCCTTGGGCATGGCCTCCCTGGCATTTACCGCCAGGTTCAGCAGCACCTGTTCTAACTGAGCCTGGTCAAGCCTCACAGGCCAGAGATCAGGGTCCCTCAGGGTGAGTATCTCCACGTCCTCCCCAATGAGCCTGGTGAGCATCCGTTCCATGTCCGCAACCACCGAATTCAAATCCAGGAGCTTGGGCTGAAGTATCTGCCTTCTGCTGAAAGCCAGAAGCTGCCTGGTAAGGGAAGCCGCACGCTTGGCCGCCTGCCTTATTTCTTCCAAAGGCTCCCTGGTGGGATCATTGGGGGAGGCCGCCACAAGCAGAAGATCTGTTTGGCCCAGGATCACGGTGAGCAGGTTGTTGAAATCATGGGCCACCCCTCCTGCCAGCCTTCCTATGGCCTCCATCTTCTGAGACAGCGCCAGCTGTCGCTCCAGTTCTTTCCTTTCTGTTATGTCCCTGCAAATGGCCAAGGAACACTTCTCCCCGGACACCTCCAGGAGATCTGCTGACAGGGAAAAGGTTTTCACCTCCCCGGATTTCATTCTCAAATCCACCTCGAAGTCCCTAAGTCTTCCTGTCTCCAGCAGTATGGTCATGGCCTCCTGGCGCTTACTGGGGTCCACCCAAATGCCCAGATCCAGAGAACTCCTGCCTATGACCTCCTCCCTGCTGTAGCCCGTTGTCTTCTCATATGCCTGGTTCACTTCTATGTACTTACCATCTGAGATCTTGGTTATGCTTATCCAGTCAGGGCTTGTGGTAAAAGCCCTGGAGAGAAGCTCCCTGGAGTCTCTGAGAGCTTCCTGTGCCTGCTTGATCTGCGTGGTGTCCTCCACGTATTCTATGACACCGTAGAGTTGGCCGCTCTCCAAGTCCTTTAGGGGTGCGCTGTAGAGATTTAGCCAGCCCACCTGTGAACCGCTCTTGTCTCTGAGGGGGACCAGGGCATTGCTGACTTTGCCGGTCTCCAGGGTCTCTTTTGCCGGGCAAATCTCGCACGGGCCGGAAGCAACGTGATATGCTTGGAAGCACTTTTTGCCCAAAAGGGGCATGGAGTGGGCATACCATTGTTCCATAACGGAATTGACCTGGACTATCCTCATGTCGCGATCCAGGATGCTTATTCCTTGAGGGATCACCGAGAAAAAACCCTTCAGTAGACTCTCCCTCTTCAAGAGCCTCTCATATCTGATTTTCTCCTGGGTGATATCCACAAGCCAGCAGAGAACTCTTTTGCCGCCATCCAACAAGGTTGCTCCAAAACGAACCCATTTGTGCTTTGCGTCAGGACCCAAAATCCTGATTTCACAAGTACCATGGTCCCCGCAAGCCAGTGATCTGTGTCGGCTGACCAGAAGCTTTCTATCAAGGGGGCTTACAAGCTCCAAGAGCCTGGCCCCCTTGAGCTTCTCATCATTTAACCCCCAAAGCTCTTTGGCGGCCGTATTGAAATCCTGGATCACGCCTCTTTGATGAACCAGCAGTGCATAGGGAAAGCCTTGGATCAGATCCCTTAAGATTCCTTCACCTGGACTTAAATCGGCCATGCTAGACGCTCCCCAGTGCTTAAGGTCTCAAGAGACCGGGAGGCAGGTCTCCTTCCAAGGGTTGAGGTACAAGTGCGGGTGGGGCCTGTTCCCTGCTGCCCTCGAATATGAAACCCCTCCTGTGTGCCTCCTCCAAAAAAGATCCCTTCTCCAAACGGATCTCTCCCATCCTAGTCACCACAATGGCGGACTGCCCCTGGACCGGGCACTTATGCTCACAATACCCGCAGCCATTGCAGCGGCTCTCTGTGACAAAAGGCCTTCTTTTTCCCTCCACCTCCTTGAATTCTATGGCATCGTAAGGGCAAATCTCATCACACACAAGACATGTCTTGTCCTGCTCCCATACCAGGCACCTCTCCTTGAGCAGGATGGCTGTTCCGATCTTGGCATGGGTGCGCTCTTCCATGCTCAGGGGTCTAATGGCCCCTGTAGGGCAGACCAGGCCGCAACGGTTACAGTGTTTTTCGCATGGAGCCAGCCTTAGGTCCAGCCTAGGGGTCCATATCCCATCCAAACCAGCCTCCCAAAGACTTGGTTGGATGGTATGACTCATGCACACGCTCATGCAAAGCCCGCAGCGCAAACATCTGTCCAGAAACAAGGCCTCAGGCACTGCCCCCGGGGGCCTAATGAGCCGGTCCCTGGGGGATGCCCTGCCAGCATCCACCCTCACCGTAAGGCCCGCCATCAATCCCACGGCTCCCACGGCCAAAAGCCCACGCCTACTAAGTCTTGGAGAGTTTTCCCTGGATGCAGAAGAAGGGCTTCTCATGGGGGGAACAAAACCTATGGCCTCCACAGGGCAGGCCTCTTTGCATCGAGCGCACAACAAACATCTTGCCCTAGAGGTCTGGCGCGGATCTTGGCCTATGGCTCCCACGGGACAGGCCTTTTGACACGCTCCGCAATCCAGGCATGAGTCGCTTACTGACCTGGCCAGAAAAGAGAAGCGTCCCAGAAGTCCCAACAGGGAGCCAAGGGGGCAAAAGGCCCTGCACCAGAGCCTTGCGCGCCAAAGAGAAAAAGCTACTATGGCTCCCATCCAGAGCAAAGAAAGGGCCGAAAGCCAGAACCTGGGAACCTGCAACCCGGCATCTGAAAGCCAAAACCATTCCTTCTTAGAGGCCCAAGGGCGCACAAGCTCCAGCAGCGCACTGCCTGCTTCCATGAGCCAAGGCTGCAGCAACAGGGCCGTGCTTCGGGTCAATAGCACCAAGGGATCAAACCATGCCAGCAGGCTAAAGCCCAGTAGCGCACACAGAAGAACCAGGCCCAGGAGCCCCAATGGTAGAGCAGGCCGCCTAGTGATCCACAGAGGCTCTGAGCGCGAAGATCTGGCCAGCCTGGCTCCCACATCCAAAATTGTGCCCAAGGGACAAACGTATCCGCAAAAGGCCCTTCCCATGAGAAGGCCTGAGAGAATCAATACTGCTGCAGGCAAAAAAACCCAAGCTACAGAGCTGGCCATGAGCACAACCACCACTGCAGCCAGTGGATCTGCTCTTAGGAAAAGCTCCGGGGGCAGGAACAAGGAAATAGAGGTGGGAGCTGTGAAAAAGAGCAGGAAAAAAAAAGCCAGGAACAGGCCCTGAAGAGATCTCCTCAGGTTCACGCTCCGCGCTCCAGGATCTGCACTCGTTCCAGCTCCAACGTGCCCAACCCGTGGGACTTGGCTGCCACAAGATGCTTGACCTGCTCAGGGCGCACTGTCTGGCCGTACCACTGTCCCAGGGTCACCCCGTATGCATCCACAGCCACAGGATCTGTTCCCGCCACTATGGTATTCCAATGCTCGACCTTGCCCGGGCCGCCGGGCCCTGCTGTCAATAGCCCCCTTGTGGCATCCAGAATGGTCAAGGTGGGTTTCAGGACCGTGGCCAGATCGGCTATGGCCTGATCCAGGTCCATGTCCCTGTGAAAGGTATTGCGATCCCAAACAAGTCCCATGAGGCCTTTAATGCCTAAACTGACCCCTGTGGCTGAATGGCTTTTGGCCGTGGGCAGATTTATGAACTTGTCTGCCTCCATAACCTCCTTAAAGATCTTGGTTTTTCTGAGAGCAACACCCTTGAGAATCTGGACTTCTTTGTACATGCTTTCTTGCTTGGGGGCCAGGAGCCTCACCTGAGCAAGGGAAGACAGGGCATCTTTAAGCCCGCTTCTGGAAAAACAGAGATCCGGATTGCCCAGGGTGTTGTCCACCACTGTGACTCTCTTGGCTCCTGCCTCCAGACATAGCTTGGCCACTGTGGCCACAACCTCGGGTGAGGTGTTACAGCCCCAGGAGGGTGGATTGGGGAAAGAAGCATTGGGTTTGAGGATCACCACATCCCCTTTTTTTACAAAGGCATCTATTCCCCCCAGGGCCTCGAGGACGAGCCTGGTGGCCGAGGCTGCCTCCCCTTTGGCCACAGCCAACCTGGAGATCCCGTCTGCTCGAGCCCACCTGAGGGGTAACCAAGAGGCCAAGGCCGTTACGCCGGCCATTGCCCCCATGGATGCCAGAAAACCTCTTCTGTGAAATCCTTTACTGTGCTCCATATGATTTCATTCCTTCTAAATGCATTGCCTCCCCTATTTTTCAGGGCCATGTACCCAGACCAGCACTGGGAGAGAGTTGCAGGAAGCGCACAGGCACCTCTCCCAAGAATGTCTCCTGGAAAAGGCCAGGTTTAGGCATCTCCTGCCTGGAACCCAAAACAAGACTCACAGAAAGCACCGCACGCTCTGATACGTGGCCAGCTTTATCCTCCAGGGCCAAGTAAAGCCTCAAATCACTGTTACCGAATCTAAGCAAAGAATCCGGTAGATCCATGGTGTGTAAGGTCAGATAACCTGAGATCCTTCCTTCTTGCTGAGCTTCCACGTGCAGCCTGGCCGTGTGCATGATTCCTCCAGGTACCCAGAGGGAGACCTGAATCCATCTTATATCCCGGTCAGGATCTGAGCCATTGAGATATATTTTCCAGATCTCCCTGGGAGAAAGCCACTGGGAAGCAAAAGTAGCCTCTATCTTGGGCTTGTTGGCTCCAAATGTAGCTTCCAGCTGCTGAGGGGATCTCTGGTCCATGACCACACAGCCATGGCTCCCCAGCCCCAGTGTAGCTCCCAACAAAGCTCCCACCCAGAATCTCGAGAAAGTCTTTTTGCTCTTCGTCCGGTTCATATGCCTGCCCTCCTGGCCCATGCCACTGAGCTCATCTGATTAAGTATTGCATCGGCCACAGGGATAGTAAAGAAACCAGGAGTGTCAAAGCCCCAAGTATGCTCTTATGGCTTCTTGAATCTTGGGAGGCATTTCCAGGCCCCTATCCCTCAGTCTGCCTGTATACTTCTGCCAGGATTCCAAGTGCCTTCCCGAGGAGACCAGGATCCTGAGGTGTTCTTGAAGCTTCTTTTCTATGGACCGACGCAAGCCGGGCTTGCCCATGAGCTTGTTTTCGACCTCCTTTATGAGTCGAAGGTTCACGGGTCTACACAGGGCTCTGTAGAAGATGAACCTCTGAAGGTGGGTGTCTTGTTTGTCCTTCCTCTTGATGGCTTCCTCCACCCTGTCCAGGTCTATGCTGTCGCAGATATCGGCCCTTACACCTCTTTTAGCAAGTTCCTTCATTACCGAGGAAAGCGGCTCTGGTATCCTACATATATCCTCATCATCAGGATCGCAGCCCAGACCTCTAAGATAAACCACCAGATCCATGTCAGAGCCCTCCACGGCCATTCCCAGGCCCAAGGAGCCCAAGACATCGAATCCTACACTCACCCCCTTTTTTTCCAAAGATCTGTAGACCCCCCTCAACTGCCTCAAGAGAAGCTTGCTCTGAGGGGTCTCGTGACTCAAGAAGAATCTTCGGATGTGCTGCAGCCTACCGAAAGCCCCAGTATGCCTGGGTCTGCTCACCTGCCCCCCCAAGGCTCTAAAGCAGGCCTCATCCAAGATTACCTCCCTTATTTTTTCGCCCCTTGGTTCGTAGTGCACCACATCCAGGATGCGGTCTTCCCAAAGGCGTCTTATCATGGCCCAGCAAACGCCTTTGGAATCCAGACCCAAATCCAGGAAATAGCCTCCTTTTCTCACCTGGGAAACCTCCACCACAGCTCCGAAGTTGGAAGGGTTCAAACACCAGGTCTTGCCAAACCGGACAGCTCCCCATCTGTGGTGCATGTGGCCGCAAAGAACCGCCATGGGCCTGGCCTCTTCCAGATACTGACGGATCCCCACGCTTCCTGCAGGACCATGGCCCTCCAGTCGGTCCAGCAGGCCATAGGGAGGCTGGTGAACCACTAGAACATCAGGGTTGACGCTCCTGAAAAACTCCAGAGGCTCGGAACAGAGACCCTCTGGGCCTATCTTTTCCTTGAATGAAACCTGTAGATGTGCTGGAACCCCAGGAGTTACAACATGGGCCCCGCCATATCCGGCGATCCTGATATGAGCCAAATCCATTGATCTCAAGTGCAGGTTCCATGGGGAAAGTGGGGTTTGGGTCAGGTCCATGTCGTAATTGCCTGGAAGCACCCGCACGAGCCGGTTTTTGTTTTGCTTAAGGATTTGGCTGAGCCTTAGGTAGGAGCCCAGCATTCGATCTCGGGCTTTCTCAGAGAGTCTAAGATACTCTCTGGCTGCCTTTACAAGGGGATCTCTTGACTTTCTCCTTTTCAGTTCCTGGGCCCAGGAGAGCATGGTTTGCTCTGGGCAAGCCCCTTGTTTCATCATGGAAAGAGTCTGCTGTACCTGAAGGAATCTCCATGCGCTTGGCTGAGTTGCAAATATACGGTAGATCAAATCTCCGGCCAGGAGGTAAAGGTCTGCTTTGACATTGAGAAGGACCTTCTCGACTCCGTGGAAGTCGTCGTGGATGTCTGTGAGAAAGAGTATTCTCATGTTTGCTTACTGGCTCTTGTACCTGGAGTCTCCATTTTCAGTGCCCAAGGACTCCACCTTTTTATCCCCATGTTCCAACGAGGTCAATAACCCATGCCTTCTTGCAGCCCTGAGCCCTTTTACATAGAATTCAGTTGTGCAGGCTTTGCCCCTGGGCGCAGAAAATGCTGACTAATTTTATTCTTGTCACCCTGGATTGTGTGAGAGCGGATCACCTGGGCTGCTACGGGTATGGGGGTGTGGAGACTCCTTACCTGGATCGTATGGCAGCCTCAGGGGTGCTATTCGAACAGGGCGTGACCCACGCTCCCAACACCTGGGTGGCCCACGCCAGCCTATTCACAGGGTGTTTCCCTCCGGTGCATGGCTTGAGGGCCCCTCACCACAGCATCTCCCCCCAGGTCATCACCATGGCCGAGTGGTTTGCTTCTCACGGATGGGCCACGGCAGCTTTCCCCGGAACCACCCTGGTTGGAAAAGCACAGGGATTCCAAAGAGGTTTTGATTTCTTTGACCAGGAATGGGAGGCAGAAGGATTTCATGCAGAGCAGGTGGTTTGGCGCAAGGATTGGAAAAAGGCTCTGTGGAGGGCCCTGGACTGGATGGAAAAGGCAGGGGAACCTTTTCTGCTTTGGATTCACTACATGGACACTCACCACCTCCCGGAATTGGAACTTCCCCAGTACTACCGAAGCCGCTTTTCCCAAAGGTGGCAGTGCTATGACGGGAAAATCTCCTATGCTGACAAAGCATGCGCGGGTGAGCTTTGGGAGTATCTTAGATACAGGGGGCTTTTGGAGCGCACGGTGTTGGTAGTTTTTGCAGATCATGGGGAAGAACTTCATGAAGATGACAGGCCCGTTCACGACGGTGGGCTGGGTGAGGATGTGGTGAGAGTGCCTCTGGTTTTCAAACTTCCTGATGCCATGAAACTGACAGGTCTGAGGGTGAAAGAACAGGTGGGGCTTGTGGACATATTCCCCACGTGTTGCCGTCTGGCCAATATCTCGGTGCCCGATGCCATTCAGGGGATTGCTTTGGGAGGTCCAACGAGTTTCCATGGAGGCCAGGTGCAGCCACGAGAGCTTTATATGGAGAACTGGTACAAGGGTTTTGTGGGGCTCAGGACCAAGGAGTGGAAGCTGATAATGAAATACCAGGATCCGGGCAAATGGGGTGGCGATTCTCCTGAGATGACAGCCCTTTACCACCTGCCCAGCGATCCAAAGGAGCAGAAGAATCTGGCAGAAAGCCATGCTCTGGTTGTAAACGAACTCAAGAAGGCCTGCCACAGGTGGGCCTTCAATGGCAATATCCATGTAATTAGCCAGCAGGAGCATGGGAAGATACAAAGGGCCCTCGAGAGCCTGGGATACATGTGATTCGTACAGCCTTTGAATAGCTTTGGGGGCCTGGGGTTGGAAGAGGCATGGTACCACAGGCCAGTGAGATTTAGAGGATTGTGCCTTCAAAGGAGAGGCAAAGAAGATGTGCAGGCGGGTCGTGAGAACTCAGGAGCAATGGAGAGAGATCCTGAGTCCCGAGGAGTTCAGGGTGCTCAGGGAAAAATCCACCGAGAGGGCTTTTAGCGGCAGGTATCACGATTTCAAAGGCCAAGGGATCTATGTGTGCGCAGGATGTGGGAACGAGCTATTTAGTTCTGAGGCCAAGTTCGACTCTGGAACCGGATGGCCCAGCTTTTGGGCCCCAATTTCAGGGTCATGCATTCGTATGGAAAAGGACAAGAGCCTTTTTATGGAAAGGACAGAGGTGCTTTGTGCCCGCTGCGACGGGCACCTGGGTCATGTGTTTGAAGATGGGCCCCCTCCTACGGGCCTGAGGTACTGTATCAATTCAGTGGCCTTGAAATTCCAGGGGAAAGAAGGGTAGATTTCTTTGGTTGCATTGCTTGCCCTCAAGATGTGCGCTAGTTGGATGCTGAGGGTTTTGCGGGCTGATGGGACTGGAGAGAGTCCGTTTTTTTGTCCGGGCGTACCATAGTTTACCTTGGGTATTCCAAACGGGTTTGAATCTGAAAGCACAAAATGTGATAAGGCAGCCATGTCCTGGGCTCTTTGAAGGAGATCTTTGAATTGGGGTTTCTGTTGCGAGGCATATGAAGGGACGTATCCAGTTCTCATTTCATATTTTCCAAGGGAGGTGGGAAAAAGATGAAACAGCTTAGAAAGACAAGAAGAACTTGGTTTGGGGTCATGGTTTTCTTGGTGGGTCTTCTTTTGGCATCAGAGGCTTACTCAGCCGAGTTTCCGCCCAAGAAGATTTGTCTGGTGGATGATAGAGATAATCTTATTCTTATAGCCAACTGCAAACTGGCAGGTCCAAGCATCAAGCTCTCCAGTGGGTCTTACAAGATTTACACCATAAACGCCCTCACAGAAGGCGGGCCCATGTCAGGAAGCGGGGCTTTCTACCAGGACCCTGACTACTTTGATTTCTCAATCACAGGGGGCTGGGGTACTACGGGGCGGTATTTTGGAGCTTTTCGTTTGGCCCGGACCAGCAAAGAGGGCTCTTATTTGTTCAAGAACTTGGACTCAGGATCGGAATGGACTGGGGGAACGAGGCTGGTACCTTGCGAGACGGTTCCTTGAGGCGAGAGGAGTCTTCAGATCTTAGGGGAGACCAAAAAGCCGGGCACATGGCCCGGCTTTGTCTTTCTTGTGGTAGGCGGTGGAGGAGTCGAACCTCCGACCTCTGGTATGTGAGACCAGCGCTCTGACCTACTGAGCTAACCGCCCAATGTAGCTTACTATAGGCCAGGGCCTTTTTTTTTTCAAGTCCAACTCTGTGGTCTTTGGGCCTAAAGGATATTGCCCCCCCCAAGAGGGACGGCCGTGGCTTTTTGGGATCCCGAGCATCAAGAAACTTTTCATACATGAATCTCATGTGTGTGTATCCAAATCTTTCCCAAATCCAGCTAGCCAAAACTATTCCCCAGGATCCGTAATCCAGGAAGCCATGCGCCCCGAACCCAGGCACATTCTTCAGGACTGGACAGGGGAAACCGGATTGTGCCTAAGCCTTACATCAGTTAGTCTTAGGCAAGGCGCAGTTTGCCCACACTATTTAGGAATCGTCAAAGATGGGAGGTTACAAGCTCTTTACTTAAACCAATCCATCTCCTATGCTGCAGGCGAAGTCTTGCAAGCATTGTTGGCAGGGGCAAGGGGAATCTAGGGAGGTAGATGTTGGAAGGAAGTTTGGATTCAAAACGGGGGGATCTATCGTGATGTAAAGAAAGGGATAGATCAGAAGGCTAGTCTGGATGATGGGTTAGAAAGAATTTTAGAAGAATTTGTGACCGGCAGTTTTTACCAAAAGCGGCGACAGGAGCCTAGAGAAGTTTTGGTAATAGGAGATAGTATGGCCTTGCATTTACACAGCCCAGGCGCTCATCCTGAAACCAATCATGCTTTCAGGGCCAACCGGCGTGCCCTCTTGATAGCCATGTCGGTCACCTTGGGCATAATGCTCCTTGAGGCCGTAGGGGGATTCCTAGCCAACTCCTTGGCCTTGCTAAGCGATGCGGGACATATGCTCACGGATGTATTGGCCCTGGGGCTTAGCTTGGTTGCCTTGCAGTTTGCGGCCAGGCCAGCCTCCAACACCAAGACCTATGGTTTCTACAGGATGGAGATACTGGCAGCACTGGTAAACGGTGGATCGCTTTTTTTGATATGCGGTTTTATTCTTGTGGAGGCATACAAGAGGTTCAGGACGCCCGAAGCCGTGGATACCCCTGGCATGCTCTTGGTGGCCAGCATAGGCCTTGTGGCCAATTTGGCCGCAGCTTGGGTCATGATGGGCAGAAGCCGCGAGAGCCTTAATCTAAGGGGGGCATATCTGCACATCCTGGGGGATGCCCTCTCTTCCATGGGGGTAATAGTTGGCGGAGTGCTGATCATGTTTACCGGGTGGCAGGTGGTGGATCCCGTGATCAGCGTTTTGATATGCATTGTGATCCTCAAGGGTTCTGTTCGGTTGGTGAGGGAGTCCGTTCACATTCTCCTGGAGGCTGTACCCAGGGATCTGGACCTTATGGAAATACAAAGAGGATTGAGGGCCATAGAGGGGGTCAAGGATCTCCATGATGTTCATTTATGGACCATATCCTCAGGCATCTACGCCATGAGCGCCCATGTGCTCGTGGATGATGTGCTCATGAGCCGCACAGGGGAGATACTCCAGGAGATCAACCGATTGCTGCGATCACATTACGGCATAGAGCACACGACCATTCAGTTTGAGTGCGAAAGCTGCGAGGAAGGTTTCTATTGCGACCTTCAGGCGGGTTGCGCAGCGGTGACTCGAAGGCACAGAGATACCCACAATCATCTGCACAATACTCAAGAAGGAGGAAATGGACTCCATGGAAAAGATAATTAAGATATCGGGGATGAGCTGCCAACATTGTGTGGCTTCGGTCAAGAAAGCATTGGAACAACTCGGAGGGGTATCCAGGGTTGAAGTGGATCTGGAAAGAGCTCAGGCACGTCTCCTGCTAGAAGAAGGAGTTTCCCTGGAGCAGGTGGAAAAGGCGGTTGAGGAGGCTGGATATCGGGTGGAAGGGTGGGATCGTTAAGAGTCCAAGCATCTTCGTGTTGAAAAGGGATCGGTTGACGTTTGGGTCTGTTCATGATAGGAGAAATCAGCTGCAAGTAAACACAAGGGGAATGCCTAGGGGTGCGCCGGGCTGGGCCTTGAGTCTTTGAGGCTTCTTAGAAAGGAAGGACACAGGAGGTGTGTTTCCAGAGAAAGGGGCGTCTGGCCGAGCATGGCATGGAACTGTTTGGCATTCTTTAAGGATCTTGAGAGCGGGCTTGGGGATGGGGTCAGATAGGTGAGCAAAAGAGGCCTCATTTGTTGGACAGTAGAGATGCCCAGGGGATGGAGGTTTTGGGTTCTGTGGGCATGTGTTGTGGCAGTTTTTGTTGGATTTT
Source organism: bacterium (assembly GCA_037481695.1). Lineage (NCBI taxonomy): Bacteria > bacterium. The sequence goes on along the minus strand of JBBFLE010000001.1, from coordinate 630,131 downwards.
CCTTTGCAGGGGATAACGGCTTTGAGATGGCCAAACGACTTCGTAAACAAAGGGAGGTGATCCAGCAGGAAAACACTATGCTTCGTCAGAGTAATGACAGGTTGAGACAAGAGATCAAACTCATTCAGCAGGATCCCGCTTTGTTGGAGTGGCTGGCCAAGGAACGTCTGGGTATGATAGGAGAGAATGAGAGAGTTTATGTATTTCCCTGACCTGCATTGTTCACCATGAGTGGATCAGTCCCGTGAGCTCTAGATGACCTAGAACAAGCCCCATTCATGTAGGAAAAAAGATTGAATTTCCTTTGAAATCCGGCGGGCTTTGAAGCCCCAAAAAATGTGCATGGGATTTGGGAGGTTGGTTCCTGAAAAACCTCAGGCTTCCCAGAAATTTTTGAGCTTATCTACACAATATGAGGCGGTGTCGATAAAGAAATCCACTATATCTTGAAAACCGAAGACCTTAATTAGGCAGAATTTAATATAAATTTGCATAAATTAGCATTCTTTTACTTGACAGAAATCAAAAGACCAGGTTTTATACTCCTGCAAAGCCTTGGTGAGGAGGGGTGGATGCAAGTGGCCGAGCAAAGAAGAAGCACCATAAGAGAGCTTCGAGAGGCCCAGATGCTCAGCAAGGCAGAACTGGCGCGCAGAGCCGGGGTCTCGCCTCTGACCATAGACCGAATAGAGAAGGGCAAGCCCTGCCGGATGGATACCAAGAGGAAGATCATACTGGCTTTGGGGCTGAAGCTCTCCGATCGGGTGGAGGTTTTTGGGGAGGGGCAATGAGAGATTCATCGGCCTTGTTCCCCAGATCATGATTGGGGAGCCTGGTGGGGATCCCAAAGAATGGGGAGAAAGATCCCATGATCTCGTTCAAGTCCGGGAAGAAGGAGCTGGTGGGGCTGGACATAGGCAGCCACACCATCAAGTTGGTGGATTTGGCCGGTTCCAAAGGTCGCTACAGGCTCAGACAATTCGCGACCGCTCCCCTTCCTCCTGAAGTGATAGTGGACGGGGCGGTCATGGATTCCGGGGCCATCATAGAGGTGGTAAGGGACCTGGTGGCCAAGAGCCGGGTAAAGAACAAAAGGGTGGCCCTTTCCATTTCAGGTTTTTCCGTAATCATCAAAAAGATCACCGTGGGCTTCATGTCAGAGGAAGAGCTTCTGGATTCCATACAATGGGAGGCAGCCCAGTACATCCCCTTTGACATCGAAGATGTGAATGTGGATTTCCAGGTCCTGGGCCAGAATAGAGACAATCCAGATCAGATGGATGTGCTCTTGGTGGCCGCCAAGAAAGAGATCATAAACGACTACGAAAACCTGATGAAAGAGACAGGCCTGGACCCCCAGGTGATCGATGTGGACTCCTTTGCCGTAGAAACCATGTACGAGAACCTCTTCGGACTGGAGGAAAACGAGGTGCTGGGACTGATCAATATCGGAGCCAGCACCATGAATTTCAACATCGTCAAAGGCCCCATATCTCTTTTGACCAGGGATGTTTCCATGGGAGGAAAGCAGATCACAGAGGAAATTCAAAAACAATACAATCTGAGATATGAAGAGGCCGAAGCAGTAAAACTTGGTGGCCCGGAGAACTGGCAGCAGTATAAGAACTTTGATCGCATTCTCAAGAACGCCTGCGAGCTTTTTGCCGGTGAGATCCAGCGTTCTTTGGATTTCTTCTATGCCAATTTCCCCGAAGAACATGTTCAAAAGCTGGGCCTATGCGGGGGGGCTTCCAAGACTCCTGGCCTGCTGGATCACATCAAAGAGAAGCTGGGGATCGAGACTTTTATCATCAATCCTTTCGAGAGGATCTCATTTTCTCCCAAGGAGTTCGAAGAGTCGTATTTGAGCTCCGTGGGGCCCATAGCAGCTGTGGGTGTGGGGTTGGCCATGAGGAGGGCGGGGGACAAATGATCAGAATCAACCTGCTACCCGTAAGGCAGAAGGCCAAAGAGGAAAACGTCCGAAGACAGATCACCATGGGAGCTGTGCTCCTCTTTATCTTTTTGGCTGCCATCGGGTACATACTCTATGACCAGTACAGCCAGCTTAGTCGCCTGAGGGATCAAAAGGCTCAGGCTGAGCAGAAACTGGCTGCATTGAAAAAAGAAGTGGGTGACCTGGAACAATTCAAGAAGAAAAAGCAGGCTCTGGAAAACAGAAAAGCTGCCATTGCTGACCTGAACCGAAACCGCCAGGGTGTGGTGAAAGCTCTGGATCAATTGATCAACGAGAAACCCAAGGAGCTCTACTTCGTCAGCCTGGAACAGAAGAGTTCCGGGGCACCATGGGATAATTTCAGCTTGAGCATAACAGGTGTGGCTACCGACAACGAGGTGGTGGCCAAGTTCATGAAGGGTCTCCAGGCCTCCAAGAAGACCTTTCCTTCGGTTGACCTGGATTTCACCAAGGCCAAGGTGGTCCAGAAGGATGTTGGAGCCTACCAGGAATTCCATATGGATGTCCAGGTAGCCCAGGAGAAACCGCCACAGGCGAGCAAACCCGAGCCACCAGGGGGCAAAGCACAACCACAGCCCCCCAAGGCTCCTGGAGGCAAGAAGAGCTGATGATGGCTCTAGGGCAGCATTCCAGAACATAGGAGAGGACGCAGATGCCCATCAACAAGGAAGTCCTCATCAAACTTCCAGTTTGGAAAAAAGCCCTTATTCTGGCAGGGGTGATGATTGTGCTGGGTCTGGCCTGGTACATGCTTTTTTTCCTTCCCAACGATGAAGAGATCTCTTCTTTGAGATCCCAACTGGATAAGCTTCAGAAACAGATCCAGGAGCAGCAGAAAGCCAAAGAGGCCAAGCTGGACCTGGAAAAACAGATCAAGGCCCTGGAGGCCGAGCTCAGGGTGCTAAGCTCCAGGCTCCCCGAGGAGAAGGAGATCCCGGATCTGTTAAGCAGCGTAAATGAGACCGGGCGTCTCCACGGCCTAGAGTTCGTGCTGTTCAAGCAGGGCAAGCCTGTCAGAAAGGAGTATTACTCGGAGATCCCAGTGGAGATTCAGGTGCGTGGCGGATTCCATCAGATCATGCAGTTCCTCTCAAAGGTGGGGGAATTGGATCGCATAGTTCATGTCTCCAAGCTCAAGATGGGCCAGTACAAAGGGGAGCCTGGCGGGGGCACCATATTGGCTACTCTACAGGCCACCACTTACAAATATGAAAGCGAGCCTCCGCCCAAGAAGGTGGAGCCTGGCAAGAAACCTTCTACGCCACCACCTCCCGCCAAGGCAGCTCCCAAGGGAGGTAAAGGTGCAGTGGACTGACAGGAGGGAAGGGGTGATAGCCCGCCTAACGATTCTGGCAGTGATTCCGGTGAGTCTCGGGCTGCTCCTGGGTGGATGTGGGCAGGAGGCTGAACCTCCCAAGCCCCCAGGGAGCGTGGTGCAAAAGAAGATCCAGAAGCCTGAAGAGACCCCCAAGCCTCCAGCACCTCCCAAGCCTGCCCAGGAAAAAAAGGCCGGGCCTCAGGAGGCCACAAAGGCTGCGGAGTCCCAAAAGGCTGAGGAGGTCACCTCTGATTCCTCCTCGGAGCAGGTGAAGGCAGAGGTCCAATACAAGTACGAAGCAGGCGACCGCCCTGATCCTTTCAGACCCTTCCACGAGGAGGCCAAGGCCGCAGCTCCCACTGGAGAATGCGAGGAAGTTCCAGAGGGCCCCCTCACCCAACAGGAAGTGAGTCAGTTTGTCTTGGTGGCGGTGGTGGGGCAGGGGGCAGACCGGGTGGCCATGGTGCAGGATAGAACTGGCAAAGGTTACCTGATTCGTCCAGGCATTCACATGGGAAGGAAATGCGGCAAGGTTACGGAAATAATCCCCACTGAGGGGGTGGTGGTAGAAGAACCCTTCGTTGATCTATTGGGCAACAAACAGACACGCAGAGTGATCCTAGGGTTCAAAAAGCCGCAGGGAGGGGGACGGTGATGGGTCATATGCATGTAGCAGGATTCTGGAGGGGCCTGGGGTTGGCCATGGCAGCCTTCCTCCTTGGAGCATTGGGGCAAGGGGTGATTACCTGGGCCGCTACCCAAGGGCCTCAGGAAGAGCTTGGGGAGAACTCACAGCATGCCTCTCAAGGCTTGGCCCCTGCTCATTCAATCCTGGACGTCATGCTCAACCCTGAGAGCTTGGGAACCAAGGTGGTGGTCATAGGAGATGGGGAGTTTAAAAAATACAAGGTTTCAGTCCTTAGGGAACCCCTCAGGCTGGTTCTGGACCTGTGGGGAGTTCAAAAATACAAAGTGGACACCAAGAAACTCCCACCCACCAAGGAGGTGGCCCGGGTCAGGATCGGACGCCACCAAGATAGGATGCGCCTCGTAATGGATATGGCTGACACGAGCGCTCCACAGCCGCCTCTTTACAGCGTACAGCTAGAAGGTTCCAACCTGGTGCTTCGAGTGGGGGAACTGGCCAAGCTGAGCCCCATGAATCAGCCTGAGCCCCCTGCAACGGAAGAGGCCAGGATTCAGGGTCTGCCCCCGACGGAGTCCTGGAATGTCGGCGAAGTCAAGCCCCTTGAGGTTCCGGAGCTTGGATCCCAGAAGCAGCGGCTCCTGAGCCAGGAGGGCAGCCAAGGCCTCTTACAGCCCAGCCAAGAGGATCTCCAGGCGCTTTTTGCCAAGGTGTGGGATCCCAAGGCCTCTGAGCCAGCTGAGCAGAGTGTTTGGGAAAAAACAAAATCCAACACAAGCAGTTTGACTTTTGACCCTGCCATTTCGGTCAAATCACTGCCGGAGCCCGAAGAAAGAAGCCAGAACAAGGCCCCTGGGAACCTGGTTGTGTCTTTACCTGATAAAAAGTCGACCCCCATAGTGGAAACCGAGGTGCCAAGAGACACTGCCCGTCCCGCCTGGCCCTATTTGGGACCCAGGGAGCCTGCCCGAGGAGACTCTGGAACTCCGGGCCATTTTGGCCTGCCTCAGATCACAAGGGTTTCCGAAGCAAGGGGCCAAGAGGCTTTTTCCCTTGCCCAGGTGGCTGCCAAGAGCCCTGCCAAGACGCCATTGCCCGCGCTTAAGATAGAAGAAGAGGAGGAAGAGGATTTCAAGATAAGCACGGGCATGGAGCCTGGTAAGGTTTACACTGGCCAGAGACTGGATCTGGATCTCCAAGACATAGATCTGGACAATGTGTTTCGTCTCTTGGCAGAGGTGAGCAATCTCAACATCATAGTCAGTGACAAGGTCAAGGGAAAACTCACCATGCGTCTCAAGAATGTGCCTTGGGACCAGGCCCTGGATCTCATCCTCTCCACCCAGAAGCTGGGGATGGTGCGCCAGGGCAATGTTCTTAGAGTGGCGCCTCTGAAGGACCTCACAGATGAAGAAAAAGAGAGGAAAAGACTTCGTCAGGAACGGATCCAGGCCAAGATAGAAGCTGAGAAACGAATCCAGGAGGCGGAGATAGAGGCCCAGGAAAGACAGCGAAAACTTAGGCCCTTTGTGACCGAGTTCTTGGTGCTCAATTACACCAAGGCCAAGGATTTCCAGTCCCAGATAAAAGACGTCCTGACCAAAAAAGAGAGGGGCATCGAGAGGGAAGGCAAGGCCGTGGTGGACGAAAGGACCAATACCGTGACGGTCACCGATTACCCTGAAACCATAGAGCGCATAAAACAGTACAAGGAGATGGTGGACAAGCCCACCCCTCAAGTGCTCATAGAGGCCAGGATAGTGAAGGCGAGCAAGAACTTCGCCAGGGAGCTAGGTGTGCAGTGGGGAACCCAGTTTGCCGAGTTCGACAGAAAGAATGAATGGGCATGGGGCATCTCCTCTGCCACTTCCACAACAGGAACACCTCCTACGGCCCCTTCAGCCTGGCGCTCAGGAGCCTTTAGGGGAGGCACGGGCCATGATTTCTTTCCCCTTTCGGGGTGGATGGTCAACCTGCCTGCCACCATCCTTCCGGGACCTCCTGGTATAGGGTTGCAAATAGGTAGGTTGGCCGGGGACCTGATCAACCTGGATCTGCGTCTGTCGGCAGCCGAGAGGGAGGGCCTTACAAAAATCGTCTCGAGGCCCAAGGTCATGACTCTGGATAATGTGGAGGCAACCATAAAACAAGGCAGGGAGATACCCTTCACCCAGGTCAATCCCGAGGGGAACGTAAGCGTGGTTTATAAAGAGGCTTCCTTGAAAACCACCGTGACCCCGCATATCTCTCCGGATGGCAGAGTGAGGCTCAAGCTGGATGTCACAGACGACTTCCCGGATCGTGCCAATGCCAATCCCATAACTGGTAACCCGGAAATCGTCAAACGGCAAGGCACCACAGAAGTACTGGTGAGAGACGGAGAAACAGTGGTAATAGGGGGGGTCCTGGAGGAGACCAGGGCCACATCCGAGGATGGGGTGCCCTGGCTCAAGGACGTGCCCGGCTTGAGCTGGCTTTTCGAGAGAAAGCAAAGGAGAACGGATCAGACGGAACTGCTGATTTTTGTGACACCCTTTGTGGTCCAGCAGACGTGAAGGAAGTGCACATCCAAGAGATAGGATCCTGCACCCGTGTTTCCACCGGGTGCATTTGTTTTTTTGCCCAGAGGACAAAGATGATCAAGACCCCTCATTCCAAAGCCATGGCATGCTCTGAGTGATGCCGGGCAAAGGGTTTGGCCATTGACAAACCAAAATGGCTTTGTCTTTGGTCTTAACCTGGATACCAATGAATGAGCCGGGACCTCATCTGCCGGGGAGAGATCAGAGCTGGCGGGTGCGGCGGGTTTGGAAATGTCTGTCAAGAAAGAAAAAAGAGATATGCTCTTGCCCCTGGCAGAGGAGCAACGCAAGCTCAGGGAACTGGAAAGCCTTCTGGTTCAGGTGACCCAGGAACTGGAAGAGAGACAAAAGGCACTGGAGCGCGTAACCGAGGAGTTGCTCTCCATAAGGAACTTCACCCAAAGCGTCCTGCAGAGCCTCACCAGCGGCCTGATTTCCGTTGATCAAAACGGTAATATAACTTACATGAACCGTGGAGCCGAAAGGATCTTGCAGTACAGTGCTGAAGAAGTAATGGGAAAGCCTCTGGGCACTGCCATGGCTTCCAAGCAGTACAAGGATCTACTGAAGGGTAGGGCAGCAAAGCAGCAAGTCCTCTCTCACAGGGAGATCAACATAACACGTAAAGACGGCGTGGAGATCCCGGTGGGGTTCACCATATCCCCTCACCTGAATGAATCAGGCAAGGAAATAGGCAAGATCATTCATTTCAGAGATCTCACCGAAATCAAGGAGATGCAAGAGGAACTCCTGCGCATGGACAGGTTGATTTCCCTTGGAGAGATCGCCATGGGCATCGCCCACGAAATCAGAAATCCTTTGGCAGGAATCCGTATAACTGCGCAGGCCTTGGAAGAAGAGGTGGCTCATAATCCCACCTGGCGCGAATACGTAGGAAGGATAATCTCCGAGATCGACAGGTTAAACGGGCTTCTCAAGTCTTTCTTCTCCTTTGCCAAGCCCCAGCAGCCCCAACTGGCCCCCTGCTGGCTTCCCAAGCTCGTGGAGGAAGTGCTGTTCTTGCTCAGAAAGGATCTGGAGAACAGGGGGATCCGTGTGGAGAACACCCATGCTCAAGAACTCCCCCAGATCTATGTGGATGAAGGGCAAATCAAACAGGTGCTCTTCAATCTGTGCATGAATGCCATGCAGGCCATGGAGCAAGGTGGAACTCTGCGGATTCACACAGACCAGGCTATTGCAGCCGGACGAAGGGAGATGGTCCTGACGGTGACAGACACGGGCAAGGGCATTTCCCCAGAGCACCAGTCGCGTATCTTTGATCCCTTTTTTACAACTAAGGCAAAGGGCCTGGGGTTGGGCCTTTCCATCACTTATAGGATAATACAACGCCACAAAGGGCGCATAAGGGTCCAGAGCGAACCTGGAAGAGGCACAACCTTCTTCGTGCATCTTCCGGTGGAGACGGAGTAGCTCTACAAGACCGGATCATATGCAGAGGCGGGCAACTTGGTAGCCTTGGCCTCCTGAGGCATGCAGGCAAGAATCTATTCTGGCAAGGAATTTGCTTGAATCAGAAGGCACAAGGGGGAGTTACCAGCCAGGAGGTCAGAAATGCAGGAAGGACCCAAGAAGGTCTTGATAGTGGATGATGAGGAGATCCTCACCTGGATCATGTCCAAGACGCTTTCCAAGGACCGCAAGCGCTACGAGGTGCTGGTGGCCAACGATTGCACCAAGGCTTTGGAGCTGATGAAGAGCATGCCCATAGACCTGGTGGTAACAGACATCCGCATGCCCGGTATGTCCGGCTTGGACCTTCTGGAGGAGATCCGGGCAAAACACCCGGACACCAAGGTCATCGTTATGACTGCCTATGGGAACCCCGAGGTCCAGAAAGAGGCCAACCAAAGAGGGTGTCTACACTACCTGGAGAAGCCCTTCAAGATAGAGGAACTTCGTAATTTGATTCTGGACGCCATCAAGGTCAGCAAGAAGGGTTTTGTAGGCAGAGTAGCGGATCTGCAACTCACCGACATCATCCAGCTTAACTGCCTTGGCCGTATGAAGACAGCACTGTCTGTTTCCAAGGATGAAATGGAAGGGGTCATATACTTCCAAGACGGGGAAATAGTGCATGCCAGTTGCGGCTCCCAGGTGGGTGAGGAGGCTCTCTTTATGATGCTGGGCTGGGAGGGGGGGGATTTCACCACCCTAAGCGGTGCTGAGGCTCCCAGGAGGAGCATATCCAGACCCTGGCAGGAACTTCTGATAGAGGCCATGAGGCAAAAAGACGAGGTGGACAAAGGCATTTCAGATCAGGTGGATGCAAGGGATCTGGCTGACACTGGAAGCGGGTTCTCGCCGCAAGATGAACTAAAGGACTCAGGCGAAGAAGCCGAAGAAAACTTTGATGCTCCAGACATAGACTATGAAACCGGTCAGCCCAAGATGAGGGAAGAGGATACCCAGAGTACAGTGCCCATACAGGCAGGTGATCAAAAAGGTTCTTCTTTGAAGGCCGGGTCTGTGGCCCGCAGTATTCCCAAGGAGGTCATACCTGAGCCCTCGTTTTCCCGCCCTCGCTCTACAAGGGAAAAGGCAGCCATGATTCAGCGGCTTTTGGTGGACTGGCAGAGGGAAAGCGAGGAGATTCAGGCAGCAGCAGTGGTTACGCCCGAAGGCTTGGTACTGGGGGCCCATGTAACCCAGGGCAGGACCAAAGAGGAGCACCTGGGAGCCCTGGCAGCCTCGGTTTTAAAGGTGGGGGTTAAGGCGGCAAGGGCCATGGCAAGGGGTGACCTGGAGGAGATGTACCTGCGCGGCAACCAGGGGACAATGCATCTTTATATGATAGATTCCAAGGCTGTTCTTTGTGTTTTGGCAAGGCCAGATGCCAATATCGGGGTCGTTCACGTGGAGTCCAGGGAGAAATGCCGAAAGGTGGGAGAGATACTGGGGGACTGAATGTTGAATCATGGAGGCTAAAGAAATATCGGGCCTGGATTCGAGGGCATGTGCACACCATGGGGAAAAAAGAAGGGTGAAATCATTAGGATCTTGATGTTTATGATTTGCTCTGTTATGGTTCCACATTGATGAGCTGAGGGAGCGCTCCTCGGGCGGGGAGAGAATGTCATGGATCTTGTGCTTGTCCAGGAGGATTTGGATCAGATTCAGGCTTGTTTAAAGAGGGTCCTGGAAAGATCAGGCGCTCATTCCGTTCTGCTCATAGATCGCTCTGGGCAACTGATCTCCTGTTGGGGAGACAAGGCTGAAGAGGACTCGGTGGCCCTGGCAGCCCTCACGGCAGCCAATTTTGGAGCCACGGCCGCCATAGCCCGCCTGCTGGGTGAGAACGACTTCTCCTTGCTTTTCCACAAAGGCAAGGAGGAGAACATACACTTTTCTTCGGTGGGTGAAGAATTTCTTCTTGTCACACTGTTCGATAACAAGGCCTCTTTGGGCTTGGTACGGCTTCATGTGGAGAGGGCCATACAGGAGCTGACCCGAATCCTCAAAAGGATTCTGGGGCGATGATGTTCAGGAAGGAGGGGCATGTCGTTCATCAACTTCGCCGGCCGAGAAATCCAATGCAAGATAGTCTATTACGGACCTGGGCGCTGTGGTAAGACTACCAATCTGAAGTATATCTACTCTAAGATCCGCTCTCAGGTTCGGGGAAAGATGATAAGCATAGACACAAAAGGGGATAAGACCCTGTTTTTTGATTTTCTTCCCTTGGACTTGGGGAAAGTGGGTGGCTTTAGCATAAGAATCCAGCTTTACACTGTGCCGGGCCAGGTCCACTACAACGCCACCAGAAAGCTGGTCTTAAAGGGGGTAGACGGGGTGGTCTTCGTGGCAGACTCTCTCAAGGTCCGCAGGGAGAAGAACATAGAGAGTCTGCAGAATCTCATAGATAATCTCCGGGATGAAGGCATAGACATTCGTGATATTCCACTGGTCATGCAATATAACAAGAGGGATCTTCAAGGCGGCAGCGTGCCCATACTGCCCCTAGAGGTCATGGAGAAAGATCTTAACTCCACCCTGAAGGTGCCTTCCTTTCCTGCCAGCGCGGTGGATGGCTTCGGGGTGTTTGAGACCCTTAGGGAAATAAGTAAGTTGGTGGCCAAGGATGTGAGCAAAAGGGTACTTTCAGGGAGGAAAATGACCTCCAACGCCTGAAGGAGGGTATATGCCATGGCTCGGGACGATATTTTGGAGAAGGAACTCACGGATCTGGAAAAAGAGATAGAGGCCAAGGTGGACAGTCTGTTCGTGGAGATGGATGAAGAGCTTGTCTCGGCTCAAGTAGAGCAAGACCCATGGAAGCGGCTCAAGGAACTCTTCCTGACTCTGGAGTGGGAGATAGAGGAGGGCACTCTCTCTAAGATCTGCGAGGAGTTGGAAAATCTGCAGTCCAGATTTCCAGAGGGTGCCTTGGGAACTCTCTTGGGATGGATGTGGGAGACCACCAAGAAGATCAGGGGTGAAGCCGATGATGTGAATCAGGAAGACATTCAGCTTCTCACGGACTTGAAGGATTCTCTTTTCAAGGTTGTGGAAGACCCCTTTGGAGATCCGCAACCCTTGCTCCAGTCCCTGCGACCCAGAGTGGAGAGCTTTCTGGTGGGGGAGGTGGAAGAAGCACCAACCATAACCCTGGAGGCTGCAGGGGGGGAGGAGCTCTTGATGAAGGATTTGGACCGCACGGTAGAAGAAGTGTTTGAGGAAGAGGAGGAAAAGGAGGAACAGATAGTGTTGGAGGCAGAGTTGGAACCTGCCCAGGTTTCGATGGTAAACAGCCAGCAGCAGGCCGTTTTTGGGCAAACTGAAGAGGAAACTCCCGAGGAGAAACTGGAACCCTCAGATAAGATCGATGTGGTGAAGGTGGCCCTATCCGATTGCGGAGAGAAGCTGCAAGAGGTGTTGAAGGAGCTTTCATCAGAAGATCCTTTTGGTATGAAGTCGGCCTTTGAGGCCATGGCAGCCCGTCTGAGCCATATGGCAAGTTCCCTGGAAGTGGTTCTGAGTTCTTTGAAAGAACAGGTTCAGACTCTTTGGTCCCTGGACCTTGTGCCCAAAGCTCCTGAGCCACAGGCTCCGGAAGGCGAGGTGGAAGAGGTTCTTTTTGTCTCAGTATCCAACAGGGTCTTTGGCATTCCCATGTCTTCTGTGGAGGGGGTATTCAGGGTTCCCTCCAGATCCGTTTCTCAGGTGGTACAATTGAGCGAGGTTACCTTGCGGGACAAGAGCGTTCCATTGGTTTCCCTTTGGAAAAAACTGGGACTGGGAAGAGCCCTTTACACCTTCCCCAAGGAGGAAAAAAGGATAATACTAGTACACTCAGCAAGCGGTGAGGTGGGCTTGTTGGTGGATCAGGTGCTGGCACGTCAGGAGATATTGGTGAGACCAGTGGATGAAAACCAAAGGCCACTTTTCAAGGGGCTGGTGAGTGTGGAGAAAAATGCTCTGGTTATAGATATCGAGTCTTTGTGAGACAATGCTTTTTTGCAAAAAGGAGCCCTTCTTGAGAAGGGTCAAGCTTTTCCCGGGATCGGAGATTCAGGGATTTGGACAAGAAGAAACTCTGGTCATTATTGGGTTCCAAGAAGGGAGAAGATCAAGAGATCGAGGCCCTTCGAGCCAAGATCGCCGAGCGACCTGATGACCCACGTCTGCACCAAAGGCTGGCAGAGCTGCTCCTGGAAAAGGGTAAGAAGAAGGAGGCCCGAGAGGCTTTTGTGAAGGCCGCAGAGTGCCATGCCGAGGCTGGCTTTTACCTGAGGGCCATAGCCACATACAGGCGCATCCTCAGGATGGAGGAATCCCCCGAGATCTTGCTCAAGCTGGCGGAGCTTTATCTTTCCAACGGACTACTGGGAGATGCACTGGCCCAGTACAAGAAAGCAATCCACTACTACAAATCCAAAGGCAAGAGCCACGAGATTCTGGGAGCCCTGAGGCGCATGGGGGAACTGGCTCCCGCAAGCTTGGAAGTCCGCCTCAAGTACATCGAGCTCTTGAGAAGCGAAGGTTTCCTGAATCAGGCCTTCGAAGAGCTGGTGAGGCTGAGCGAGGAAGCTCGGGAAGGCTCGGACATGGCATCCAGGGCTCATCTGCAGCAGCAGCTGTGTGAAGTGGCCAAGGCTCTTGAGGAGTCCCTTGTTTCCCAGGGAAGGCAAAGGGAACTGGCCATCCTGAAGGAAAGGGTAGGGGAACTCACGGCCACGGAAGATCTCCTGCCAACGACTCCAGAAGGGCCAGAGAGCCCTTGGCAACAACAGAGCCCCCAGGGGGAAATGATGGTGGAGATCCAGCAAGAGCCCGTGGGGACTCCGGAACAAAGCTCTCAGGCCCGGGCCGAAAAGGCAGAGATCTCTTTGGAGGAATTCTCCATTAGGATCCAAGAGGCAAAGATCTATGAGGAACAGGGGCTCTTGGAGGAAGCAGAGGAGATCTACCTGGAGCTCTTAAGGGTGGATCCGGGATGTTGGGAGGCCCAAGATGGGCTCCAAAGAATCCAGCAGGAGAAGGCCAAGTTGGGTCACCCCCAGGCTGCAGGGGATTTGAAAAAACTCCAGCAGGTGGAAGCTGAGCAGCGGCAGCTCTCAGAGCCCCAGCCTCAAGTGTCCTTAAGCCTCAAAGATGCCAAAGCCCATTACGATCTGGGGCTTTCCTTCAAGGAGTTGGGTCTTCTGGATGAGGCCATCTCGGAGCTTGGAACAGCCTCGTCCCATCCCAAAATGGCTTTCTTTTCTTACAGAGAGATGGGTTTATGTTACAGGCAGAAGGGGGAAATGGCAGAAGCCATAGATTACTTGCGCAAGGCCATCCAGTGTAAGGGCGCCACCAAGGCACAATTGCTGGAAGCCGGATATGAGTTGGCTCGAACCCTGGAACAGCAGGGAAAAAGAAAGGAAGCCCTGATCCTTTATAGAAAGATCCAAGAGCAGGAGCAGGGCTTCCGGGACATAGAAGAGAGGGTCAAGATCCTTAGTCAGTAATGGAGATGGCCATCGGGCAGCCGTTTTCAGCCCAGGTAACTGAAGCCGAAAAGGAAAAGGGCTCTTGGGAAGCAGCCCTGCAAAGGGCTATTTCCGAGGCCGAGGCACAGGCAAGTGAGGAGTGCTACAAGGCGCTAAAGGATTTGCTGCTACCCTTTCTGGCCAGGCCCAAGGCCCTGGTAAAGCTGTTGGAGCTAGCTGCCAGATGGGACCCGCAGGGCCAGGCAAAGATCCATGCACTGATAAGAACATGGGTTCAGGCAGCACAGGGACTGGGTGGACAGGAGAAATCACCTCCCCCCAGGCCTCCGGTGGTGTCCAGGACACTGGCTGATCTTTACTATCGACAGGGTCACAGGGAAGAGGCTCAGAGGCTCTATAAGACATTGCTTAGTAGGAATCCTCAAGATCAGGTGACGCTGAGGGAATACCTGGAGCGATTCCCGCAAGGGGATCAAACCCCCGGACAAGGTCAGCTGCTTAGGTCCCTGCAGGAAATGGTCCACAGGATAAGGAACGCCAGGATGGCCAGCAGACAAGGAGAGGTTGAGGAAGCAAACCCAGGAGGCTGATCAACAAGCCCTGGGCTTTAAGTTCACCAAAGAGCTTTTTGAGGGAGACCAGAGCATGTATTCCACCGCAGAGTTCCGAAAAGGGCTTAAGATAGAATTCCAGGGGGAACCATTTATCATCGTGGATTTTCAACACGTGAAGCCTGGCAAGGGAGGTGCATTTGTAAGGACCAGACTCAAGAGTCTTCTCACCGGGCTTGTAAGAGATGAAACCTTTCGTTCGGGTGACAAAGTGGGAAGGCCTGATCTTCAAGAGAGAGAAATGCAGTTTCTATACCAAGAAGGCGGCCAGCACTGTTTCATGGATACCAACAGCTACGAGCAGTTCTTCATGTCCTCCGAGCAGTTGGGAGAAAGTCGTCTGTACCTTCAAGAGCAGATCCAGGTCAAGGTGCTTTTTTACCGAGGACAACCCATAGCGGTGGAGCTTCCCAACTTCGTGGAGTTAAAGGTAGTGGAAACAGAGCCCGGGGTGCGAGGGGATACGGCAAGCGGTGCCACCAAGCCGGCAAAACTGGAAACAGGAGCAGTGCTTCAGGTGCCCCTCTTTGTACAGGAGGGTGATCTGCTCAAGGTGGACACCAGAACAGGCCAGTACATAGAGCGCATAATATCAAAAGGCTAAGAACCGAGCCTGGCCTTGGTCTGTTTCCCAAATTCCTGGACGGTGCGGTCAAGATTGTCTTGAACAATGCAGGCCAGGGACCTTCTTGGCATTGTCAATAGCCAAATTTGGAAATCCTGCTCAATGGTGAGGGCAGATTTAATCTGGCCAGGGCAAGGCAAGGGGAGATTCAAGCCACAAGAGCCTGCTTCCAGAGAGTTTCTTGAAACTCCATGAAGATAGCTTTATCAATTACCTGTTTGTGAAGAGGCTCAGTTGCACGGGATTCGGGCTGGGGCCAAAGGTGGGTTGTCTCCTGCTGAGCTTGTCTTTGGGAATCTCCTCGAGGAATCGTGAAGGTCCCTTACCCTTTATCCCTCCCGGAAGCTCTCGACTCTTTGCTGTGGTGAGATAAAGCAGTTCTTTGGCTCTGGTCATGGCAACATAGAAGAGTCTCCTCTCCTCTTCCAGGTAGGCAAGTGTCCCTTGCTGCCTCAAGGGAAATACATCCTCGTCGCACCCTACCACAAAGACCACCTGAAACTCCAGACCCTTGGCCGCATGGGCTGTCATCAGGGAAACTTTGTCTGTAGCAGGCTGAGGATGGTCCTCTTCCCAA
Organism: bacterium; assembly: GCA_037481695.1. NCBI lineage: Bacteria > bacterium. The sequence goes on along the minus strand of JBBFLE010000001.1, from coordinate 614,838 downwards.
AGGAGGACCCAGTAATCCAGGAATTCCCTCACATCTCCAGGCCAGGTGGCAGCTGACTCAAGGAACCTTTGGAACTGGCTTTCCTGCCGGGCCGCATAAATCCTAATGGCCGGCTCCTTTTCTGAGAGCTCCTGGAGGAGCAGGTTTATCACCTCCCCGGCTTTTTTCCCAGAGTCCATCATCCCAGTGCAAGAGGAACAAGCCTCGGGGTTCCATTTTTCGGGAGAGCTTTCTGGAAGGCCGCCCAACATCTGACGGATTTTTCCCAGGAGGATGCCTAGCCCCATGGGGGATTCCTCCCTGGCCCTCTCTACTTTTTCACATGGAATACCCTGCCGGGCAAGGGCTTCCCCTAGGGGGGCAAGCATGCTGTGGAGCCTGCAAAGAACTGCTATATCGCCAAAGCCCAAAGGATGTACTTGCGGTTGCGGCAGGGGGCTTTGCCTTAACATGGCCCAGTGGCTTGTCCCTCCCAGCAACCTGTCTATCTCCTGGGCCACGAATATGGCCTCCGCCACAGGGGAATCAAAAAGGCATATCTGGATAGGAGGCCCTGCTTCACGAGAAGGCCTCATGCTTCGGGGGAAAAGAGCCGGATTATGGGAAATCACCCCAGAGGCTGCCTCTACAATGGTGGCCGTTGATCTGTAATTCAATTCCAAGAGCATGACCTTTGCCTCAGGGACCAGAGTTTTTAACTCCAGGAGTTGGGCTGGCCTGGCTCCACGGAATCCGTAAATGGACTGGTCAGGGTCTCCTATGAGGGTAACTTTGGTTTGCGGGCCCATGAGCTCCCCCAGAAGCTCCAGTTGTATGGGATTCATGTCCTGGAATTCGTCCACAAACAGATGCCGGATTCTTGCTGTGACCTGACGCTTTACCTCCTCATCTCTTCTTAAAAGCTCAAGGGGCAACAAGAGCAGATCCTCGTAATCCACTGCTCCCTGGCGGCTCAGCTCTTGGTCGTAAGCCCTGACCAGCTCTCCCAGCATCTTCCTTTCATGCTCCTGTTCCAGAAGACCCTGCTTGTAACGGGATATGCTCTCCAGAACTCTGGTGTAAGATTTAGGATGGCCTTGGATCTGCCCCAAATCAAAGACCCTTTTCAAGATATCCTTCCTCATGAGCTCGTCTGCCAGTATCGGACCTGTTCCACCGCGCATGCGGTCCCAGTAATTCTTTATGAGCCCAAGCCCATAAGCATGGAGGGTCTTCACACTCAAGCCAGACTCCAGGTGGTTGGTCTCCAAAAGTACGCTCAAGCGTTCTAGCATCTCCAGGGCAGCCTTTTGTGTGAAAGTTATTGCCAGAACTTCTTCAGGCTTGGCCTGACCATTTTTTATCAAAAAAGCCAACCTCTGTGTCAGTGCCCTGGTCTTACCCGTGCCAGGGCCTGCGATGACCAGGATTGCCTTTTCAGAACTGAGAACAACTTTCTGCTGATGCAAATCCAGTGGGTGAGATTCGAGCCTTTTGGTCTCCCCAGGGGTAAGAACAGATGGGTGAGCTGCTTCTTTAACCCCGGGAGTATAACGGGGCGCTGGTGGATCAGTAAAGCGGTCCCAGTCTCCCAAGAGGCTCATTTGCCCGCCCAGCGAGCTCCTTTCTCCGGGCCTGAAAAGACGAACCACTCCATACTGTCCGTCGAACCCGGCTTCCAGAATCACCTCTCCCCTTCGCATCCTGTCTAAGGCTTCTGCCAGAGGGGCCAGGGATGTTCCCCTCAATACCTCCAGGGACATCTGGCTCAAAAAGGGGATCTCCGGTCCCCAGCGAGAAAGGATCTTGCTGTACAGCTCCTTCACCTTACGGCTCGAGCTGCTGCAGCCCAAAAGTTCTCCCAGCACTTCCTCCAGGGGCAGCAAACGCTCAAAGGGCTTTGATCCCTCGGGGCGAGTCCCTGGTTCTCTATCGGCCAGCTCCTCCACCCTGTGAAGAACTCCCACGGTCAACGGTTTCCCACAGGAGGGGCATAGGAAATTATGGGACAGTGTGTCCCTGACCTCCATTCGAACTCCGCATTCCCTGTGTCCATCCAGATGGTACTTGCCTTCCTCAGGGAAAAACTCCAATGTTCCCAAGAGTCCCTCCCCTGTGCTGAGGGCTTTCTTGAGGCCTGAGAAACACATGGGAATGTCCAATCGGTTTGCTTCCCGCCCCAAACGGGATGGAGAGTGTGCGTCTGAATTGGAAACCAGGCGATAGGAGTCCAGTTGGGAACATCTCCAATTCATGGCTGGATCCGAAGATAGCCCGGTCTCCAGCGCTGTTATGTATCTTGTGAGGTCGCCATAGCACTGGTTCAGATCATCGAAGCCGGACTTGGATCCAAAGACCGAAAACCAAGGAGTCCAAATGTGGGCCGGTATCAGGATGCTCTGTTCAGAGGCATTCAATACAAGCTCCAGGAGATCCCTGGAGTCCAGACCCAAGATGGGCCTGCCGTCGGATCTCAAATTGCCCACTCTTTCCAAACTCAAGATGAGTTTCTCTGCTGAGATCCTGTCAGGCATGAGGATCAGGTGGTGAACCTTCCTGGTGCGCCCAGCCTTCTTGTAGATGGTGCTTATTTCTCCTTGTAGCACAAAACGCACCTCAGACCTGCAGCTCTGAGGCACTTCTGCTTCCACCGAAGCGGCCAGCTCAGGTTTCAGACGCCAAAAACCTTCTTCTGCTGGCTCCAACTTTTCCAGGATTTCCCTGAACCAGGCAGGATGCGTAAAGTCACCTGTGCCCACAAGGCCCAGTCCCTTTTTCTGCGCCCAAACATGCAGGGTCTCCAGCCTTAATTCCCTGGAGGTGGCTCGGGAATATGGGGAATGAATGTGCAGGTCAGCCAGCAAAAGCATTCTTTCACCCTCCTGGTTCGGCTACATACCCGCCATGCGGGACGCAAATGCCTTCGGTTCATGGGTCTGAACCTGTGGGATCAACAGACTCCTGGCCCCATCAACCTCCTATTCGGCTCATGGGCCTTACACACTTTTTTACGCGAAGGTCTGCCTGAGGGCCTGGGCTTCCCTGGGATGGCTTCCTGGAGATGGCCTCCTGAATTCTTTCCATGAGCATTCTGTCGGATGCTCCAGATCGCAGCAGCCCCTTGATATCCACCTCATGGTCTGAGAAGAGGCAGACCCGCAGTCGGCCATCAGGGGTGAGTCTTAGTCGATTGCAGGAGCTACAGAAATGCCTGGTCATGGGGGCGATGATGCCTATGGTTCCAAGGCCTTTTTCAATGCGATAGAGCTGAGCAGGACCATTGCCAGTTCTCATCTCAAGTGGTTCCAAGAAGAAGGCCTCTTCCAATCTTCTCAGGATGGACTCTGCTGAGAGAAAACCGTCACTCTGGCAACGGCCCTGGGTACCCAAGGGCATACGCTCTATGAAACGAACCTCTATGGGCCAGCTTATGCTGAGCCTGGCGAAAGAGAGAATCTCGTCTCCGTTGTGCTCATCCATGGCCACCACGTTTATCTTAACAGGGTGCATGCCGGCTTCCAGGGCAGCCAGTATGCCCGCCCAGACCTTTCCCAAGTCCCCGCCTCGGGTTATGGCCCTATATCGCTCAGGATTCAGTGAATCCAGACTGATGTTTATACGTTTCAGGCCCGCATCTCGCAAAGACCTGGCTCTTTGTTCCAGGAGCACACCATTGGTGGTCATACTCAGATCTCTTATGCCATCTATGCCAGCCAACTTGCTTACAAGGCGCTCCAGATCCCTGCGCACCAGCGGCTCCCCACCGGTAAGACGCACTTTGCTGATGCCCAGCCCAACGGCCACCCGGGCCACCCTCAGGATCTCCTCGTAGGTCAGAATCTCTTGGTGAGGTAGCGGTTCTATCCCATCCTGCGGCATGCAGTAAAGGCACCGCAGATTGCACCTGTCCGTCACCGAAATACGAAGATAATCTATTACCCTCTGAAAAGGATCAATCAGCATGCTCACTCCAATCCTGCAACATACTAAAACCCCCTTGGGCCCATGTGTCAATACGACTCACCCCATGGAGGAGGTAGCTCCTGATTTGGATATTCTTGACCGCTCAATTCACCGTGATTTCCCTGATTCGGCCCCGTGTGATGAACCCCAAAGACCAGGCCCAGGCCAAGAAAGGAGGTTTGGTTGGAATTTCCCGGCAATATCCATCTTGATGGGCAAAGTTGCTGCCCCTGACAGAGTTTTTCAGCATTTACTTGGCCTTTAGAGAGCCAAAGCTCCGATACTCGGCCTTGCTCAATATCTCTGGTTAATATATTATCCATCAATATCTTTTTCTTCCACCGGAGGCATGGAATGTACCGCGAGACACAGATAGTTGCTTTTCTCAAGAACGCCCCAGGCCAGCTGGCCGGGCTTTGTCAACTTCTTAGGGAAAAGGACATAAACATACTGGGCATGAGCATCCAGAACGCTGAGGATTACGTGCGGGGATTGCTCAAGGCCAGGGAGCTAACAGGCCGGCGCATTGCCACTGCAGCCAGTTACGGATCCATAATCCGGGATTCTGAAGACTACTCGGTGATCCGTTTTGTGGTGGAAAGGAATCAAAGCCAACAGGCCGTGAGGGTCCTGGAAGAGGCCGGTTACCCTGTGGAGACTACGCCGGTGTTGGTTATCATTCTGGAAAACCGGCCAGGAAGCCTGGGGGAAACTGCCGCTGCCTTTGCACGGGAGGGTATCAACATAGACTACGTGTATGGTTCTGTGCTGAGCGGCTCGGCCAGTTCACTGTTCATAGTGCATGTGAAGGAGGAAGACCTGGAACGCGCGGCCAGTTTGTTCCAAGCCGAATGAGCCGTGTGCTCCAGGATCAAGAAAAGATGGCTGACGAGTTTTTTTTCGATAATGTGGATTCAGCCCTGAAGAGATTTCCGGACGAGCTTTGGGTGGCCAAAGGCAAGCCAAAGCTTTGGGTAAAACTGCACGACGCCGACGGAATAACCGTTTGGCGCGATCTGGGCTACGGGTTGCTTCGGCTAAAGACTCCCGATGGTGTGGCCGAAGGGAAAGGACAGGTATCGGTGGGGCACACCTTTGCCTTGTGCAGGGACCAGAGGGTGGAGGTTTATGTGCGGGATGCGGCCAAACCCATCTCCCCCGAAGAGGACACCTTGGAGCTGGACCTGGAGGCCGAGGTGGTGCTTCCAGAGGAAGAAAGGAATCTGGAATTTACTCTGGATGAAGAGGAATCCCGGGGGAGTTGAACCCAGAAAATTTCTCTCAAGACCAAATAAGACTGGCCAGTCTGCCTACACTGTATGAACCGTATAAGTCCCAAGGAGAAGCTTGACTTGCGCTTCTTGCTTTAGAAAAGACTCCAAACAGCCATGGGTCAGGAAAGCCTTGGGTTTGAGAGACTCGTGTCTGGAAAGCGATTTTTTTTGGGAAAAGATAGGGACTAAATGGGGTTTCGGGGGTCCTGAGACCAAAGTAAGAGGGCCTTTTAAGATTCCTGATGTATCATGGTTTAGCTTCATTTATGCGTGGGAGGAAGAGCAATGAGCCCGGAGCACAGACCCACCAGGGAAGAGGCCTGGAACTTACTTTTGGAATTCAATGGAAATGAAAGTCTTATCAAACATGCGCTTTGTGTTGAGGGCGTGATGAGGTATATGGCCCGAAGACGTGGTGAAGACGAGGAGAAATGGGCAGTAATAGGGCTGGTGCACGATCTAGATTATGAGAAGTATCCTCAGGAGCATTGCAAGAAGACCCCGCAGATTCTAGAGGAAAGAGGATGGCCTCAAGAATACATCAGGGCCATAGTCTCCCATGGATGGGGTCTTTGCAGCGATGTGGAACCCAGGGAAGAAATGGAGAAGGTTCTCTATGCTGTGGACGAGCTCACTGGCCTCATAACAGCAGTGGCGCTGGTGAGACCCTCTCGCAGCGTGATGGATCTGGAAGTCAAGTCAGTCAAAAAGAAATGGAAGGACAAGGCCTTTGCTGCTGGGGTAAATCGCGCGGTCATAGAGAAGGGGGCAGCCATGCTGGGAATGGATGTGTGGCAGCTCACAGAAGAGGTCATTCAGGGCATGCGAGAGGTGGCCAAGGCTATAGGGCTAGAGGGAGAGCCATGATTTCATGGCCACCAAGATCAAGCAATGGGCGAGTAATCCGGCTTGTCAAGGGCCAGATCCACCATTTCTCAAAAAGGGGATCTCCAAACCCTTATGGAGAATTGGCGAGCCATACTGGCTAATGTAACCTAACCAGATTCTGTGACGAACTTATTTGTGCTCAAGTGCGGGCTGTTTTTCCCATCCGATCCTTGCCCGCTCTGGGACAAAATTGGGTGGTTTGGGGGTTGGCTTGCAGCCTCCAATGCCATCCATATCTGGGAATAGTCTGGGTTAGTCAAGACAGATGGGAGACAGATGGGTTCCCAGATACCCCTTACCATCTTCTGAAAAAGGGATGGCGGCCCTGTCTTTTTGTCTCCAAGAGGTTTCTCACTGCCTTTACTCCCTCCACCTTGGAGGCCAGGGATTCGGCCAGGCTGCGGTCTATGCCATCTTCCACCATGCCTCTTAGGGTAACTATGCCTTGGCTGGTCTGAACATTGATGAAGGCACTTCTCAAGGAGGGCTCCAGGCTAATCCTCTCAAGCACCTCCGCTGTGATGAGATCATCATCCAATCCAGCCGAAGTGGAGGGAGCCGGAGTGCTGCTGCAAGATAAGCTCAAGCCCAGAAGCAATAACGTGACAAGCCTAAGCGGATTGATTTTTTTCAAGAAGCACCCCCTTGCTTGTCTAAGAACCCCCGGATTACTCCCGCGGCCACCCGAGATATACCACCAGATGCTAAAATACCCCCAAAAGAAGCAGGATGGATACAGCCACAGCCAAGACCATCCTGTAATAACCGAAGATCTGAAGCCCATGTTTCTGCAGATATCCTACCATCCACCTCACGGCCACCACAGCCGAGAAAAAAGCAGCCAAAAACCCACCGGCCATGGAAACAGGCTGGAAAAACTGCAGCATTAGTCTTCCATGGGATAGCATGTCATAGATGGTGGCTGCTCCAAGGGTGAGCATGCCCAGAAGGAAACTGAACTCCACGGCCGCTCCAAGGGAGAGTCCCACCACCAGTCCTCCCAAAATGGTAGCAAGACTCCTGCTCACCCCCGGCCACATGGCCGTGCACTGTATGAGCCCTATGAGGACAGCCCCTTTCCAACCAAGATCTTCCAGCCCTCGTCCCAGCTCCGCGCCTGCTACATTGCGCCTCGAGAACCAAAGGATCAGGACTCCACCTGCAAACCATGCTACCACGATGGGCCATGCTCCAAAGAGGTATCTTTTTATGACACCTTCAAAAAGAAGTCCCACCACTGCTGCGGGCAGGAAGGCCAAGCCCAGTTTAAGGGCCAGGTTGAGTCCTTGGGTATGCTTGCCCAGGAGACCGGTGGCCATAGAGCTGATCCTCCCCCAGTACAAGAGCAAGACCGCAAGGATGGCCCCCCCCTGTATGCAGACTGCATAGGCATCAGAGGCTTCTTTTCTGAGGGGATTCCCAGCTCGAAAGTCCTTCTCGCCGCTGATTCCCATGACCCTTTGGGCAAGAAGCAGGTGTCCGGTGGAACTCACAGGCAGGTACTCGGTGAGGCCTTCCACTACACCCAGGACCAAGGCCTGCATAAATGTCATGCCCGAGTCATGCATGGGTCTTTGAGAGCTCAGATTGATCACGCCATGGGCCTGGACGATGAATAGAAAAAAGAACACAGCCCAAGCCCAGATCCTTAGGAACTTTTTCATTTCCCTCACAACCCTAACACAGCCTCGAACCTAAGCCCTTTGATGCAAAATCAGCAAGTAACTGGAGGCAACCTCATCTCATCCCAAGACCAACGGATACACACTCAAAGGCTCTTTGTCTTCCCTAAAGGGGGCCCCCCGGGTTCAGAACCCAAGAAGGCCAAATGTACCCATGGGCTCGGGGCCCTAGCCCAGGGTCACGGGCCTTGAGGAACAATCCCAGGTAGGGGAACAAGGAGCGCTCCGAGCCTCTCGATCTTTTTAGGTTGTCTGCGGATCTTTGCTGCCAGAAATCGCCAAACAACCCAGAGCCTGAAAAACCTGGTGGAGTGCTCAGTCATTTCACTTCTATTTTGGCCTCGTGCGTTAGGCTGGCCCCGGAGTTTCCGTCATGCAGGAGATATCGAACCGTGTAAACACCCCTGGGGGTTTCATCCGGGAAATCCAACCAAGAAGTTATTCTGGCAAAGAAGGTGGCAGGATGGTACCGCACTGGATCCCTGAGTTCCACTATGCCAGGTTGATTAAGGAGCAACTCCCCCTCGGGATCCAATACCTGCATATCAATGGACAGAGCCGGTCGGTCATCTCGAAACTGCAATCCGGCTACCTTAAAGGCCATATAGAGCCTCTTGCCCCCCTGAATCTGGGCTTTGGGAAGGGGCGGGCCATTCTCGCTGCCTGAAAAGGTGAAGTCCCGCACCTCCAGGCCCCTGGGTAAAGCCCAGAGGGGAGACCTGACCGAAAATTCCTTCACAACTTGGGTTTCGTTCTTTTTGATATCATCCCTGACTTTTATGACCAGCTTGTAAAGCCCCGATGGAGCATAAACCGGGATATCCAACTCCATGTTGGCCGGGATGGCTCCCTCTGGTGAGCCTGGAGAACCCTGAAAGGTGGGCCTCCAGTTTTCGTACAGAGCAAGCCCCTCAGGATCCAATGCCACCACATCAAAAAAAAGCCTGGCCTCACCCTTGGGGTCCGTGGTGAAGCCTACTACCTGAAACTTGGCCGTGAGCTTCTTGCCAGGCTCAAAGGGACCATCACGCTTCTGAGTCTTGTGGTCTTCTCCAAAAAGTTCCAGATTTACCACCGAGAGAGCCTGGGAAGTCTGCGCCAGACTTGCACCCTGAAGAGGCTCTGCTTTAATTCCCACAGATTCCCTTGAACCTTCCGCAAAGTGGGGCCCTGGGCCCTGCAGCTCTGATTTGGCCAGGGAAGCCTGTGAGTGGATGCTGTAAGAAAACCAGATTCCTGCTGCTGTGCCCAGAATCCATAAAAGGAAGGTTGAGGCCTTAAGAAGACCGGAAATAGGAAACTCCACCACTACTGTCTTGCCCAGGTGGTCTCCCAATCTCTTACGTTTCTTGGAGAAGATTGCAACTACTAAACCCACCAAATACAGCCCTAGCCCGTCCAGGACCCTCAGCAGATTCCTTACCAGGGAGGCCTTAAGCCCGCAGGGCCTGCCCGTGGGCCCCATCACACGCAGGCCCATGAGTGCCTTGCCCAAGGTGGCACCGGTCAGTCCCTCCATGAGCCAATGATAAGCGAAGCCCAGCACCAACATGGCGGCCAGTGCCACCAGAGCAGGCTTGCCTTCCAAGGAAAAGCCATGATCTGTTATTCCCCCCAGCCTGGAGGCCGCATACATCCCAACCAGGGCTGCCAGGGACAAGAGCAAGACCGTATCCAGCATGAGGGCTATGAACCGGTCCCCAAGTCTGGCTGTGACCAGATCCCAGGAATTGTGTAACTCGCCTGTCCTTGCCAATGGCCTCTCGTGGGATTCCTGGGAACATGGCGCAGGCCCCATGGAGGAAGAGTTCTTTAACTCATCAACTCCTTCACTTCTGAGATTTGAGCCCTTATCATCTTCTTCTCTGTAATTGCCCATCCCTCACCCCCCTTGGCCTGTCCAGGCAATCAATGTGTCAAACCTGGCAAGAAAGACATCTGTTGGCCTCACGGCTCTTGGCTTAGGGAAATCCATGAACTTCAAAGAAATCTTTCTGTTGGGCCGGACCATGGCAAACCTAGCACAAATCCTTTATTGGGGCAACATGGGCTGCCCAAGATCCCCTTATGGAGCAATGACTGGGCTACGAATGGTGATTTTTCCCAGGCTCTGAACCGATTGGGGACTCTTTAGGTGACTGGCACCGAGCCTCCAGGTGCTTGACCAAGGCCAGGAAACTCTGTATCTATTGCCCTTAGTCCAAATCAATGGCCAAATCCCGAGAACTCAGGGCCATGTGCCCAAGCTCCCGGTTACATTTGGTCATTTCCAAGTCCCAGCAAGGACCCGGACCCAAGGAGAAGAATCAGTGTGTGCAAGAAAAGAAGTTGATCCTCTGATCTGCTGGACTTGGCGTACATGATTCACCAAGGCTCCATGATGCAGTTTGGTAAAGACGAGGAGTCTGTTCCATTCCAAGAAAAAAGATCCTAAGATGGCCCGAGGAGGCTGGGCCTGAAGCAGTGTCTGTGGAAAGAGGCAAATCCAAGGACGGAACTACTGTGTCTGAAAGAGAATCATCCGCCAATACGGCAAGTAGGCAAATAACCTTTGGGCAGCGCTTTGAGATCCTGGCACAGTATGTCAAGAGCAAGCTGCTCGAGCAGGTAAAGTCCGTGGCTGTCATCATTTCCTATCTAGTTCTATTCCAGACCCTCATCTTGGGGATGGAAATCCTGGATGCCTGGAGCATAGCCCTCGGTGTGGTGGTAATAGTGGTAGGTTTGGCTTTTTTCATGGAGGGTCTGGTGCTGGGCATCATGCCTCTTGGTGAAATAATTGGTCTGAGGCTTCCGGAGAAAAGCAACCTTGGGACCGTGTTGTTTGTGGCCCTTGTCCTGGGTGTTGGAGCCACCTTCGCCGAGCCGGCCATAGGAATCCTGAAGAATGCAGGGCTTGGTGTGAAGCCTTGGGAGGCTCCTGTGCTCTTTTTGGCCCTGAACAAATATTCCCACTATCTGGTTTGGGCAGTGGGACTAGGAGTGGGTGTTTCGGTCCTGCTGGGAATGTTGCGCTACCTCTATGGTTGGTCTCTCAAGCCTTTCATCTACCTGCTTGTGACATGCCTTCTGGCTGTCACGGGATGGGCCTACCTGGATCCCAAACTGGTCTCCATGTCCGGTCTTTCCTGGGATTGCGGAGCGGTAACCACAGGACCTGTCACAGTGCCTTTGATCCTGGCACTGGGGATAGGTGTTTGTCGCGTGGTGGGCCGAGAGAGCCTAGAGAACTCAGGGTTTGGTGTGGTGACCCTGGCATCCCTGTTCCCGGTGGTGAGTGTTCTGGTCTTGGGCATCGGCCTGGCCCAAGTGGCTCCAGAACCCATGAGCAGAGAGGATTTCTTCAATCACGCAAACCGTGCCAAGATCCTTCCTCTTTTTCGGGATGAAGATCAACTTGTTAGGTACGTCATGGAAAACGGAAGCGACAAGGATCAATCCTTATTTTGGAATGATAACAGGGAAGAGATGGCGGCTTTCATCAAGTCGCTTTGTTTGGATGAGGGTAGGATGAGAAGAGTTTTTGGGGAAGAAATAGGCGCCTTCCATCACTGGATTCTTAGAAAGGCATCAGGCCAACAACGGGGCTGGATCTCAGAGGTGAAGCCCGAGTTGTTGAACCGAAGCCAGGAGGAGATCTCTGGACAAAGGGGTCGAATCGGTCAGTTGATCTACAAGAACATTTTGATTTCATCGCAGGCAGTTATTCCCCTTGTGGGGTTCTTACTCTTGGTTCTCTTGCTGGTACTGCGTGAAAGATTGCCTCAGTCCGACGAGATCCTGCTGGGGATCTTCTTGGCCCTGGTGGGAATGACGCTCTTTAACATGGGGATGGAAACCGGGCTTACAAGGCTGGGGAATCAGGTGGGGGATAGATTGCCTGTGTCCTTCAAGAGCATCTCGTTGCCTGAGAAAACGGTGATAATAGAGAATTTCGATGAGAAGAATATTCAAACAGCTCTGGATGAACACGGCAAAGAGCACAAGTTTTTTTACTGGAAAACAAATGGCCGAATAGAGGCGGTCACTGTGGATGACAGCAGGATCGATGCCCAGAGGAAAACATATACTCATGTGCCTGTAAGAGGCCCTATTCTGGGCAAGGAGAAGGGTTGGCAGGGGATACTTCTCATAATCCTCTTTGCCTTGATCATGGGCTACGGAGCCACTTTGGCGGAGCCAGCCCTCAATGCCCTTGGCCTGGCTGTAGAAGAAATCACGGTGGGCACTTTCAGAAAAAACACGCTCATTCATGCGGTGGCCCTTGGGGTTGGAATGGGCATGTGCCTGGGAGTTCTAAAGATAGTATTGGGCATTCCGTTGTTTTGGTTACTAGCTCCTCTTTACCTACTGGCATTGATCCTCACAAGGTGCTCCACCGAAGAAATGGTTAACATCGCATGGGACAGTGCGGGGGTTACCACGGGTCCTGTTACCGTTCCTCTGGTCTTGGCCATGGGCCTGGGCTTGGGAACCCAGGTGGAGGTGGTGGAGGGCTTTGGCATCTTGGCCATGGCCTCGGTGGGGCCAATTCTCACGGTGCTGACCGTTGGGCTTCGGCTGGGACGAACAGACAAGATCATCGTTGAGAAGACTTTGCAGTGAAGAGGGCTTAGAGTTGTGGAGAAAATAAGAGCTTTTTTGATTACTTGTATTCTGAAGAAGGGATTGACCCCAGCCCTCCTCTCGCAATTAGACCGAGTTGGTCTGAAGGATTACGGTATGACTCCAGTTCGTATCCTCACTTTGCACGAGAGCAGGAGGGGTTTGGACCTGCTTCAGCGCTTCCGCCTGGTGGAAGAGCCCGGGGAGATGGTTCAATTCTTGGTGGCGCCTCAGCAGCAAGAGGCTGCCTTGGATTACGTGGTCAAGCGGTGTGAGTTGATGGTACCCGGTCGAGGGACTGTGTACGGCGAGCAGGTGGAGGTGCTGGGCAGGCACAAATGGGCCCTGGATGTTCAGTTCCCTCCCCCAGGTGAAAATCCAGCAATAAAGCAGTCTTCGCTGGTGGGAATATGCTGTGTGGTGCAAAGAGGCCAGGCCAACGAGGTGGCACGCATAGCCCTGGATATGGGGGTTAGCGTGCCGGCCATTTCCTTTGGGCAAGGAATGGGGATTCGTGACAGACTGGGGCTTCTCCGCATAGCCATACCCGGCCAAAAAGAAATCATCCACATTGCAGCAAGCTCTTATGACGCAGATACTCTGATGAGGATGATGATTCGCACCGGACAACTGGACCGCCCCGGAAAGGGTTTCATCTACCTGTATCCCATAAGCAAGGGGGTGGTGGATACCAGAATTACATGCGGTCCCACAAGACATGTGGCCAGCGTGGAGCAGATAATTGCGGCACTGGATGAGTTGAAGGGGGATATGGTATGGCGAAGACGTTCCCACAAGGAGTTGGTTGGGGTAACAGCGGATTATTTTCTCTTGGATCTTCTGGATTTGTCCGTGGTGTGCAATGAAGGAACTGGAAAAGACCTCGTTAAATCAGCCATGAAAGTTGGAGCAGGAGGCGCGACCATCAGCAGGATGAAGCAGATTTTTGACCAAGGCACAAGAGTAAAGGGCATGTCCTCAGCACGGGAAGTGTGCGACATCTGTATAGCCGAGAGCATGTTGGACAAGGTGGTCTCAGCCTTGGAGGAAAGCGGCCTTTTCCAGGAAGAAGCAAGCGGTGAGATATGGATTCGCAGGGCCCCTAAGGCATATACCTATAGCTAAGACAAGAGAACCGTCCAAGGGAGGCCTTTCTGAAAGGTCCTTTTTCTGGGGAGTTGAGAACATGCCCTGGAGTTATAATAGGGAAGCCCAAGACATGGTTGCGAGATTGTACAACTTCTTAGAACGGAGCTGTTGGGAGTTAGAGTGGTGCTACTTTAGGCTTTTCGCACTCTTCCCGAAGCGTTTGACATCCAGTGTTATTCCACTCTAGCCCAAGTTTACCAATTCTTTAGTGGATACACGAGGGCAGTAAACTATCCTGGCCTTTCATCTCGTGGCCATCCAGATGCGGGTCACCGTAACCATGACCAATGATCAAGGAGACCGCATTACCATCCGGCAGGCCGCGGGCCCGGAACCCTTCCACCTGGAAAGGTACCGGGCCTTGAATCTGCCGGCCAAACCCGTCAGGACCAAGATAGTGCGAACTTGAGATGTAGTGACCACAATTTACCCTAAAATGGGCTGACGGAATGATACACCAATTAACTTCTCATGCTCTGTAAACTTGGGCCACAGCCGAAATAGCCTTTTTCACACTCTCACCCTCCGTGCTTTTAGATTGATCACAGGGCATACTTTCTCTTGTCATAGCTTTCTAGTTAATTGCCTTCCGCCTCAATTGGAACTCCTTCGGAACATTACTCGTCAACGCATGCAAAGCTTGATGCTAAGTCTAGGTCTAACCCGCTGACAATGTCAGCGGTGGGATGTGGGGGCGGAGGCCCCACACCTTCTGCGAGCCAACGATGTTGGTGAGCCACAGGCTGTGGCAGAGTGACCTCCTGTTCGATTTTGAGGAGGTCAGGGGATGGAGGGTTTTCGGAAGTCGTCGGATGCTACGTATCGGTGCGAATATCACTTTGTGTGGGTACCGAAGTATCGGTATAAGGTATTGGTTGGGGAAATCAAAGCACGGCTGAAGGAGATCTTGATAGAGTTGTGCGAGTGGTTGGACGTGGACATTATTGAGGGGGCCATCGCATCGGATCACGTCCAGATGTATTTGTCGGTTCCTCCGAAGTATTCGCCGGCCCAGGTGATGAAGGTGTTGAAGGGCAAGAGTTCGGAGTATATAAGGAGAGAGAGTTTCCCGAGTTACGGAAGAAGTACTGGGGGATGCATATTTGGACGAGGGGGTATTTCGTGAGCACTGTTGGGATCGACAGGGAGGTGATCAGGATGTATGTGAAAGCCAAGCAAGAAGACCAGATGAGAGTGGAACAGCTTCGGCTTTGGAGGGACAGCGGCGAATGACATTGTCAGGAGTCGCTGGCCCGAAGAAAGCCCCCGACAAGGTCGGGGGTAGTTTACTGAGTTGGAAAGGCTTAATCTGAAGATTAATCGGGCGTATTTGCTCAAGGAGGCATTTCGGAGGTTTTGGAATTACCTCCATCCTGCATGGGCCAACAGATTCCTTCAGCAGTGGTTCTGGTGGGCCACTCATTCCAGGTTACAGCCTATGAGGAATTTTGCTTGGATGCTACGCCGCCATCAGGAAAATATCCTCAGCTACTTCAAGGTTCGAATCGACAACGGTGCAGTAGAAGCCCTCAATAACAAGGCCAAGGCCATCAGCCACAGAGCCTTTGGTTATCGTACGGCAGAAACTTTTAAACTCGCTCTCTACCACGGCTTGGGCAAGCTCCCTATGCCACAGTTAACCCACAAATTCTTGTGAGGAGCCGGAAATCTTTTTACGCCAATCACATGCCAAAGAGACTGCCGCAAAAGACAATGTAGAGGTTGGCTGAGCCCAATGATGGCCTGCCAAAAAACCATTTGTTCCTCAGGGCAGGATCTCCAGGATCTCCAGCTCCTTTAACCCCCCTGGTGTCTTAAGCTCCACCACCTCTCCCGGCTCTTTGCCGATGAGAGCCTTGCCTATGGGAGATGTTACCGAAAGGAGCCCCTTTTCCGGAGCAGACTCATAGGGGCCCACCAGCTGGTAGACCCCAACCTTCCCAGTATCCAGCTCCTGCACCTTCACCTTGCTGCCGAAGACCACCCGATCTTTGGGAAGGTTGTCTGTGGGAACAATGGTCACCTTGGAGAGCATTTCCTGGAGCTTCATTATCCTGCCGTTTAAAAAGGCCTGCTGTTCCTTGGCGGCTGAATACTCGGAATTTTCCGAAATATCTCCAAATTCCCTGGCTTTCTGAATCTGCCCGGCGTTCTTTTGAAGCTCCACTGTTCTAAGCCTCTCCAGCTCCTGGTAAAGTTGATCATAGCCCGCCTTGGTGATCGGCACGTTTTCCATCTCTGCCCAGACCTCCATGGGCCGGTTCGTAAAAGAGTTTCCCAAATCCGGCCCTTAATCAGTGATATCAGCCTGCAGTTCCTCTTCGAAGATAATAATACTCCAGAGTGCATGATTCACCAAGGCTTAGTCACCATCATGGAGAACCAAAAAAGAGGCAAGCTTATTCCATCATATGCCCAAGTCCATGAGCCCCATCAAGAAGGAGCGGTTTTCTTCCTTTCATCTGGGCGGCGCAGAAGCATGAAAAGGTGATTTTTGTTGAATTTGCTTCCCCACAGCGCCCAAACGGGATTTACTCTCCAAAAAAATTGATGAGTAAATGACATGGCAGGTATGGCTAGGTGATCTGGTTTGTGTTAAATTGCAGCTCATGGGCATAAAGGAGTTCTTCTCAAAAAAAGAAGTTTTTCCCAAGCAGGATGCAACAAACGGGCAGAGGGATCCCCTTGAAGATCCATTGGTGCTCTCTTTTATATTTCATCCCAGAAGGGATCTCTCCGGGCCTTGCCAGAGCCCAGGGGTCCAGGATGTGCTGTTCCAGGTTTCCCCAGAGATCCAAATAGGAGCCAGGTTTTATGCTGGAGCCAGGGAATTTCCCAACTTGATCTTCTTCCACGGCAACGGAGAGATAGCCAGTGATTATGATGAAATAGCAGGCCTTTACCTTCAGCGCCATTTGAATCTGATGGTGGTGGATTACAGGGGCTACGGCAGAAGCACCGGCATTCCCACTCTCAGCAACATGCTTCAAGACGCCATGGATCTCATGGATCCCATTTGCGAGTGGCTGTCCTCCAGGGGTTTTGGCTCTGCCAGATGGGTCATGGGGCGTTCTTTGGGGAGCTGTCCGGCCATCCATGTGGCTGGACAAAGAACGGATGTGCTGAGCGGCCTGGTGGTGGAAAGCGGCTTTGCAGACACATTGGGCTTGCTCTACAGGATAGGGTTTCCCACAGGTGCATTGGAGATTCCTCAGCAGTGGAGGCATTTCAACCTGAGTGGAATAGCCCGGGTGAAGCTTCCCACTTTGATAATTCACGGGGAGTGGGATCAGATAATTCCCCTGAAGGACGGCCTTGCCCTCTTTGATGCTTGCAAGGCCGAACGCAAAGAGATGGTGGTGATTCCAAAGGCAGGACACAATGATCTTCTCTGGGTCGGAATGGAGCAATACATGGGGGCCGTGGAGGGTTTCATAGGAAAGGGCTAACCAAGGGAATGGACCAAGAGTTCTGGAGTTGGGGGATGAGTCCTTAGGTGCATGGGGACATTTGAAGATTTGGCCATGGCCGGCCCCAAGAAGGGGGTTGACAAGGGTTTAGCCTTGAGCCTTTTCGGCCATGATGAAGTTGGTACCGCATTGCCCATCAATGCTGAACAATGCGATTCAACGGGGTGTTGACATTTTAGATATCAGGGGGCAGGAATGGGGATCTGGGTGGTGCTCAGTGCTTTGTCTGCAGTGGCCTTTTACCTATCTTTGTCCTTGAGAAGAACGGATCTGGCTTTGGCCACAGCCGTGGCCATGGCCCTGGGGTTATTTATGATCGTGCTTAGATTGATGCTTCAAAAAAAAGTGCGCCGCCAAATCAGGATCCACTGAATCAGCTGCCTGCTTTGGATCGTGAGGTGGCTTTCTTTAGGAAAGCTTCCAGCCGCTCTCTCATCTCCCTTGGTATGTCTTCTGGCCTGAGGCTTTTGCAAATCTGAGAAGTTGTCCTGTACGTGTTGAGAAAGGCCATACAGGGCTCACATTCTCTCATGTGGAGATCCAGCTCCTCTTTTTCCTCCTGCGGTAGATCCCCCTCGAGGTAGTCGCACAAGAGCTCAACGAGCTGCTGGCAGGTATGTTTGTGCTTCTTGTCTCTTCTCTTTCCCCTGGCCACTGGCACCTGCCTTTCACGAAAATAAGATGAAAGAACTCCCCGCAGGGCCAGACGGGCCCTGTGAAGCCTTGACTTGACCGCAGCAACACTCAGATCCAGGGTTCGGGCTATTTCCGATAAAGGGAACTCCTCCATATCCTTCATGACCAGCACAACCCTCTGTTCCTCTGGCAATGAGGCGATGGCCTGCTGGATCCTCTCATGGGCTTCGGAACTCAGGAGTCTGTCCAAAGGAGCCTGGGACCAGTCCACGACTTCTTCAGCATACCTTCCCTCCTCGGTGAAAGCAGGTAAAAACTCCTCTATGGGTATGGTCTCGCCCCTTCGCCGCCTGCCACGCACCCTGTCCAGACTGGCATTCACCGTGATGCGGTAAAGCCAGGTGGAGAGGGAGGAACGTTCCTGAAAATCCTCGAGTCTCCTAACCATGGACAGCAAGGCGTCTTGAACCGCATCCTGGGCCTCCATGGCATCCTGGGTTATGCCGTAAGCCAGTCTGTAAAGGCCAGGGAGCATCTCCTCCATCACCTGCTCATACACCCCTTGGTCACCCAGGCGCATCTTGCCAAGTGCTTGTGTCTGATCCATGAATTCTGGATCCCCCCGAAGCTCTTTTCTAAATTATGAACGGCTGGCCGTTTCACTGCAAGTAACTTCAAAGCCAAAACCTACTAAGCAAAAAAATGGATCCAGGAAGTAGACTCTTGGTCCCATCCATCCGAATCGCTCCAGCATGATCCACCAGATCTCCAGTCACCCCCACAGAGAAACCGCTGCCAGAGGCTCTGCACCAGCGGGGATGGCATTCATTTATGCTTGGTTGAGGAGCTTCCCCAAAAATTCAAAGCCCAGAGCCCAAGGGCCACGTGATGTCACCAAGAAGATCCCAATCTGGGATCATGGAGCCGGCTTGAGCAAGGGGACTGTGAAGGGCAGCCTGGCAAACATAGAGATCATCCCAAGTCTTATCTGCCCCCTTCGGCTCAAGAGGTAGGGGAGAAAAGCTGGGTGTGGTGATGCCATTTTCTGTAAAACAGGTAGAAATTGGCTCTACTTCTACGATACCTTTCTTGGGGATCCATGCTCTCCCAGATGGTGTGGGTATGAAATCTAACAGGCAGCTCAGGGGTGATGATAGCTTTGAATCCAAGCTGTCTTATTCGGAAAGAGTAATCCAGATCCAGGTGTCTGTAGAACCGAAACCTTTCGTCCATCCAGCCCGCCAGAGCCACCAACCGCCTGGGAAAGGCCATGCAGTAAAGAGTGATGGCGTGGACCTCAGGACCTGGAGAATCATGGAACTTCTGGCAATCCCTTGTGACCAGGCCTGCTGCACCAGTGAGCCCCACCTCTGGGTTTTGGAGGGTGCGCTCCAAGGGGCTCATGACATCTCCCAGGGGTTCCAGACTGGGGTCCATAAGCACCACTATTCGGCCCAAGGCTTGACGTAAAGCCACATTTCTGGAGGCAGCCTCCCCCAGACGATGATCCGCCAGCCACACTGCTGCATCGGGATCAGAACTCAGAGCCCTCAGGATGGCCTCCCGGCTCTCATCAGAAGAACCCCCTTCCACAACGATGATCTGGATTCTGTGTCCCAGACAGTGTTGCCTCAGGGCTTTGTAACAGCGCAGGATTTCTCCGGAGTTGTTCCAGGCCACCAGGGAGACCGTGAAATCGTATTGATCAGGCTCCTCAAGGAGGCTTCTTACCTCTCGGGAAGATGAGATCTCCCTGGGCAGACCTTTCCATTCGGCACGGGATCTCCTCAACAACAAGGTCTTCCCCGGCAGGTCCCTTATCTCAAAGCCTTGCATTTGGAGACCTTGGCGGATTCTGTCGGCTTCCTCAAACAAATCGGCTGACCTCAACCTATCCCTCAGCTCCACCTGCCCCAGGCCCTCGGGGGGCACAGCTGTGGCAAGCTGGGGCCAGCTCTCCAGGCCCAGCCCCAAGACCTTGTCCATGTGGATCAGCAAGCGTGCCCTGAGAGCTTCTGTGAGCTTCTTATCGTGGAGCATGGCCCAAACCACGGCCAGCGCCCTGGGCATGGCCAGATCGTCTTTGATGGCATCAATGAAAGCCTCGAGCCACTTGAGCCCAGGGCCTTGGCAAGGCAGCTCGGCCTCCTGCCAGGCCTTATCCTCGGCGTGTCTTCGTATGTGGGAGAGGCCTCGTTGAGCTGATCTTAAGGCTGAAAAAGTGAAGTTGAGCCGGCTTCGGTAGTGCACGGTAAGGCAAAGGTAGCGAAAGGCCAAGGGGTCAAAGCCCAAGCGCTCCACATCCCTGATGGTGTAATCATTGCCTGCGCTCTTGGCCATCTTCAGCCCGTCTGCCAAAAGATGCTGGCCGTGCACCCAGTAATTGACCACCTTATGCCCTGCTGCGGCCTCGGATTGTGCCAGTTCGTCCTCGTGATGTGGGAAGATGTTGTCTACGCCGCCTGAATGGATGTCAAAGCGTTCCCCCAGGTACTTGAGAGACATGGCCGAGCACTCTATGTGCCAGCCGGGGAATCCCTCTCCCCAGGGGCTCGGCCACTTCATCTCCCTGCCAGGCTCTGCAGCCTTCCAGAGGGTGAAATCCCTGGGATTCCTTTTGTAAGGATCCGCCTCGACTCTCACGGCCTCCATCAGTCCCTGGATGAGATTTCCCGAGAGTTTTCCGTAGGCTTCAAAGCTGGCCACATCGAAGTAAACATTCCCTCCCACAACGTAGGCGTGGCCTTTTTCCAAGAGCCTTTCTATGAGAGTGATGCACTCCTGAATATGATCTGTGGCCCTGGGGAAAAGATCGGCTGGAAGAATGTTAAGCCTGGCCTCGTCCTCCATGAAGGCTTTGGTATAATGATCTGCTATCTGCCTCGAGCTCATGCCTGCCTTTCGGGCTGCTGCTATGAGCTTGTCCTCGCCTCTTTCCAGAAGTTCCTGTCGCATGTGACCCACGTCGGTTATGTTCTTGACGTGGAAAACCTTGTAGCCCAAAAAGATCAGGGTGCGTTTCAACCAGTCTGCCAGCAGAAAGGTCCTGAGATTACCCAGGTGCACATCCCTGTACACCGTGGGGCCGCAACTGTACAGGGTGACCCGAGCTGGCTCAAGGGGTCTGAACTCTTCCTTTTGCCTGGTGAGGGTGTTGAAAAGAAACATGAAGATCTCACCCCTACCCATGATTCTTGGGGGCTTACCCGGGGCTTTCTTTCCCTTGAGTCTTCATTCTAGCACAAAGATGTGCCCATTCTTATTCAAGACCTGCCATAGCCACAGATGGGAAATGGGGTCTGAGGGCAACAGATCAGCTCTTGCAGCCTCGGTGGCTCAATGGATGGGAAAGCCGATCCAGCTCTTGTGAATGGTCAAGCTCTTGGCTTCAGCTAGCCCTCACCAATAGCATTTGGGAGTCGCTTGAGACCCCCAGGCCCAGTTCTGTGGCGGCCTTGATCTGTGGCAGATGCCAGGGATCTCCCCCCAGGTGGTTCACAGCAGCATAGTTTTGCAGGAGGCGAACCCCTTGGACGTCTATGGCCACAGGATCCCCAGATGCCAGGATGACACCCGGGTGCACTGCGAGTCCTATGGCCGGCCCTCCACTGACGAATGACACCCGGCCGTCCATGATGATGAGGTCCGGTTTCACGGGAATGTTCAACTGGGCGGCCCTCTGGGAGACAAACATGTTGTTGTCGGCGTGAAGAATCATCCTGTCGAAAAGATGTACCAGGCCTACGGTCAGCTTGAGACTCATGGAAAAGCCTGCTGTAAAATGAGTCTTCATGGTGGGCAGATAAACTATCTTGTCAAACTCCTGAAGTTCTAAGGGGTAGGCCACATGGTCCCAAAAGCTGGTCTGCAGGGGTACATCCTGGTACGAGGAGCCATCAAAATCCAAAAGGGGAATCCCCAGCTCGGCCATTTTTTGGGACAGGCCGGTTTTTTGAAAGACCTTCTGGGTAGGCACCCATGGTCTTCCGGCGCTTTCACCAACGGTGATCTTTGTGCATCCATGCTCTCTTAAGAGCTCTATGACTGCAGTGAGAAACTCCAGGCAGGTGGAGCCGGGAGGAGGGTCGTCGCTGTTGAAGTTGGGCTTCAACAAGATCCGGTCATAGGGCTTGATGCACAGCTCCAGACCGCCCAAGAGTTCCAGGGCCCTGGATATGTCTGATTTTATGTTTTCACCGCAGGTCACAAAGGAAACCAGCGCCTTTGCTGCCCTCATATAGGGATTGGCAAGCCTGTGTTCCCAGGGGCCTTTGGCCACGGTTTTCTTGCCCAGAAGGGGTTGGTAGTCTTTGGGCCTCATGCTGGCCAGATGTTCCAAGTACTGCTCCCTGTGAAATACCACATCCTCTTTCCTGAATTTGATTTCCATTGTCCGCCCCCTTGTGTGATTCCATTGCCAAGGGTAATTTTATGCTTGCAAGCCTCTTAGATCCAGGGCTGGTCTTGGGCACAGAAGGGCTCCAACTCCTGAGCAATGGCAAGGGAGGCCATGGTATGAGAGTCAAACAGGATCCCTATGAGGAGTTCTGGAGGAGTTTTGTGAGCAGTGGCCGCGTGTCCAGGGGCTCCCTCAGGCGGGACATAGTGGAGTCCTGGAAGCGCTGCAAATTTCACTATGGCCTGGACCCATACGCCAGGCCGAAACCAGTAAAGCTTTCCTCCCAAGAGCTTCTTCAAAGGAGGCAGGAAAACGGGATCTTGCTGGGGGCGGCCAAGCCCTTCCTAGAGGTCTTGAGCAGCTCTGTCAGAGGCTCGGGCTTCATCATCACCCTGGCGGACAAGGATGGATATGTTCTGGAGGTCTCAGGGGACGAGGAGATAATGGAGATGGCCAGGGCCAACAATTACCTACCAGGCTGCAAAAGAAGCGAGGACGAGGTGGGCACCAATGCCATAGGGCTCTCTTTGCTGTTGCGGCGTCCTGTGCAGATAACAGGTTATCAACACTACAACGTAAACCATCACCCCTGGACCTGCTCTTCCTGCCCCGTATTCTCTCCTGAGAGAGAGCTGCTGGGAAGCGTTACCCTCTCGGGCCGATCCAAAGGCATTCATCAACACACCCTGGGCATGGCGGTCTCTGCAGCCAAGGCCATGGAAAAGCAGCTCAGGGAAGAGCAACTGGCCAGGGAGAAGGCTGGATTGAGCTCCTATCTGGAGACGCTCCTGGATTCGGTCTCAGAGGGGATCGTGGCCATAGGTGAGAAGGGCCGGGTCACCCACATGAACCGCGTGGCCCAGAGGATGCTGGGAATCTCGGCAAGACAGCTTCTTGGGAAGAGCTTCGGGGAAGCTGCGGGAATGGAACAGAGTTTCTGGGAAAAGATACTTTCGGAGAGCGATTTAAAGGATTTGGAGCTGAGCCTGAATCTTCCCGGCAAAGCGGGTCTTTTTGTGGTTTCGGTCAGGCCCGTGGAGACCCAAGGCCGGATCCTGGGCAAGATCCTCATCCTTACCGAAAGGCGCAGGGTAAACGAGCTCATACAGCGTTTCGGAGGAAACCAGGCCCGCTTTACTTTCGAGGACATAAAGGGAGAGGATCCCAAGTTGAAGCGCCAGATAGAACTGGGCAAGATAGCAGCCAAGACAGGCTCCAGGGTACTTCTGGTGGGGGAAAGCGGAACAGGCAAGGAGCTCTTTGCCCAGGCAATACACAATGAAAGCCCTAGGAAAGCTGGTCCCTTTGTGGCCGTAAGCTGTGCGGCAGTGCCCAGGGAACTCATAGAAGCGGAACTATTCGGGTACAGGGAGGGGGCCTTCACAGGAGCCAGGAAGGGTGGGCAGATAGGCAAGTTCGAGCTGGCCGACGGAGGTACCCTTTTCTTGGACGAGATAAGCTCCATGCCTCTAGAGATGCAGGCCAAGCTCCTGAGAGTGCTCCAGGAAGGGGAAGTCATGAGACTCGGGGATGAGCGGCCCCGAAGGGTGGATGTAAGGATAATTGCTGCAGCCAATACGGATCTCATGGAGGAGGTGCAGAATAGAAACTTTCGTGAGGATCTTTACTTCAGACTCAACGTGGTGGAAATCTTCATCCCACCCCTCAGAGAAAGAAAAGAGGATCTGCCTGTCCTGGTGGAACACATCCTGGGTAGGATCTCGACTCAACTTCAGAGATCCGCCATCCGGATCTCCAGGGAAGCCATGGGGGTGATGGCGGCATACAGCTGGCCCGGCAACGTAAGAGAGCTGGAGAACTGCCTGGAGAGGGCCTCCATCCTTTGCGAGGGAGATCTCATCCAAGTGAAACATCTCCCAAGACAGCTTCTGATGAAACGGGAGAAAGATCTCTGGGAGGAGAAACCCGAAAGGCCCCTGCAGGAGTGGGAGGAGCAGATAATAGCCAGGACCCTGGCCAGATGTGATGGAAACATCTCCCAATGCGCCCGCAGACTAGGGGTATCCCGAAGCACCCTCCACCGCCGCATGAAACAGATGGGCATGAACAAAAAGAAATCTTATGCACTGTAGCAAATTGTTACATCTGTCCTAAAATGAAACACTTATCTTTCCCACCAGCAGCTTCTGAGTCCATTTATTCCCAAGACGCTAACCCATGGGGCAAGGGCCTCCAGAGTCCGGGCATTTGCTAAGAGCCGCTTTCTGGATCCTAACAAAAGCCAAGACAAAAGATCAAAATAAGCCTTGGAATAGGCCAATTATTCCAAGAAGATGCTTGTGACAGGGCGGGCTTTTCATCGGGTGTGAAAAGACTTTTTTTCACAGTCGACCCTCAAGAAGTTTTTTGAAAGGCGTTTTTCTTGGGGCAAGTCCCAATGGGGTATTTTCCTGGCTCAACCTGGCAAGGCATGAGCCTTGCTTTCAAGCCACACATCCCAGAGAAACAAGGGGGTCGCCATGGAACTTTCCCGTGAGCAATTGCTCTTTCTTTACACCACCATGGTGAAAATAAGGCTTTTCGAAGAGAGGATACAAGATCTTTATGCCAGGGGTGTGGTGCCAGGACTGGCCCACCTGTACGTGGGCCAAGAGGCTGTTGCGGCCGGGGTATGCGCACAACTGGAGCCTCGGGACTACATCACCAGCACCCACAGAGGTCATGGTCATGTAATAGCCAAGGGCGCGCAGCTCAAATACATGATGGCCGAGCTTTTCGGAAAGAAGACCGGCTATTGCAAAGGCAAGGGCGGCTCCATGCACATAGCGGACGTGGAGATAGGTGTGCTGGGGGCCAATGGCATTGCAGGGGGAGGGATTCCCATTGCCGTGGGTGCAGCCCTCTCAAGCAAGATGAGGGGAACGGACCAGGTGACCGTTTGTTTTTTCGGGGACGGCTCCAGCAACAACGGGGTCTTCCACGAGGGCTTGAACCTGGCCTCGGTGAATCGGCTCCCGGTGGTATTTGTTTGCGAGAACAATCTTTATGGCATCTCGGTCTCCCAAAAACAGCATCAGCTCATAGAGGATATATCGGTAAGGTCTATTGCATACTCCATGCCCGGAGTGACGGTGGACGGCAACGACGTGGTGGCCGTTTTCCAGGAGGCCGGAAAGGCCATTCGCAGAGCCAGGGCTGGTGAAGGCCCCACGCTTCTGGAGTGCAAGACCTACAGGTGGAGGGGACACCACGAGGGGGATCCCAACCAGGGTCGCAGGTACAGAAGCATGGAAGAAGTGCAGCAATGGATGGAAAGGTGCCCCATAAAAAGGTTGGAGCAGACCCTTTTGGGCAAAAGAATCGCCACCAGGAAAAGGCTTCAAGAGATCTGGGAGAGCACAAGGGGGGAGATAGACTCGGCCGTACAGTATGCCCAGGAAAGCCCTTTCCCCCAACCTCAAGACCTTTATGAGGACGTATACTCTTAAGGCTATGGAAACCAGCAGCTTTATGCTCAAAAGAGCCCCTGTCCTGCCCAAATTTTTTGGGCAGGGCCTAGGTTAGAGTTTCAAGATCCTGAGGCCCTCCCCCCAATGGAAAGGCCTCAGGCGGTTAAGGAGAAGCCCATGAGGGAGCTCACCTATGCCCAAGCCATAAACGAGGCGCTTTTGCAGAACATGGAACGAGATGAGAGGGTATTTCTCATGGGGGAGGACATAGGTAAATACGGGGGCATATTCCAGGTCACCGCTGGGCTCCTGGATAGGTTCGGGCCGCAGAGGGTCATGGATACGCCCATATCAGAAGCTGGATTTGTAGGGGCAGCGGTAGGGGCGGCCATGACAGGCATGAGGCCTGTGGTGGAGATAATGTTCATAGATTTCACCACCGTATGCATGGACATGATCGTCAACCAGATGGCAAAAATTCACTATATGTTCGGTGGCCGGGGCAAGGTGCCCATGGTATTGAGGACCAATATCGGAGCGGGCCGTGGTGCAGCTGCGCAGCATTCTCAGAGCTTTCACGCCTTTTTTGTGCATATTCCTGGGCTCATGGTGGTCACCCCGTCTTCACCCTATGACGCCAAGGGTCTGCTCACAACCGCCATCCAAGATGATAATCCCGTGATCTTCGTGGAACACAAGAAACTCTATGCCACCAAAGGGCCTGTGCCCGAGGAGTTTTATACCATTCCCTTTGGTCGGGCCGAGCTGAAAAGAAAGGGAAGGCACATAACCGTGGTGGCCACCCATGAGATGGTAAACCGAACGCTCAGAGTGGCCGAGGAGTTGGCCAGGCAAGGCGTGGAACTGGAGGTCATAGATCCCCGCACACTGCGCCCTCTGGACCAGGAGACCATTCTGGATTCGGTGAAAAAGACCGGAAGGCTCATAGTGGCGGACGAGGGGCCTGTCACCTGCGGTATTCATGCTGAAATAGCAGCCTTGGTGGCTGAACAGGCAGTGGAGTATCTGCAGGCTCCCATTTTGAGGGTGGGTTCCCCTGACACACCGGTCCCCTTCAGTCCTCCTTTGGAGCAGATTTACATACCGGATGAAGAGGACATCAGGGACGCGGTGGAGAGGCTCAGAGCGTATCTATAAGTCCTTGGGAGGTTCCATATGCAGGGACCCATAGTGCCAGCCGTGCCGGCAGCCAGGTGGAAAGCCAAGGCACAGGGAGTGGACCTGGCCCAACTGAAGGGTTCGGGCCCAGGGGGGACAGTGCTATTGAAAGACCTCCCTGGTGAGGCTTCCAAGAGTTCTTTGGGCTCGCGGAGGATTTCACCTGTAGCAAAAAAGCTGGCAGAGCTTCTGGGGATTTCTTTGGAGAGCCTGGCCCGGAAAGGCTCTACAGACAGGATCATGCTGGAGGATGTGATAAGGGCCGCCAGGGAGCTGGCAGGGCAAAGAAGCCTGGCCGAGGAGGCCTTGCCACAGCCCAGGGCCATACCCCTGGATCCCATGAGAAAGGCCATTTCCCGCCGCATGACCCAAAGCGCCCAGACAGCACCTCACATCCACCTTTTTTGCGAAGTGGAGATGGATCGGCTGGAAGAACTCAGGGAAGAGCTACTGCCCTTGGTCCTGGAGAAGGAGGGAGTCAAGTTATCCATCAATGATCTGATCATCAAGGCCACTGCCCTTACCCTCAGGGAATTCCCGATGCTCAATGCCACCCTCAAGGAGGATGAGATCCTGGTGGCGCCTGAGATCAACGTGGGCTTGGCCGTGGCATTGCCCAATGGGCTGGTGGTGCCAGCCATTCCCAGGGCGGACCGGCTGGGTCTGGGCCAAATCGCCAGGATTCGTTCTGATCTTGTGGAGAGGGCCAGGGCCGGCAGACTGAAGCTGGAGGAGATGGAAAGGGGCAGCTTCACCATCTCCAGCCTTGCCAGCTACCAGGTTGTGTTTTTCACAGCAGTGCTGAATCCACCCCAGAGTGGGTTGTTGACAGTGGGGAGCACCCGGGAGGAGCCCTTCTCGCGCCAAGGGAATGTGGCCTGGCGCAAGGTGGCCCGGATGGGACTTTCAGCGGACCATAGGATAGTTGATGGGGCCATGGGGGCGCAGTTCCTTCAATCTCTCAAGGCCCGGCTGGAGAGGCCAGCAGCATCCTTGATGCACCTGGGATAGGAGCCTGTCATGCCAGTGGAAGTGGTCCTCCCAATGTTGGGAATCACCGTGGAAAGAGGCCGGATCCTCAAATGGCACAAAGCAGAGGGGCAGAAGGTAAAAAAGGGGGAAATCCTCTTTGAGGTGGAGACTGAAAAGGTAGTGACAGAGGTGGAATCTCCGGCCACGGGCATTCTGGCTCGTGTACTGGTGCCAGAGGGTGTGGAAGTCCCCCTTCTCACGGTAGTAGGGGTGATCCTGGAGGAGACAGAGGAGGTTTTGCCGGATCTTGGAAAAGAAAGCCTGGGACCAGAGAGGTTGGTTCAGGAGCCTGTTGAAAAAAAGGCAGGGGCTCCAAGCCCTAGAAGTGCAGTTTCCTGGGAGCTGGCTGTGCTGGGCGGAGGACCAGCAGGATACGCGGCCGCCATAAGAGCTGCCCAGAGGGGAGCTCAAGTTGTGCTGGTGGAGAAGGAGAGCCTCGGTGGCACATGTCTGCACAGGGGATGCATTCCCACCAAGTCTTTTCTTTGGGATGTGGAGCTTTTAAGAAGGGTCAGGGATTCGCAGCTCCTGGTAGGTGGACACGGGGTTGGGCTGGATCTCTCCCGTATGGTGGCCAGAAAAGATCAGGTGGTGGCACGGCTGCACAAGGGGCTTGAGAGCCTGGTACAGAGCCTCGGGGTGACAGTGGTCAGTGGAGCCGGTGAGTTGTTGGACACCCGGACCTTGCGGGTCAAGGCCAATGGCCAGGAAGAAATATATGGTGCCGGACACATCATAATAGCCACAGGCTCCAGGCCGAGGGGTCTTGCCAAGGTTGAGGTGGACGGAGAGAGGATCCTCTTTAGTG
Source organism: bacterium (assembly GCA_037481695.1). Lineage (NCBI taxonomy): Bacteria > bacterium. Next base: position 586,364 of record JBBFLE010000001.1, on the reverse strand, counting down.
ACCATCTTGCGGCAATGAAAGTTGTTCCCGAGCGGCTGGTAGTCATCGGAGGTGGTGCCATAGGGCTTGAGTGGGCAGCCATCATGAAAGGGCTTGGGGCACAGGTCACAATCCTGGAGGTACTGCCTAGGCTCTTGGCCCAGGTGGACGAGGAAATGGGGAGAATCCTGGAAAGGGCCTTGGAAGAGCAAGGAATAAGGGTGCTCACCCAAGTCCAGCTAAAAGAGGTCAAGGCCCATGGCCAGGAGGTGGAGATAGGGTTTGTTCTAAATGGGGAATCCATGAACATTGGGGCAGACCAGGTGCTCGTGGCAGTGGGAAGGCAGCCCAACACCGAGGGCATTGGGGTTGAGCGCCTGGGCCTGGACATGGATGGCCCTTTCATAAGGGTGGATAGCACCATGCGAAGCTCTGTGCCATGGCTTTACGCCGCAGGCGATGTGATAGGTGGGACCATGCTGGCTCATGCGGCATTTGCCGAGGCATCGGTGGCAGTAGAGAACATCCTGGGCGGATCCAGACAATTGGATTACTCCCGGGTTCCCCGGTGCGTGTACACGTCCCCTGAGGTTGCATGGGTGGGACTCACAGAGGCCCAAGCCAGAGAACAAGGCTATGGGGTCAAGGTGCAAAGGTTTCCATTTGGTCACAATGGCAAGGCCCTGGCCATGGGAGAGCCCGAGGGGTTGGTGAAGATCATAGCCGAGGAGGAACTGGGCCAGATCCTGGGGGTATGCATCTTGGGGGCCAATGCCACCGAGCTCTTGGGAGAGTGTTTAGTGGCAATGAGGCTAGAGGCCACCGTGGAAGAGCTGGGGGATCTCATAAAACCCCACCCGACTCTTTCGGAAGCCATAACCGAAGCTGCCATGGCTTGGACTGGAAGGCCCCTACACATGGCAGGAGTGCACAAACCATGATCCTTGGAATCCACCACACTGGAATCAGCGTCATGGATCTTGATCGATCCATTTGCTTTTATCGGGATCTGCTTGGCATGGATCTGCTTTGGCGCATTGACCACAAGAGGGGAGAGGCGCTGGAGAAGGTAGTGGGCCTTAAGGAAGTGGATGTATCTTACGCCATGCTCCAGGGGTGGGGAGGTCGTATCGAGCTTTTTCAGTATCATTCGCCCGTGGGTGTGCCCCATCCCCCTGACAGGCCTGTTTGCGACAAGGGAATCACTCATGTGGCCTTTCAGGTGGAAGGAATCCAGGAACTGTACAGCAGGCTCAAAGAGGCCGGAGTGAGATTCCATAGCGAACCCCAGAAGGTTCGTGAGGGAGTCACAGCTGCATACATGAGGGACCCGGACGGGATAGTGGTGGAGCTGGTGGAGTACAGGGAGAGCTAATTGCACCAGCTGCCAAGGCCAGAACTTCATGTGAGAGACGCGGCCGGGGTTCTGGGCTCAGAAAGAACTTGGGGCCACGGAACATTTAGAGCTCCCAAATATGGGGCTTTATAAGAAACAAAAGGCCGGGGTTTCAGATCATGACAAGGTTGTTGATACCTGAGGAGGATCACCTGGTAGGGGGTCTTTTTGTCAGAGAAGTAAGGCCTCCCCTTCCCACCTCCATTTCCATTCCCATACTGATGGTTCACGGGGTCTCACACGGATGGTGGGCCTTTGAGAGCTGGCTTGAATTCTTTGCAGGCTTTGGGTGGAACTGCTTTTCCATGTCTTTGCGCAACCACGAAGGTTCCTTTACCGTGCCCCAGAGGGAGTATCTGAAGCTCAGCTTGGAGAACTACGTGCAGGATGTGTTGCAGGTGTTGAAGTGGATTGATCGGCCTGCCATCCTCATAGGCCACAGCATGGGAGGCATCATAGCACAGATGGTTTCGGAAAGAGTGGGGCTTAAGGCCTTGGTGCTGGTGGCCTCTGTGGGGCCAGGCCAATTGGGACCTACGAGGGAAGCTCTTCCCACGGACAGGCCCTTTATGCTGAGCCCCAAGGAAGCCAAAGAAGTCTGGTTTCACAGAATCGGGGATAAGGAATTCAAGGAGTTTTACAGCAGGTTGGTCCCCGAGTCCCCCTCGGCCATGAACGATTACAGCCTGGGTAGGATAAGGATCCAGAGACAAAAGATCAATTGCCCCATTCTGGTGGTTGGAGCCCAATACGACCAAACCGTGGTCCATCCCTTTCAGAGGATAGCGGATTTCTACGGCTGCGAAAGCCTTTTCGTGCCTGAGGCGGGTCATGACATGATGCTTGAGCCCGTAGCCCTGGATGTGGCCCTGGGCATAAACCGATGGTTGTTGGAGAAACTCCCCGATCAGGGCCTAAGTGCCAACCCACCCAGGGAGTTTTGAGGAAAGGGGGTGATGGACCAACCCTGACCTAGGCGAACAGAGCGCAGGAAAATTTTTGGCTTCCCAACTTCTCATCCACCAAAAAGGGGGTAAGGCCATGAGAGCGAAGGTTTTCCTCATTCTGGCAATTTCCCTGTTGATGGCTTTCACCGTAGAAGCATCTTGGTCGGCCAACAGGGACTTCGACAAGGCAAACACAATAAGAATAGGCTCCCTGGGCCCCGTGCAGCTGCCCCAGGGCCAAGGCATCCACAACGCAGCCAAGATGGCTGTTGAGGAGATCAACCAAGCTGGGGGGGTCCATGGAAAGAAACTGGAACTCTTTATAGGGGATACCGAGGGAAAGCCCGAAAAAGGCATAACCGCCATGAAGAAACTTGTCTTGGAAGACAAGGTAGACGTGCTCATAGGATGCTACTCAAGCGGGGTTGCCTTGGCCATTCAGCCCTACCTCCCCCAGTACCAAATAGTCTTTATGGCCACAGGAACTGCTTCCATTGATCTGACCAACAACGTTAAGAATGACTACAACAAATACAAATACTTTTTCCGAAACATGATTAACTCTGACATAAGGCAGCAGAAATGGGCGGCTAAATTCCTGGTGGAGTTTGTGCACAGGAAACTGGGATACAAGAAGATAGCCATCCTTGCTGAAAACGCCAAGTGGGTCCACAATTACGCCCCAGCCCTAAAGAAAGACTTGGAAGATGCAGGCATCGAGGTGGTGTTCTACGAGATGTTCGATGTGGATGTGAAGGATTTTTCTCCCACTTTTGCGGCTATCAAGGGAAAGGGGGCCCAATGGATTGCCCAGATAGTAAGCCATGCGGCCAGCATTCCCTTGGTCAAGGCTTGGCAGGACAGTCAGTCTGCCCCCATGGGGCTTTGCGATGTGCAAGGCATGGACTCCAAATTCTGGGAAATGACAGGGGGGAAATGCTTGGGTGAGATCACATACAATTTCATAGCCAGAGCCCCCCTTACCGAAAAGACGATTCCCATGTGGGACAAGTATGTGAAACTCTTCGGCACCAACCCAGTGTACACCACCGGCTTTACCTACGACGGAGTATACATGCTCGCAGAAGTAATAAAGCAAAACAAATCCCTCAAGTCCAAAGATATCATCGAGGGCTTGGAGAAGATTTCCTACAAGGGTGTCCTCCACCCAGAGATAGGCTTCGACAGAGAGACTCACGACCTTCTGGAGGGCCGCTACGTCATGCCTATGGTCCAGTGGCAGGAAGGAGGCAAGCAGGTGGTGGTCTGGCCAGAGGAGTTCAAGACCGGAGAGTTCGTTCCTCCTACCTGGTGGAAAAAGTAAAAACGGGAGGGCCCTTCCTTTGTTCCGGGAGTGTTGAGCGATCCAGGCATTTGGATCCTCCTTGGGGGAGATATGAGCACCTTCTTGGACATCCTGGTCTTGGGAACCCTATGGGGTTCCCTATACACCCTTATCTCCGTGGGCTTCACTCTGATATTCGGGGTGGCGGGAATCATCAATCTGGCCCACGGGGCTTTCTACATGGTGGGTGCTTATCTGGGCTACACTTTCATGAGCTTGCTGGGGATTCCGGTGGCTATTTCGGCGGCTTTGGCAGTGGTAGGGACTGCACTGGCAGGCATGCTCGTGGACAGGGTTTTCATCAAGCCCATGAGGCAAAACCATGCTTACGTACTTCTTATGACCCTGGCCCTGGCGCTTCTGTTCCAAGAGATAATGTACGTTTTTTTGGGCCCCATGGAAAAGCGGTTAAAGATTTCCTGGCAGGGGAACTGCTTTTAGGAAACGTCCGGGTGACTTACCAAAAGCTTCTTACCATGGTAGTGTCCTGGATTTCTGTTGCGACACTTTGGGTTTTCATAAAAGCCACCAGGACTGGCAAGTCCATCTCCGCTGTGGCCCAAAACTTGGATGCTGCAGTGCTTATGGGCATACAGCCTGAGAAGGTGTATCTACTTACCATGGGGATCTCGGCCGCCTTGGCAGGCACAGCCGGGGTCTTGATTGCCCCCATCCTAGAGGCAACACCAGGCATGTGGGCTTTTCCATTGTTCAAGGCTTTTGCCGTAGTCATCATTGGAGGCCTGGGTAGCGTAGAAGGGGCCATCCTTTCCGCTATGCTTCTGGGTTATTTCGAAACCATGGTCAGCCGACTGATCTCAGCCAACTACCCGGACATGGTCTACTTGGTGGCCATTGTCTTGATTTTGGTTTTGAGGCCTAGAGGACTCATGGGTAGAAGAACTCGATGAATAGATGCTTAACTGGGGCGACCTGAGATGAATCCAATGCGTTTGAAGCAAAGCACTGTGCGGAGCTCCCCCTTGGAAGAAGTGGAGCTCCTCTTCGGCAGAGGCCTCATGATGAAGCGTTTGGGCGGTTTGGGGGCTTTCGGTCTTTTGGTGATGCTAGCCCCTTTGGCTCTGGATGAAATCTATCACTTGGAGCTGCTTTTCCTTTGCCATTACTACGTGATGCTGGCCTGCAGCTGGGACCTCCTGACGGGCTTTACAGGAAACGTAAATTTCGGGCACGCCTTCTTCGTTGGCGGGGCTGGCTTCGCCGGAGCCCTTCTCAACAAGCACCTAGGGCTGGGCCCCTGGTTGACTCTTCCTGCAGGGGCTTTCCTGGCGGGGCTTTGTGGGTTAATAGTGGGCTCCTTTACTCTGAGGCTTCGGGGACCTTATTTCGCTGCAGTGACTTTCTGCTTTGCCGCGCTTCTCTACAAGTGGATAATGATTCGCCACGAGATCTTCGGGGGTGAGGAGGGACTTTCCGGCCTAGATTGGCTTACTCCAACTCCGCTGGGCAACTACTATTTGTCAGGGTTTCTTATGCTGGGTAGTGTGACGGGGCTTTATTTGCTGTCCCGTTCCTCTTTCGGGTTGGCCCTTCGCTCCATAGGGCAGAATGAAAGCACAAGCCAGGGCTCGGGGGTCCATACCACCAAATACAAGATCACGGCCTTTGTGATAAGCGCATCCATAGCCGGGCTGGCAGGTGCGATGTATGGACATGCCCAGATGCATGTAGGTCCTGAGATGGCACACGATTCTCTTTCTTCCCTGGTGCTAATGATGGCGGTGGTGGGCGGAATGGGTTCCATAATAGGGCCTGTGATAGGAGCGTATTTGCTCACATTGATAAACGAATCTCTCAGGTTCATGGGAGAGCTTCGTCTACTAATTTACAGCGGCGCGGTGGTATTGGTAATTCTTTTTGCTCCCAAAGGGCTCCTGGATCTCATATTACGAGCCGGCTTGTGTCTGGGGCAAATGCTGCGCAAGGAATCAAGAAACTGAAGGCCAAAAGGACACCTACCGGGGCATTAGAGGCTTGGAGCCTTCGATCGCTCTTGTATGGAATGCCTGATGGGGGGGTAAGCATTCCCAAGCACACCTCCGGATGATTTGCGGGTGAACAGGAGGGAAAGGACTACATGTCCAAGATCCTCGAGGTGAAAGGATTGAGCAAGGCTTTCGGAGGACTCCAGGCATTGCTGGACTTCCATATGGAAGTGGTAGAAGGGGAACTGGTGGGCATCATAGGACCCAATGGAGCGGGTAAGACAACCCTTTTTAATCTCATGACAGGCTTTTTGAAGCCGGACAGAGGTCAGGTCATCTTGAAGGGATTCGAGATAACCAGGCTCAAACCCCACCAGATAGTCAATCGAGGAATGACTCGTACCTTCCAACTGGTAGAGCTCTTTAAGGACATGAGCGTGCTGGAAACCGTAATGGTGCCGCTGTTGTCTGCACGAGCAAGAAAAGCTCACAAGGGTAAGCCTTGGCATAGGGCCATGGAATACCTAGATCGTATGGGTCTGGGACAAAGGGCTTTGGAGAAAACAGGGAGTCTGGCCTTCGGGGAACTCAGACTCCTAGACATTGCACGAGCCATGGCCACCGAGCCCGAGGTGCTGCTCTTGGATGAGCCTTTCTCCGGGCTGGATGCTGAGGATGCAAAGATCCTCGCCCAAGCCATAAGAGAAATGCACAGCTCGGGTCAGACCATGGTCATAATCGAACATAGGCTCAAGGATCTTTTAAAACTCGCTCAAAGGGTTGTGGCCATGGTTTTCGGGGAAAAAGTGGCGGAGGGAACTCCACAGCAGGTCATGGAAGACCAGAGGGTTATCTCTGCGTACTTAGGCCAGAGGAGGCCGTAAGGTGAATTTCCTGGAGGTCAAGGACATAAGAGTTTACTACGGCAAGGCTGTGGGGCTTGCAGGATTAAGCCTCCACGTTGAGTCCGGGGAAATGGTGGGTGTGGTGGGTCCCAATGGGGCTGGCAAGAGCACACTTTTGCGGGCAGTGTCCGGGATGGTTCCTGTACAAGGTGAGATACTCCTGGAACAGGATCCAATACAAAACAAGAAACCTCACGAGATAATTGCCCGGGGAGTCGTGCATTGCCCGGAGAGAAGGCAACTCTTCCCGGAATTCACTGTGGAAGAGAATCTCCAGATGGGGGCCTTCTTGCGAAGGGACAAACAAGGCATTCGCAAGGACATGGAGAGGGTTTACGAACTGTTCCCGGTTCTAGCCGAAAGAAAGAGGCAAATCTCCGGTACCCTTAGCGGGGGGGAGCAACAAATGGTGGCCATAGGTCGCTCCCTCATGGGCAGGCCCAGGCTGTTGATGATGGATGAGCCCTCCATAGGGCTGTCCCCCTTGGTCAAGGGGCATCTGGCCGACAGGATTTTGGAAATCTGGAGATCGGGGATCATGGTTATGCTGGTGGAGCAGGACGCTGCCTTGGCTCTTGAGTTAACACAAAGGGTCTACATTATGGAGCATGGGAAAGTCGGGCTTGAAGGCCCCAGCCAAGATCTCGTGCACGATGAGCAGGTTCGAAAGGTTTATTTCCAGCTTGGCTGAGCCAATTTCGGCTCTTGACACGAATCAAGCATGGGCGGTGGACAATGCAAGTCATCTTGGCCGACTAGTTGGGATCAAAAGGTGGCATGCCCGAGAATAACCTGAGGCTGGATTCAAGGCTCGGGTTCTTTTGCATGTGAAGGTGTTCAAATGTATTCAGAGAATAGTCCATGTAGAGGGGGTCTTAAGTGAGGTTCCAGGGCAAGACGGTCATAGTCACAGGTGCCGGGGCGGGCATAGGAAGGGCCATCTCCAAGGCCTTTGCCTTGGAAGGGGCCAGGGTAGCGCTTTGGGACATAAACGGGCAGGCGGCTGGGGAAGCAGCCCGAGAGATCTCTTCAGAGGGCGGTGAGGCGTTTTCAAGGCAGGTGGATGTGTCCATGGCTGGTCAGGTAGAGGAGGCCTTCCAGGATCTTCTTTCCCGGTGGAAGAGTATAGATGTTCTGGTGAATAATGCTGGCATTTGCCTGCTGGGTTCCATTGAGACCATTGACGAAAGAGACTGGGACAGAGTCATGGAGGTGAACCTAAAGAGCGTCTTTCTTTGCTCCAGGGCCGTAATGGGCGCCATGAAGGCTCAGGGCAAGGGTTGCATCATCAACATGGGTTCCATAGCTGGCAAGGTGGGAGGTATTGCTGTGGGAGCTCATTACTCAGCCTCCAAGGCAGCCGTCATGTGCCTGACCAAATCCCTGGCCAAGGAGCTGGCCCCCTACGGGGTCAGAGTAAATGGTGTGTGCCCTGGTGTGGTGGAAACAGACATGACCCGAATGATCACAAAGGGGGATTGGAGCTCCTATGTTTCCCAAATACCCATGGGAAGGGTAGGCAATGCTTGGGAGGTGGCAAGGGCAGTGCTTTTCTTGGCCTCTGAGGAGGCTTCTTATATAACCGGAGAGATCCTGGATATAAACGGCGGACAGTTAATGGACTAAATCTTTGTCCTTGGGTTCAAGGCCAGGGGGCAGGAGAGCACCTGTGAGCCACAGGGCCCTAAGGAAAAAGCAGGTTTGAAAGGATAACAGCAATGCCCTGGTCCCGCGAGGGAGTCACAAGAGAGTCCATAGATGGTGTGGAGCTTCTCATTTACGAGGAAAGGCCTGCCAGCCTTGCTCACATGTTCAAAGACTCGGTGGCTCGAAATCCGCAAAAAGAGGCCTTGATCTGTGGAGATCTGAGGTGGACTTACCAGGAGCTGGAATCCATGGTAAACCGGGCCAGCTTCTTTCTTTCACAGAGATGCGGTCTTGGCAAAGGAGACAGGTTGGCGGTGATTTTAAACAACTGCCCGGAGTTCGTGATCCTGTACCTGGCAGTCACCTCCCTGGGGGCGGTCTTTGTGCCCCTCAATGGAAGACTCAAGGCTAGGGAGCTGTTCCCCCAGATAATGAAGGCAAGGCCCAAGGTCCTGGTTTCAGGAGAGGATACTTGGCCCGAGGTGAAGGAATTCCTGGATAAAATTCAGGGACTAGTGAGGATCTTCAAACAGGGAGATCCTGCTTTTGGGGCAGAGTCCCTGGAGGAACTGCTGCTGGGCCCAGATGCCCCAGCCCCTTGCCTGGATCACCTGCAAGAAGGGGACCTTTGCAGCATCATCTTCACCTCGGGTACCACTGGCACTCCCAAAGGGGTCATGATTTCTCACCGAAACGTGGTAAACACGGCCCAGGCCTGCGCCCGGGTCTTCTCCTCCACGTGCCAGGACGTAGATCTGATCATGGTTCCCCTTTTCCATGTTACGGGGCTTCACACACAACTTTGCAAATCCTTATACCTGGGCTCCACAACGGTTCTGATGAGATCCTTCAAGGCGGATCAGGCCCTGGAGATCATAGAGAGGGAGCGGGTGACCTTGAGCATTTCCGTGCCCACCATATACTGGCTGATGCTGAATTCGCCCTCTTTTACAGGCAGGGATCTCAGAAGCTTCCGGACAATAGTGTACGGAGGTGCTCCGTGTCCCCCGGAGCTCATCTCAAGGCTTCAGGAGGCTTTTCCCTGGGCTTCACTGATAAATGCTGGTGGACTCACCGAGGGAACCTCCCTGCAGTACGCCTTGCCCCCACAAGATGCCCTGAGAAAGGCCGGTTCAGTGGGCTTTCCAACCCCCTGCACGGAGACCAGAATCGTGGATGAGGATGGAAAGGAGGTGCCTGTGGGGGAGGTGGGGGAGCTTCTCCTCAAGGGGGCCGCAATAGCAATGGGCTACTGGGAAGATCCCGTGGAGACCTCCAGGGCCTTTAAAGGAGGCTGGCTTCACACTGGGGACATGGCCAGAGTCGATGAGGAGGGATATCTCTGGCTCATGGATCGCAAGAAAGACATGATCATCCGCGGTGGCGAGAACATCTATTCCATCGAGGTGGAGAACGTGCTTTACGCTTTTCCCAAGGTCTTGGAGGCAGCCGTGGTGGGAATGCCGGATCCTGTCTTTGGAGAGCAGGTAAAGGCCTTTGTGGTGCTGCGGGAATCTGAGCAATCCACCCAGGAAGAAATCCGAGAGTTCTGTTCCCGTCACCTGGCGGACTACAAGGTGCCCAAGTTTATTGAGATTCTCAAGGAGCCTCTTCCTAGAAACCCCGGAGGAAAGGTGCAAAAGGAGCTGCTCAAGAAGGGTGTCTTTTAAGTTTCCAGAAGGAAAACAAAACAAGAAACGTCCATAAGCGGCTTGACACAAAAACAGTTGGATGATATAGACCGCGAAAGCTTCAGAGCTCCAAGATGAACACAATAGGCTAGACGGTTCAAGTAGAAAGCCTGAGGAGTTAACTGGTTTATGTCGTCTTAGTTTGCTAATAAAAAAGGAGGTGTAAGATGAAGAAAGCTACAGTTTTCTTGATGGTCCTGGGCTTGTTGACTTTAAGCCTTGCTCAACATGCCATTGCCAAAGAGCAACTAAAAATAGGACTTCTCAATTCCCTTACCGGTTCTTTTGCCCTGGCAGGAGCCGAGGCCGGGCACAGGGGTTCGCTCATTGCCATAGAGATGTGGAATGAGAAAGGAGGAGTGGGCAATAAGTATGAGGTTGTGCCTGTTGTCTCCGATGCCCAGTCCAATCCCGATGTGGCCATAAGGGAGGCGGAAAGACTCATAAATGTGGAAAAGGTGCCTGTGATCCTTGGAGTCTACTCCAGCTCCATTGCAGTTCCTCTGGCCCCCATCTGCGAGCAAAACAAGACCATATTGTGGGTCACCATTGCCATTTCCGACGCTGTGGTCAAAGGCAGGCACCAGCAGTACGTCTTCAGACCTCAGCCCATGGGCTCTCAATGGGGTAAAACTTCGGTGGAAATGCTAAAAGACAATCTTTCCAGGTTCGGCTACCAGGAGCCCAAGCAGCTGAGGGTGGCAGTCATTTATGAGGACGGACCTTATGGCACCAGCGTGCAGGCCGCCAATGTGGAGGCACTCAAGAAATACGGTATGAACCTGGTACACCATGAAGGGTATAACCACAAGGCCAATGACCTGTCGGCTTTGATCCTGAAATTGAAGGCCGCCAAGCCCGATGTGATACTCCACACCGGGTACTACCCTGACATAGTTCTTTTCACCAAGCAGGCCAGGGAGCTGGGGCTTACCACCAAGGCCATAATAGGCCACGGTGCTGGATACGCCAACTTCCCTAACCTGGAGAAGCAGTTGGGTAAGGAACTGGTCAGCTACCTTTACAACATTGACACTGCTCCTGCACAGAATCTGGATCCAGCCAAGCTCCACGGCGACATAGGCCCTGTGATCAAGGAGTTTCTGAAACGTTATGCACAAAAGCACAATGAGCCCTCTCCACCGGCACATGCCACCATGGGTTTCGGGCATGCATGGATGTTGTTGAAGACCCTGGATCACGCAGTTCAGAAGTATGGCACCCCCACGCCTGACAACATTCGCAAAGCGGCCTTGGAGCTGGAAATCCCAGAGGGAGCATCCCCTTGCGGATACGGGATGAAATTCGCCCCGCCGGAGCATGAGTACGCTGGGCAGAATCTCTCCTCATATCCTGTGGTAATGCAGTGGGTTGAACAGAATGTGAAGGTAGTATGGCCTGCGGCCATGGCCACTGCAGAGCCCAAGATTCCCATGCCAGCCGGGAATCCTCTGGCTGCCAAATAAGAAAAACGCAAGAAAGGCTCCAGGTTCCTGCCTGGAGCCTGATTTGGAGTGAGTGGAGCCGCATGATAGTAGTGGATCGCGTAAGCAGATTCTTTGGCAGGTTCCAGGCTCTAAGCAGGGTAAGCCTCCAGATCGAGGAAGGTGAGTTCCATGGTCTCATCGGCCCCAATGGCTCGGGGAAAACAACCCTTTTCAACGTCATCTCAGGGGTGTACCCGGCTTCAGAAGGGCAGGTGAGATTCCGGGGCAAGGACATCACGCACTGGACCCCAGATCGCATCTGTCATGCTGGCATAGGCCGTACCTTCCAGATTCCAAGGCCTTTCAAAGAGATGGACGTGGTGGAAAATGTCATGGTCGGGGCCCTGTTCGGGCAGGGCAAAGGGAACATCTCTGAGCAGAAGGCCAGGCAGGAGGCAATCAAGTGGCTGGAGTTTGTGGGGCTGGAGGTTGACCAGAGCGCCAGACCAGGGGAACTGACCGCCGGGAATCTCAGGCGGCTGGAGATGGCCAGGGTGCTTGCCACAAGGCCCAGTCTTTTTCTGGCCGATGAGGTCATGAGCGGTCTGAACCAAGAAGAGATAGAGAGGACCTCTGCTGTGCTGAGACGAATCCACAAGGAGCTGGGAATAACCATCCTGTGGATAGAACACATAATGGGAGCCCTGATGAATCTGGTGGAGAAGGTAACGGTTTTGGATTACGGCCAGGTGATAGCCGAGGGGACTCCTCAAGAGGTGGCCCAAGACAAGAGGGTCATCGAGGCATATCTGGGGCAGGAAGGGGCCTGATACCCAAAGAAGAGAGCGGGTTTTCATGTTAGAAGTCCAGGGCATAGATGTTTACTATGGCGAGTTTCAGGCACTTTTTGATTTGAGTCTCCGGGTGGGGGAGCAGGAAACGGTCATAACAGTGGGCCCCAATGGGGCTGGCAAGAGCACACTTTTGAGGGCCATAAGCGGTCTTTTGCCTTGCAGAAAGGGAGCGGTAAGCTTCTTGGGCCAAGCTGTTCACAACCTGCCGGCTCATAAGATAGTGGAAATGGGTATAGCCCATGTGCCAGAGGGCGGAAGAATCTTCCCTCATCTGAGCGTGATGGAAAACTTGAAGATAGGCTCGTACATAAAAAGGGCCAGGCCGGGTGTTCAAAAGAATCTAGAGGAGATTTACAGGCTTTTCCCCAGGTTGGCTGAACGCAGGATGCAAATGGCGGACACCTTGAGCGGGGGGGAAAGACAGATGTTGGCAATAGCCAGAAGCCTCATGTCAGGGCCCAAACTGATCCTGCTGGATGAGCCTTCCTCGGGCCTGGCCCCTCTGGTGGTGAGTATGCTTTTCGAATTCGTGGGCAGGATAAGGTCTCAGGGGTACTCCATTCTCATGGTGGAGCAGAATGTGAGAAAAGCTCTGGAGCTTTCGGACCGTGCCTATCTGCTGGAGTCGGGCAGGGTGAGGCTTCAGGGCAGCCGAGAGGAATTCTCGAAGGAGACTTACATAAAGCAGGCATACTTGGGGCTTTGAGAAATGGAGATACTTTTTCTGAATGCTCTGGCCAATGGGATCTTGCTGGGCGGGGTTCTGGCGCTTTTGGCCTTTGGTCTGAATCTGATTTTCGGAGTGGTCAAGGTGATCCATATGGCCTACGGCCAGTGCGTGATGTTGGGAATGTACATCATTTACACCCTCAGGAGCCTCTACGAGGTGCCCCTTGTGGCTGCATTTGCTGTGGCTGTGGGAGCCATGGCCCTATGGGGGGCCTTGCTCCACCTACTGGTGATAAGGCCACTTTTGGGGGCAGAGAGGCTCAATCAGCTGCTGGCACTGGCGGGCCTGATAATAGTCTTCGAGAATCTGGCCCATGTTGTGTGGGGGGCTGATCTAAGAGGTGTACGTGTGGATTTACCAGTGGTTAGCTTGGGGAATATCTACCTGAAGACTTCCAATCTTTTGGCTTTTTTGGGAGCCCTGGCGGTCCTGGGGATCCTTTACTTTGTCCTGCAGAGAACCTACGTGGGTCTGGCCATAAGAGCAATCGCCCAGGACACAGAGTGTGCGCGGCTCATGGGCATCAATCCAGGTCGAATATACCTTCTGACCCTTACCATAGGGGGAGCCCTAACAGGGCTCATCGCAGCCTTTTTTTCTCCCATCTATTCCGTGCATCCTCATTTTGGAGGCAGTTTCACCCTGATGGCCTTCATCATTGTGGTCCTGGGAGGGATGGGCAATCTGGCCGGGGGATTCCTTGGGGCCTTCATAATAGGAATAGTCACGTCGGTGGCCGCGGTATTCACCTCCACGGAGCTGGCCGAGATCTTGGCCTTGGTCATATTTATTCTGGTGGTGCTGGTGAGGCCCCAAGGGCTTCTGGGGACCAGAGGGGCAAGGTAGAGGCCAAGGTCACAACCTGATTCAAAGAGGGAGGTTCGCACAGTTGAGACACTGGGTTACAGCGGGGGTACTCTTGGGGGTATTGCTTTTCCCTTTGCTCAAGGTTTCTCCCTATGTGTTGCATATTGCCACCTTGATATTCATCTGGGCTTTCATTGCCACTGCATGGTCATACATGGGACGCTTTGGCCTGGTGTCATTGGGCCATGGGGCCTTCATAGGAATAGGAGCCTACACGGCCGGACTCATGTTTAATCTTGAGGGTCTTTCTCCCTGGATCGGGATGTTGTTGGGCGGCGCCCTGGCTGCCTTGCTGGCTCTGCTGGTAGGTTGGGCGTGCTTTCGTTTCGGAGTGATGGGCGATTATTTTGCTCTTCTGACCCTGGCTTTGGGAGAGATAGTCTCGCTTTTGCTTGTGGCCTTCAGAGATCATACCGGTGGTTCCCTGGGCTTCACCCTCAAGAGGGTCGGCACATCCTGGCTTTACATGCAGTTTGAGGACAAGACCCATTTCTATTACCTGGCCTTGGCCTTCCTGGTGGGAGCTCTCTTCTTGTGGCGTTGGATAGATCGCTCCAAGATGCAGAAGGCCCTGAGGGCCATAGGAGAGGACGAGGTGGCGGCGGCAACCCTGGGGGTCACCACCATCCGTTACAAGCTCAAAATCACTATGATCAGCGCTTTTGTGGCAGCGGTGGGGGGGGTGCTTTACGCTCAATACGTGACCTATCTGAACCCTCATACTCTGGCGGGTGTTGGCCCCTCTTTGGACATTGCTTTCAAGGCCATACTGGGCGGGATGTTCAGCCTTTGGGGACCTACGGTGGGAACGGGCATAATAGTGCTTCTGGAAGAATACATAAGGGTAAACTACGGGGCCAAGTACATCGGGCTTTCCCAGATAGCCTACGGGATTGCCCTGGTCAGCCTCATCATCTTTCTGCCCAAAGGCATCTACGGAAGTCTGGAAGAAAGGTTTCGCAGGAGGAAAACTCCTGCCAAGAATTGAGGGATTGCGACCAAACCTGTGAAGCTCCTGGAAAAAATAAGGAGGTAGTGCCATGGCAGAGCTGGTGCAGGAAAAAATGCATGTTTTTTACTCCCCTCATAAGATCCTCTTTGGCCTAAATGCTGCCAAGGCCGTGGCTTCCGAAGTGGCAGTTCTGGGAGGTAAGAAGCCTCTGGTGGTGACAGACCCGGGTGTGGTAAAGGCCGGTCTTTTGACTCCGGTGCTCAAGAGCCTGGAGGAGACCTCTGTACCCTACGTGGTCTTCGATAGGGTTGAGCCGGAACCTCCGGCCAGGCTGGTGGATCAGGGGGCAGAAATCTTCAAGAAACAAGGCTGCGACATGGTAATAGGCGTTGGGGGAGGGAGTTCTCTGGATGTGGCTAAGGGCATCTCGGTGATGGCTACCAACCAGGGAAGCGTACTGGATTTTTGCGGCTTTGATCTTCTCAAGAACAGGGGAGCGCCCAAGATCCTGCTTCCCACCACCTCTGGCACCGGAAGTGAGGTGACCAGGGTTTTCGTGATAACCGATGAGGCCGAAAACACCAAGAAGGCGGTTTACAGTCCTTATGTGCTGGCCGAAGTGGCCATAGTAGACCCCCTCCTCACCATGAGCATGCCCCAAAAGGTCACGGCCGACACGGGCCTGGATGCTTTGGTCCATGCCATAGAGACTTATGTTTCCATGAATGCCACACCTTTCTCGGACATATTAGCCGAGAGGGCGATCCAATGGATAGGCACGTATCTGCCCATGGCCTGGGCCAAGGGTTCCAACTTGACAGCCAGATACTATATGGCACTGGCGGCCACAGTGGCCGGGATGGCTTTTGCCAGTGGAGGCCTGGGAGCTGTGCATGGGCTGTGCTATCCCCTGGGAACCGAGTATCACATGTCCCACGGTCGTTCCAATGCCATAATGCTTCCACATGTCATGAGGTTCAATCTGCCCGGTAATCCTGAGAAGTTTGCCAGCATAGCCTCGCTGCTGGGAAGGGATGTGCAGGGACTGAGCTGCCTGGAGGCCGCGGAGATGGCTGTGGAGGCAGTGGAGGATCTGCTGGAGTCGGTCCAGGTGCCGTACCACTTGAGGGACTATGGCATTGCAGAAAGTGATCTTCCAAAACTGGTGGAAGGGGGCATGAAGCAGACCCGGCTCTTTGTTCCTAATCCTAGGGATCTGACCGAGGAGGACGTAAGAAGCATTTTCCAGGAGGCTTACTGAAATGGAAAATGTGACCAGGCTTTTTTCCCTGGCGGGAAAGGTGACACTCGTAAGCGGGGGAAACAGGGGTCTTGGGCTGGCCATGGCCAGGGGGCTGGCCCAGGCCGGATCGGATCTTGTGCTGGTGGGACGCACTCAAGCCCAACTGGAGCAGGCCCAAAAAGCCTTAATGGAGGAGACAGGACAAAAGGTCTTGGTCTTTAAAGCGGATGTCTCCAACCCCAAGGAGCTGGAGCAGGTGGTGGAAAAAAGCCTGGCTGAGCTTGGAGCGATCCACGTTCTTGTGAACAACGCCGGCATAAACATTCGAAAGCCTTTCCTGCAGATCACCCCCCAGGACTACGATGCGGTCATGGCAGTTAATCTAAAAGGGGTCTACTTCCTTACCCAGAAAGTGGTGAGGCACATGCTGGAGAGGGGCCAGGGGGGAAAGATCATAAACATAGCCTCTCTGACCAGCCAGATCGGGATATCCAACATTTCCGTTTATGGAGCCAGCAAAGGGGGAGTATACGCACTCACCAAGGCACTGGCCGTGGAGCTGGCCCCACACGGAATCCGAGTAAATGCCATTGCCCCGGGCTATTTCAGGACGGATCTTACGGAACCCGTGTTCCAGGATCCGGTCAGAGCCGAATGGATCAGGTCCCGTACCCCTCTGGGAAGGCCCGGGGAGCCATGGGATCTGGCAGGAGCAGTGGTTTTCCTGGGCTCGGCTGCATCGGATTATCTGACAGGCACTGTCATGTTCGTAGACGGAGGCTGGATGTCCGGATGAGAGCCCTAAGAAAGCTGGCTCCGGGCCCGGGAAACGTAGATGTGGTAGATACTAAGGAGCCCAGACCCCAGCAAGGGGAGGTTCTCATAAGAGTGTGCATGGCCGGGGTGTGCGGCACTGACCTTCACATACTCCACGGTCTTTTCCCCAAGGTGCGTCCTCCTGTGACCCTCGGCCATGAGTTCTGCGGTGAAGTGGTGGAGGTGGGCTCCGGCGTGAGGGGATGGAAGCCTGGTGACCGGGTGACCGTGGAGAGCGCTTCTGGATTTTGTGGTAATTGTGTGCATTGCGTGGAAGGCCAGACCCAGAGGTGCGAGGAGAGGTTGGCCTTCGGATATGCAAGAGATGGTGGATTTGCCCCTTTTGTAACTGCCAGGGCCTCTGCCCTACACAGGCTGCCTGATCATGTAGACTTCCAAGAAGGGGCTCTCTGTGAGCCCCTGGCCTGCGCCACTCACGCGGTAATGGAAAGGTCCTCCCTGCTTTGCGGCCAGATGGCCCTGGTGGCAGGGCCGGGTCCCATAGGGCTTCTGGTGCTTCAGGTGGCCAGGGCCGTGGGGGCTGAGGTGATTCTGGTGGGTACTTCCGAAGACAGAGAGAGGCTGGATCTAGGCCTTGGCATGGGCGCCCGGCATGTTCTTGTGGCTGGAGGGGCACAGAATTCGGAACTAATAGGGCAGTGGACACATGGGGCAGGAGTGGATGTGGCCTTCGAGTGCTCAGGCTCCATCGCCTCTTTTTCCAGCTGCATCCAATGGGTAAAGAAGGGCGGGCAGGTGGTACAGGTGGGGCTGTTGGGCAAAGAGGAAATCCTGGATCTGGATAGCATCACTTACAAAGAGGTGGAGCTCAGGGGCTGCTTTGCCCACAACCACAGATCCTGGGAAAAGGCCATAGATCTGCTCCAAAGAAAAGAGGTGAGTCTTCTTCCTCTTGTATCGGGGATCTACTCCCTTGAGGAATGGAAAGAGCCCTTCGCTCGCTTCCAGGCGCACCAGGGGCTCAAGTACCTCTTAAAACCCTAGCCCGGTTCATTGAGCCACAACCAACTCTGGGCAACAATCCGGGCCGCTGCCACCTGGAATGCTCTTTAGAGGGCCTTTGAATGCACACCTTGGAGCCAAACCCAGATGGACTCTCTAGAAGATTCCTTCTTCACGTGGGGAAAGCCCTGGGGCAAAACCATGGACATGCAGGATCAAGAGCGGCAAAATGGTGCCTTGCCGGCTCTTGTTCCCGGTTACATCGTGGTTCTGAGGAGGTGTGAAAAATGAAATCCGTGAGGCTGATCCACAAGACTCCGTCTGCTTATCCTTATCCACTTCTCATAAAGCAGTTGCTTAAGTCCGGACTCATTTATGCTCCCAGACAGGAGATAGTTTACCGGGATCTGGTGCGTTATACATACCTTGATCTGGCCCAGAGAATCCAGCGGCTCGCCTCGGCCCTGGCCAGCCTGGGAGTGGGGCCCGGGGATACGGTGGCAGTCCTGGACTGGGATTCCCACCGGTATCTGGAGTGCTTTTTCGCCATTCCCATGATGGGAGCCATTCTGCATACGGTGAATATACGCTTGAGTCCAGAGCAGATCCTCTACACCATGAACCATGCCGAGGATTCGGTGGTGTTGGTACATCGGGACTTTCTCGAGGTCTTGGAGAGGATCTTCCCAGATCTCAAGACCGTGAAAAACCTGGTATTGCTCACAGACAGCCCCGAGAGTCCCAAGACCTCTCTTGCCTTTGCAGGGCAGTACGAAGAACTCCTGGAGAAGGCTTCCCCATCTTACGATTTCCCGGACTTCCCAGAGGATGCCCAGGCCACGGTCTTTTACACCACGGGTACCACAGGCGATCCCAAAGGGGTTTACTACAGCCATCGTCAACTGGTCCTCCACACCCTGGGGCAGGCCTCTTTGGGTAATCTGGCCCAGGAGTCCCCCTTTCACTGGGCAGATGTGTACATGCCCATAACCCCCATGTTTCACGTGCATGCCTGGGGCTTTCCTTACATGGCCACCATGATAGGAGCCAAGCAGGTTTACCCCGGCCGTTATGAACCGGAGATGCTCCTTAGGCTTATAGAAAAGGAAGGGGTGACCTATTCGCACTGCGTGCCAACCATCTTGCATATGCTCTTGGAACATCCCATGGCTTCCAAGGTGGATCTCTCGGGCTGGAAGGTGGTCATAGGGGGGGCCGCCTTTCCCAGGGGGCTTGCCAGGAAAGCCATTGAAATGGGAGCAAATGCCTGGGCCGGATATGGGATGAGCGAGACCTGCCCTGTGCTGACCACGGCCTTGTTGAAGCCCCACATGAGAAACTGGGACATGGAAGCCCAACTGGATTTCAGGATCAAGACAGGGATTCCTCTGCCCCTGGTGGAGATAAAAATAGCCGATGAGCAGGGTAACCCCCAGCCCAGAGACGGCAAGAGCGCCGGTGAGATAGTAGTGCGGGCGCCCTGGCTGACTCAGGGATATCTCAAGGATCCCCAGCGCTCGGAGGAACTCTGGAGGGGAGGTTGGTTACATACGGGAGACATAGCTGTTCAAGACGAGGAGGGCTATGTAAAAATTACAGACAGGCTCAAGGATGTGATCAAGACAGGTGGGGAGTGGATCTCCTCCCTGGAACTGGAGAGCCTCATCAGCCAGCACCCAGCGGTCTCTGAGGTGGCGGTCATAGGCCAGTCGCATGAGAAGTGGGGGGAGAGGCCTGTGGGTCTCGTAGTGCTGAAACCCCATGTAGCCTCAGAAGGTCTGGAGGAGGATTTGAAGAGCTTCCTGGGTAGGTTTGTGGAAAAAGGCACCATATCCAAGTGGGCCATACCGGACAAGATCTACTTTGTGGAGGAGATTCCCAAGACCAGCGTGGGGAAGATAAACAAGAGGGAAATAAGAAAACGTATAACTCAAGGGATTTAAAAACGGTGAAGGGCCGGGAGGAGAGGGTCAGTGGATAGGCCTTGGATAAGCTCTTACGGGGACAAGTGGCCCGTGGTGGATGGGGAGGCCTGGGTGGATTGCTCGGCCAGGATCTTGGGGGAGGTGCGATTGGAGAAGGGGGCCAGTGTTTGGCCCATGGCCGTTCTCAGGGCCGACAGCGAGTCCATAGTGGTCCAGGAGAGGGCTGCCATCTTGGACCTGGCCTTGGTGGAAGCCCCCCAGGGATACCCCGTGGTGGTGGGCCGGGAGGCCATAGTGAGCCACGGAGCCAAGGTGCACGGGGCAGTCCTAGAGCCACGATCGCTTGTGGGCATAGGCGCCATAGTGCTGGACGGAGCTGTGGTATCCACCGGCTCCATTGTGGGGGCTGGAGCAGTGGTTCCGCCAAGGATGGTGATTCCACCCAATTCCCTGGTCCTGGGGGTCCCTGCCAGGGTGGTGAGGCAGACCACGCAGCAGGAACGCTCCACCATAATGGATCAGGTGCAGGAGCTAATTGCCAAGAGCCGGGTCTATGCCTCTGGAAGGTAAGAGGCAAGACCCAGATGAACCGAAGGGAATCCCCTTCAGGGCCTCTTTGTGGGAAACAATACTCAGGCTCAACAGGAGGAAGCCATGCCCAAAGGATACAATGGAAAGATTTTAAGGGTGGATCTAACTTCGGGAAAGATCTGGGAAGAAGCTCCTGAGGAGAGGGTCTACAGACTTTACATGGGTGGATCGGCCATGGCTCTCTACTATCTTCTCAGGGAGCTCAAGGCCGGGACCGATCCTCTTGGACCCGAGAATTTGCTGGTTTTCACCTCCAGCGTTTTGTCAGGAGCTCCTGTGGCAGGGGTTCCCAGATATACTGTTGCAGCCCGTTCGCCCCTTACCGGAGCCTTTGGGGAGGCCGAGGCAGGGGGATTTTGGGGGCCTGAGCTCAAGCTGGCGGGATTTGACGGTATCGTGATTCAGGGTAGATCCCCAAGACCCGTATACCTCTGGATAAAAGATGGCAATGCCCAGCTCAGGGACGCTTCCCACATCTGGGGCAAGGACACCAAAGAGGTCCAAAGATTGATCCGGGAGGAGCTGGGAGACGACAGGGTGAGGGTGGCCCAGTGTGGACCGGCAGGCGAGAAACTAGTGCGTTATGCGTGCGTTCTCAATGAGCTCAAGCACGCCAATGGCCGCACTGGAATGGGGGCTGTGATGGGCTCCAAGAACTTGAGGGCAGTGGCAGTGCGTGGCACCGGCAAGCTACAGTTTGCCGATGCAGATAGGCTAAAAGCCATAGGAAAAGAGGTGGCTGAGCTGATTCCCCAGTCTCCCATGGCCAGGAATTTTAAACAGTTCGGGACACCAGTATTCGTGATGCCCCTCAATGATTCAGGAATTCTTCCTACCAGGAATTTTCAGGCAGGCATCTTTGAGGGGGCCCCAAAAATCTCGGCAGAAGCAATGAACAGCACCATCCTCCAAGGCAACAAGGGTTGCTACAGTTGTGCGGTTCATTGCAAGAGGGTGGTCAAGGTGGAGGGCAAGTATGCCACAGACCCCGACTACGGGGGACCAGAGTACGAGACTCTGGCTTCCCTGGGTTCTCTTTGCGGGGTGGACAACCTAGAGGCCATAGCCCACGGCAACGAACTTTGCAACCGCTACGGCCTGGATACCATCTCCACGGGAGTGTGCATAGCCTTTGCCATGGAGTGCACGGAACAGGGTATCCTTAGCTCCAAGGAGACCGACGGAGTGGAGCTGCGCTTCGGAAATGCAGACGCCATGATCCAGATGATCCATAAGATCGCCAGGAAAGAGGGTTTTGGGGAGGTATTGGCCGATGGTGTGAAGGAGGCTGCCCGCAGGATCGGAAAAGGGGCCGAGCAATATGCCCTGCATGTTAAGGGACAGGAACTTCCCATGCATGATCCAAGGGGTAAGAAGGGTTTGGTCCTGAGCTATGCCACATCCCCTACAGGGGCGGATCACATAGAGGCTCCCCACGACACTTCTTTCATGTCTGACACTCCCATGCTTTATGCTGCAAACCCTGCCGGAGTCCTGGAGCCGTTGCCTGCCACGGAGCTGGGGCCCCGCAAGATAAGGCTCTTTGTGCATGCACAACAGATCTGGAATTCTTTCAACTCCCTGGGCATTTGCAATTTCGCCGCAGCACCCTACTCTGCTTTCACTCTGCCTTTGATAGCCGATGCCCTAAAGGCTTGTACAGGCTGGAACACAAGCCTTTACGAGATAATGGAACTGGGCGAGCGTACCATCACCATGGCCCGACTGTTCAATCTGAGAGAGGGATTTTCAGCGAGGGATGATGAACTTCCCCAGAGGCTTTTTTTGCCCCTGGAGGAAGGAACCCCGAGGGAAAAGAAGATCGAGAAAGAGGACTTTGAGCAAGCTTTGAGGCTTTACTATGGGGCCATGGGCTGGGATCCAGAAACCGGAGTTCCCACTCCAGGAAGGCTGGCCTTCCTGGGGCTGGAGTGGGTGCAGATCTGATATCAGGCGGGTTTTACCCAAAGCTGCTGCATCGGGCTAGGCCCGATGCAGCCAGGCCTACCAACCCCAAAATTTGCACCCCTAAGCAGCCTTTCCCAGATGTGCCGAGGGCTCCCCTTCACTTTCTGACTCTTTCGTATCTGCCCATGAGTTCCGTTTTTTCCAGGATGTGCCCTTCCATGGCCTGTTCCACCTGAGCCTTGGTGGATCCGGCCGGAAGCTTCAACAGGGTATCCAAGGCATAGAGTTTGAAGAAGTACCTGTGTTCTCTGTCAGGAGGACAGGGCCCGAAATAGCTGGTATTGCCTGCTGTACCTTTACCTGCCACACCAGGGGGCTGCTGAGCTTCAGGGATCTGCGTCACATCGGGCGGAATGTCAAAGACCACCCAGTGGTCCCACATTCCATCCTGTCTGATGGATTTGGGCACATCCGGGTCATCCATGATGAGCACCAGGCTCTTGGTCCCGCCCGGGATCCCCTCTATCCTGAGGGGTGGATTCACATTGGGCCCATCGCAGGTGTACTTGGATGGTATCTTCCCGCCATGTTGGAAAGCATCACTCAGGAGCTTCATGATCTGACCTCCTTCTGGGGTGTACGCAATGAAGAAGTAAGGCCTCGGATTCTTGCCTGGGAATTATGGGCTTTCACCTTTCAGATCTACATCAGAGCAAGTCCAGGGTCAAGCAGCCTCGAGAGACTCCTTCCCTTGTCCTTAAAAGCTTTTTCTTCGGGCAATCCCTTTGGAGACCTTCACGGCCAAGACACCCAACACAGTAAGCGCCACCAGAAGGATCCCCAGAGAGGCCCAGGATTGCCAGCCTGCATTTCTGAACCAAAACAAGGGATTCCAGGTGGGAGAGCAGATGGCCCTTGCCTGAGGGGTAGAATACCTCTTGGGTACATCCGCAAGAGCGTCTCCATTGGAATCCGGAAAGCTCCTTATGAACTCCACAAGAGCTTCCCACTCCTTGAGTTCTTGGATGCCTGGGGTAGAGGGATCTTTGTCCACCAAGGCCTCTTTGAGATCATGGAGCACCCGGCCCTGCGCGTCCTTGGGTTGTATCTGGAGAAGCCCGTAAGTAAAGCCGCCTATGATCTTCAAGAAGCTTGCGTTGTAGAGGTTGACTCCCACCTTGTATAGAAGGGGGTTGCCTGAGGATGTGTCCAGGGGAAAAAGCATGCCGTCTTCTTTCTCCACCCAAACATCTGTTACCCTGTCAAAGGGCACACGCTTGGGGTTGTAAGAAAAACGAAGGCCAGAGATTCTGAGCCTGTAATCCGAGCCCTTCATGGGGGCCACGCTGGCATGCACCTCCAAGGCTTTTTTGATCTCCGAGCCTGTCAGATAAACAGACAAAAGCGGATAACCCATTTCTCCGTCAGGCCCGAAACCCAGGGGAAATGCCCTGAAAAGATCGCAGAGGGCCACAATGCCCCTTTTGCCCGGAAGGATGGGGTCCCTCAGAAGACCACCCGACTCCACGGCAAAATCGGTTTTCTGCCTCCCAGGTGCCCAATTCATCTCATATTTATCCAGAGCCCATCGAATACTGTCTGAGACCAGATCCCCCAGGTTTGAATCCCCCCAAGGCTCGTCGTGCAAAGGGAAGTCCAAATTGGCCAGGGGCTGCTCATACCACAGCCCCTTGTTCTGGAGGAAACGATCCTGAACCTCCTGCTTCAATCTTTGTACCTGGGCCTGCAGTTGGCTGTCTCCAAGCACCGAATCATCCACCCTGAGAAGCTCGTATTTTTTCAGCTTGGGTGTAGAGCCTTGCAGATCCAAGTCCAATACCCCCAATCGAGTCCCATAAGAGCCTGCCTGGACAATCCATGTCTTTCCCACAAGAAGGGGTCTTTCCAGTAAGGTGTGGGTGTGGCCGTCCACTATGAGGTCGATTCCGTCCACTTTCCTGGCCAAATCCTCCGACTCGCCCTTGCCCTGCTGGGAGACTCCCAAGTGAGCCAAACACACCACCAGATCCACTTGCTCCTTTTCCCTCAGCTCTTTGACTTGAACCCTGGCAGCCTCCACAGGGTCTGTGAAACTTACTGGCCTGGCAAAAGGCGCCACCTGGGCTGCAGCCCGGCCCATTACCCCCAGGAGGCCCACCTTGAGCCCGCCCAGATCAACCACCTGGCGGGGC
Organism: bacterium; assembly: GCA_037481695.1. Lineage (NCBI taxonomy): Bacteria > bacterium. The sequence continues at coordinate 562,040 of JBBFLE010000001.1, read as the reverse complement.
ACAACCCCGAGCTCCTGGAAGGCCTCCTGTAGATCATCATCCCCTGGGTCTGAATCATTGAACCTTACATTGGCCGCCAGGATGATGGGCAGGGCTCCCAGGGATGCAGCTGCTCTCAGGATGGCCGCAAGTCCCGAGGGCTTGAGATCAAATTCATGATTCCCAAGGGTCACCGCATGGTAGCCCATGGCCTTCATGAGACGAAGTTCACCTCCTGATTGCCTGCTTATGGTATGGAACAGGGTGCCCATGGTGAAATCCCCGGCATCCAGCACCAGCACCGGGTTTTCCCTGGAGGACTTTATGTGCGCTATGAGGGCTGCTATCCGGGCGAAGCCGCCCATGGTTTGGTCGTCACTGGTGGTAAAGGGGCTGTAATCAGTCTCTGGGCCAAAACCCTGCGCGTGGGAATGCAGGTCATTGGTGTGCACCACGGTCAAAGAGCGGCCGAAACACCTGCTGGCAAATACCATGGTGGCCGCAAGCACCCCAAGAGCCACTATCGCCTGAATCACTCTACGAGGCATCCTTGCCCTCCAGAAAAAAGCTTCAGCAGTCATCTTCCAAAAGCATTTCAAAAAGCCTGCAGTCTTCCCATGGAGCTCAGAGAAGCTCGGCTCTTAGACTTCAGGGTATCCGGTTATTTCCCTGATCTCCTCATAGAGCGGCTTGAGCCTTGAATAGATTCTCTTGTAAATCCTTGCATAGAGGGCATCATAGAGCCTTGAGTTTCCAGCATTGGGTTCAAAGAGCTCTTGAACTTGGGTCATGGCTTCTATGGCCTCCTTATAAGAGTTGAAGAATCCAAGACCTACGGCTGCACATATGGCTGCACCCAAGCCTGAGGCCTCATGGGACTTGGCCCTGTACGTGGGAAGGTTGAAGACGTCGGCGGTGATCTGCAGGGCGCCTCGGCTTTGTGAGCCACCGCCAGAGATCCTCAGCTCTGAAACAGGCACCTTGGTCTTCTTCTCTATCCTCTCCTTTCCTTCCCGCAAAGCATATGCGAGTCCCTCCAGGATGGCCCTGTAAAGGTGGCCTCTGGTGTGGACATCCCCAAAACCCAGTATGCAACCCTTGGCCTCTGGCCCTGGAAATCTTATGCCTGGGCTCCAGTAGGGCTGCAGCACTAGACCCATACTGCCTGGAGCCGTTTGCTCCAACAGCCTGTCCAGCAGGGTTTCAGCCTCGGTGTGCTTTTGCTCTGCCTCCAGCCTCTCGGGATGGCCGAACTCCTTCTTGAACCAACTGACCATCCAATAGCCCCTGAAGATCTGCACCTCCAGGCAGTGGTAGCCCGGTATGGCCGATGGATAAGCAGGTATGAGGGGCACGGGTTCCAAGTATTTCTTGTGGGTGACATTGATGGTGGCTGTGGTGCCATAGCTTATGCATCCTACCCAAGGCTCAAGGCCACCGCAGCCTATGACTTCACAGGCCTTATCCGAGGCAGCTGCTATCACAGGTGTGCCTGGGGGAATACCTGTCTGCTGGGAGCTCCTGGGTGTTATGGCTCCCATGATCGCACCCGGATCCACCAGCTCAGGGAGCTGGTCCCTGGTTATGGGCAGCTGCCATTTCCAATCCCATTTCTTTGCCCAACAAAGGCGCTTGTAGTCAAAGGGTATGTAGCCCACCTGGCAGCCCACTGAGTCCAGGTATTCTCCTGTGAGCATGAAGCTCAAGTATCCTGAAAGAAGAAGAAACTTGTGTGTCTTTTCCCAGATCTTTGGCTGGTGGGTCTGGATCCAGTTGGCCTCAGCCTCTCTCTGTATATAAGCCAAGGTGGGCTTCAAGCCCGCAAGGGAAAAAACAAGACCCCACCAGCCCCCAATGGGCTTGAGCCCCTGAGTTCTTCTTTGGTCCAGCCAGAGGATGGCTGGCCTGAGAGGGTTGCCCTGGAAATCTACATTTACAACCGTGGCCCTCTGAGTGGTAAGACTCACCCCAGCTATCCTATGCTTCTCAACACCCTTTTCACAAAAAAGTTTTTGTGTGGCCTCACAGAGGCTTTTCCAGTAGTACAGGGGATCCTGTTCTGCCCATCCAGGCTTGGGAGAATGAAAAACTGGCTCAAAGGGGACCTTTACCATGCCCTGCATCTGGCCATGGACATCAAAGGCCATGGCCTTAATGCTCTGGGTCCCGCAGTCAATGGCCAGAATAAGATCTTTCTCAGCCACGGCCTATCTAAAGCTCCGAGGTGATGGACTCAATGCAAATCCCCATGGGGCCTGGGAACTGTATAGAACCTGCTCAGCGTATCCAGGTATGCGGCCTTCTCCTTCTCCCATCTGGGGCCATCCCAGTCCAGGGCCGAGGAGCAGACCTGCTGTATGCGCTCCAGGTGCTCATGAGCTCCTCGGGGAGCCAGGAGGCCAAGCCTTACCCTCCTGAGCAAGAGATCTTCCAGGTGCTTTATGCTCTCTGAGCAGGCTGCGTGGGCCAGCTCCGCCCAAAGTATACTTGTGCCGGGCACAGGTTCCAATTGTTCTGAAGGGGATTTCTCCAAGATTTGGATTGCCTTCTTGCCGTACCTTCCCAAAAGCCTAATCCAGACTCTTGGAGAGACACGCAAGCCAGCTCCATGCAATGGGGGTACAGGCTCATATGCAGGAGAAGAAAGCTCCACCTTTCCAGCAAGACCTAGTTCCCTGGCGGCTGCATGTAGGGCTTCTCTGGCTAAGAGTCTGAAAGTGGTGAGCTTGCCTCCGGTAACAGTGACCAGCCCCCTGTCTTTCCAGATCACATGTTCCCTGGATTCTGCCGAGGGGGGCCTGCCAGGATCCCTGCTGATAACGGCCCTAACCCCAGCATATGCACAGAGGGTATCTTGTAGCCCTCCTTCCCAGGAGGGGAAGTGGAATCTGAGGCACTCCAAGATGTAGTTTGCCTCTTGGGCGCTCATGGACGGCTCCTGTGAAAGATCCTCCAGATGATCCACGTCCGTTGTCCCGGCCACCAGGACTCCCTCCCAAGGGAAGATGAAAAGAGGCCTCAGGTCTTCGGGGTGGATAAGGGTTATGGCCGACTGCACGGGCAGGCTCCAGTGAGGGAAGACCAGGTGGCTCCCCCTAAGGGCGCGAATTCTGAGCCTGGGGTCAGGAGACTTATGGAAGCTTTCAGACCTGGGGCCTGTGGCGTTGATCACCACCTTGGCCAGGACCTCTTTGGTTTCTCCTGTGAGGGTGTCTTGAAGACAGGCTCCCGAGACCATGCCCGAGCTTCGCCGCAAGAGGCTCAGGACCCTGGTATAGTTGAGGGCCAGGGCTCCTCTTTCCACTGCCTCGAAGATGAGGCGCAACACGAGGCGGGCATCATCGGTCTGAGCGTCCTGGAAAAGAAAGCCCCCACGTAAGGCTCTACTGTCCAGGCCAGGGGCCAAAAGAGCAAAGTCCTCCTTTTCCAGGTAAGAGTGGGCCCTTCTTCCTGCCATCAGATCATAAATGTAAAGTCCCAGACCTGTTGCCCTCTTGCCAGGTCCTATGTCCTTGCGGATTGGCATGAGGAAAAAGATGGGAGTAACAAGCCCAGGGGCTTCGGCCAGAAGCCTCTGGCGGTTTATCACAGAGTGATGTGTGAGGCGAAACCTGCCCTCCCGGAGATACCGAAGCCCTCCGTGGACCAGCTTGGAAGAGCGGCTGGAGGTTCCCCAGGCAAAGTCTCTCTCCTCGCAAAGCAATGTTTTAAGACCCATGCGGCTGGCTTCTGCCAGGACACCAGCCCCGGTGATCCCGCCCCCGATGACCAGAAGATCCCATTGTGTGGGGATATCAGGAAGTTCCAAGGCAATTCTCCTCACCCCAGAAGCTTTCCCGGATTAAACCTCTCTTGAGGGTCCAACCCTGAGAAAACCCTTCTTAGGATTTGGATGCCCAAGCTTCCCTTCTCGGCCTCAAGATATTCTCTATGATCCATCCCAACTCCGTGCTGGTGGCTTATGGTGCCGCCTTCCTTTAGGATGGCCAGGCTGGCAGCCTCCTTCATGGACTTCCATCTTTGAAGGTTTTCCTGTGGGGAATCTGTTAGTCGGAAAAGTAATGTGGTGTAAAGGCTGGATCCCGTGTTGTACACGTGGGAGAGGTGGGAGAAAACCAGGACCTTTTCCCCAAATGGTGCAAGGGCCTCCCTGATGGCTTGCTCCACAGCCTCTGCTGCGGCTGTTACTCGGTCCCAGGTGAAGGCTGTCTCTAGGGTGTCCACCCCGTAGCCCAGATCCCAAAGGGTGTTACGAAGATATGGTGCCAGAAAACGATTTCTTTTCCAGGTCTTTCCCATGGTCTGGCCCAGGCAAAGCCCACCATGTTTCTTGATGATTTTCAAGGCAACATTCTTGCCAGCTCTTACAACATCCTCATCTCCCATGAGTCCCACCAATCCCATGCAGCGGCTTTGCCTTTCAAGTCTTCTAAGAGCCAGGTAGCGGTCAAGAAGCCACATGTGGCTTTGATGGCCAGCCAGAAGAAGGCTTACCCGGGTCTCCATGGGGTTGCTCATGCGGATCATGGAAAGAGGCAGGGCAGCCCCTGCAAGCTCCCTGGCGCAATGCACGGCTTCTTCCCAGCTGGGAAAGAAAAGCCCGTAAAGTTGGTCCCGATGGGGTAGAACTCTGATGCGTACCCAGGCATGGGTCAAGATGCCCATCCTTCCTTCGGATCCAAGGAAAAGCTGCCTGAGATCCGGTCCGGCAGCAGAAGCCGGGAAAGGCTGTAACTCCAGGCAGCCCTGGGGGGTGAGCACCTTTCCCCCTGCGAACAACTCTTCTATGCGCCCGAAAAACAAAGACTGCTGTCCGCTGGATCGGGTGGCCACCCAACCTCCCAGGGTCGAGTATTCGAAAGACTGGGGATAATGTCCTAGGGTGAAACCCCTTGGTCTGAGGGCTGCCTCTATTTCCGCTCCTGTGATGCCGGCCTCGAATGCGGCCAGGCGGGAAAATGTATCCAGCTCCAGCATTCTGCGCATGCGCTCCAGGGACACGGAAAGAACCGGTCTTGCTGACTCGGGCACATTCAGATGACCCACCACGCTGGTGCCCCCTCCGTAAGGTATGGCCACTAGATCCCTGGCCTGGATCAGCTCCATGACCTCTGACATCTGGGCCTCGTTTTCAGGCAAGGCCACTGCGTCAGGGAAAGATCTCAGACTTCCCATACGCATCCCAACCCAGTCAGGGAAGCTCTGGCCATGGGAATGATCCAGCCTTTGTCCGGGCTCCAGACTCATGCAGGCAATGGGATCTTGCAGGCGGGATTCAGGGACTTTGGCCAGAAGCGCTTTCCTGGAGATACTCTTCTGAGGGGAGCCTGCTCCCAGGGTTTCCGCAAGCATGGCCTTGGCTGGGGCGGGAAGCTTCATCTCAATGCCTTGGTCACCCCAACCGTTCCAGCGCTTCATAAGATATTGCTCTCCTCTGGCCTCCCGGGAAAGATAAGAAGCCCGGTTAACAACAAACTGGGGACTTTGGGGACCTTGGCCCCCAAAGTCTCATTCCCAGCAGACTATCAGGAGACTAGCCGTACGAAGGAGGCCCCTGCTCCCTGTAAGCGGCCAAGACCGTCTCATAGGCGCTTATGAGGCGCTGGCCTATGATTCCTGCCAGGCGCTTGTAGAAGGTGGCCTGGCTGGATGGATCCTTGGCCAGGATTTGGGCCAGCCTCTCCCTGGGGATTCTCAAAAACTTGCAATCCTCCAGGCATTCTACGGATGCGGTGTAGGTGGGTCGGTCCACCAGACTCGGCCAGCCGAAGATGTCCCCGGGATCGCAAGAAAGGAAATGGATGTGAGCCTTTTCGCCTATGGTAACCCTTGCCCTGCCCTCCGCCAGGACATAAAGATACTGCGCTGGTTGGCCCGCTCTCAAGGGGAAATCGCCCCTGGACACTGCGATTTCCTCGGATGCGGATGATATCTCCCCTAAAACGGCCTGTGGCAGATCCTTGAAAAGCTCTACCCTCTGAAGAAACATGGCGGCCTCCTTTCGGATGGATGGGAGATAAGCTCTGGGAAAGCCCCCTACTACGCGGATTCGGCCTTATCACCCCCTTTCTTGTTTTCTATACTAACAGAAATCCTGTGAAGTGAAGCCCGAAATCCTTCGGAGAAAACAAAATTCTCTTGATCGGAGGTCCTGTTTTGTTGTGGATAAGCCCTTGGATGAGCTATGGGTCCCTTAGGGCTCCTGACCGGCAGCCCTTTGGCCCAGCCTGTAAGCCTCTGCCTTGGCTTTCTGGTCCTTTTCTATTTCACCCTTGGGGCCTGCCGAGGCCTGAACAGCGCCTATCCAGCTCAGCTTGGAGAACTCAGCAGTGTTTTTAAAGCTTGTGACTATGGGATCTCCCGTGCGAACGTCCCTGTCTCCACAGACCGTTATAAGACCGATCCTCTTTCCTTTCATCTTTGGATAGATGTGCTTGTGCCAGCGCCATTCACTGTCGAAAAAGACGCACCAACGGTCCAGGTAAGCCTTCATCTGGGCGGTCATGGACCAGAAATAGACAGGCACGCTGTGTATGATGGAATCGGCCTCTAGGATCTTTTCCTTTATCTCCAACATGTCGTCCTGTATGACGCAGATTCCTGTCTCGTCGCACTGGTCGCAGTCCAGGCAGCCGGAGATCTTCTTGTGGGCCAGGACTATTTTTTCCACCTGGGCTCCAGCATCCCTGGCCCCCGCCAAGGCTTGCTCCAGAAGAATGTCACTGTTTCCCCCCACGCGCGGGCTTCCCAGGATCCCTAATACTTTCATGCTGTGACTCCTTTCTAGAATTGCTCAACCGATTATTTCTAGCGACAAGAAACCCCCCAAGCCTTAAGGGATTTCTTTTTCTTCAAACCGTTGAAATTCAAGCTATTTAGAACTGAACAAATTTTTGAAGTAGTACCCTTGTACTCTACGGCCATGACGGGTTTTCCGGATTGCACAAAAGGCAGGTATATCTCGCATTCATCAAATTGTACACATTGTTCCACAAGGACCCAGTCAAAATAAGGAAGCAATTCTTGGACTTGCTCGGGATTATTCTTGTAACCCGCATTCAGGCCTCTCAAATGAGCTTCGTTGGCCAGAAAAATGTTGTACAAGAGCTGATCCCTATAGCTAATGGGGAATCCGGTGTCATGCAGGTACCCGTCTATGTTGTCAAATTCCACACCGTCAAAGCCCTTTTCCTTGCACAGGTCCAATCGGGCCCTAATGGGTTCTGCCAGCAGGTCCAAACGTCTTATGTCCAGCCACCTCTCACCTTTCCAAGCCTTGTACCTCTTACCTATGACCTCTTCAGGGAAAAGCTCCTTGTCAGGCCTCCAGTTCTCCCAAGTCCCAGCGCTCATGTAACAAACCACCCTGCGGCCGGTTTCATGAAGCTCCTGGATCAATTCGGGGCTGTTCTCGAACAGGTCAATATCATACATCTGTGCCTGTACCCGAGGGTCTACCTTGCCTTGCAGCTGCCACTGCCAGCTTGTCACCAGGGATGGAATCCAGCAGCCTTCACATGGAACAGGTTCCGGAAGCTGAGCCCGGGCAATCCCTGAGCAAAAGTAAATGGCTAGAAAACCCAACGAGAAAACCTTTAGCATTTTCATGACTCCCCCAATGGCAGCCTGAAGTCTCTTAGATCCCCGCATGTGAGACAACATAAAGAACTCTTTGCATTATAGCAAGCAAATGGCCAGACATTGGCTGGGATCTGCAAGGGTATCCCGTGGAGATCCCACTGCTTCTTGATTGACAGAGTAATGCCTTTGGGCTTTGAATGGGATGAAAATGGCATCTTTGCTGCGGGGGCCCGGTATGGCAAGGAGGTTCGATTACGAGCTTGTGGTAATAGGAGGGGGAATAGGCGGACTTGTGGCTTCGGTTACGGCAAGCAGCCTGGGCAAGAAAGTGGCCATAGTGGAGAAGAGGCGGCTCGGGGGGAACTGCACATCTTTGACCTGTATCCCGAGTAAGGCACTTGTTCGGGCAGGTCATGTGAATCATCTCTTGGAGAAGGCCCGGGAGTATGGTCTTGGATTCCCAGGTGTAGAAGCAATGGACAAAAGGGGAGTAATGGCCAGAGTGAGATCTGTGGTGGAGGCCGCCTATGCAAAGGATTTGCCAGAAACCTTTGAGGCCATAGGCATAAAAGTGATCTCAGGACGTGCCTGTTTTTTGGACAGGCATCATGTAAAGGTGGAAGGTACAACAGTATCCAGTGAGAAGTTCATCATAGCCGCTGGTACAAGGCCACTGATACCCAAGATACCGGGGCTGGAAGAAGTGCCATTTTTGACCAATGAGTCGGTTTACCAGTTGGAAACTCTCCCTGAGTCCATCCTCATCCTGGGCGGGGGGGCCGATGGACTGGAATATGCCTGTGCCTTCCGGAACCTGGGCATGGATGTCACGGTTGTGCAAAGGGGGAAACGGCTCCTCCCGAGGCAGGAGCGTTTTGCCCTGGAACATGCGGAAGGTTAGAAGTTCCTGGGCTTTTTCAAAGCAAAAGGACACAGATGCCTAGGAAATCTGTGGATGTGGTGGTCGTGGGATCAGGTCCCAATGGCCTTTCAGCCGCTATAGCCATGGCAAAAGAGGGATATTCGGTCTTGGTCTTGGAGGGGGCAGCAGAGGCCGGTGGTGGACTTCGCACACAAGAGCTGACACTCCCCGGGTTTGTACATGACGTATGTGCCACGGTTCATGCATTGGGGATCTGTTCACCTTTTCTTAAATCTCTGAATCTGGAGCATTACGGTTTGAAGTGGGTCTTTCCCCCGGCCGCTCTGGCGCATCCACTGGAAGACGGCACTGCGGTGATATTGAGGTGCGGAGCCGAGAACCTGGAACGTGACCTGGGCAAGGATGGTGCCTTGCTCGGGGAAATGATAGAGCCCATGTTGGATGACTGGGGGAGCTTTCTGGAGGATTTGCTTGGGGCCAAGTGGTTCCCAAGGCGTCCTTTAAACTTTGCCAGGTTTGGTTTCAAAGCTCTTTTGCCGGCTTTGAGATTGGCCCGGAAAAGATTCGAAAGCACGAGGGCCCAAGCGCTTTTTGCCGGGCTGGCGGCCCATTCCATGCTTCCTTTGGACAGAATTGGGAGCGCTGCCGTCGGCCTTTTGCTTGGGGCAGCTGCCGTGAGATGGGGTTGGCCCCTGGCCTCGGGTGGCTCAAGGAGCCTGGCTTCAGCCCTATCACAATGCCTGGAATCTATGGGCGGAGAGATTCAGGTGGGCCATTGGGTCAGAGATCTCAAAGAGATACCCACGTCCAAGCTTGTGTTTTTGGATTTGACACCCAGAAACCTGGCCCGGATTGCCCAGGGCAGTCTTCCCGGGGCTTATTTGAAAAGACTCGGCAGCCATGCTTTGGGGCCCGGAGCTTACAAGATGGACTGGGCCTTATCGGGCCCAATCCCTGCCATAGCATTTCAACAGGTAGCCAGCATTAAAAGATTGGCGAAGAATTCTTGCTACTCTTAAAAGATTTTGAGATGGACTCATTCATGCCCAGAGGGTCCTGATTCTTCCTGTTGTGTGTTTCTCTGGTCTGTGGTGGAAACTGGGCAAGCACACTTGGACCTGAGCTCTTATTTCCCAAGGCCACCGATCCGACTGATTGAGCTGGGCTTTTTGCACCAGCTGCCAAAGCTTCAAGACGGGGGGACCTGAGTGTTCGGTACAGAGTTTTCTCCCGAGGCGTTCCATGGACTTCTTAGCTGTGTAAAGCCGCAGGAGGAGCCAGCATGGGAATAGCTAACTCTTCGAAAGTTTAGAAGAATTCTTGATATCTCTTGGGAAAAGGATTCCTCGACAGGCCTTTTCCACACTCTCGGTCAATCTGGACAATGTGGCCTGATCTGGTTCTACCAAGTGTATTCCACGAAGGGCCTCGCGCACCAGCATGGGGGGTTGCTTTTCATCGTCTAGCCTCAGTATGAACACATCCCTTGCTGAGTTTCGCAGAATCTCCTCCAGAATAGAAAGCTCCTGCATTTGATCCTGGGCGTTCATGTAAATAGCCAGGTGAAGGTCCCAACGGGGATGGGTGGTGCGGTTGGCCAAAGTTCCGTGCACAAGAGCCATGAGAATCTTGCCTTGGTTTTTAAGGCGGCTGAGGGTTTCCCTTAACCTCTCGATGTCTCGCGGATAATTGGTTTTTTCAGTAGTGATGCCCAATGAGCTCCCCATGGCCGGATCACTTTGCTCCAAAGCAACCTCTTGGCCTCTTGCCTAAAGCTGGCTTCATTTGCAAGCATTTTACCCGCCTTCATGCTTCTCAACAAGTGCATAGTACCACTTAAGATGGTGAAATACCATTATAAAAGGGTCCACTCCCAAAAGCAGCTAGGATCTGCCGTTGCCCTCCAGTAATGGAAATCTGACCATTTTTACCCAAAAATGCTTTGAGCTGTTTTGGGTAAAAATGGTCTCTGGCAGTCCTGGGTTACCGTGTGAAAAAGGTTTGGGTTCTACAAATTAAATCCCCAATTCATTTTTAATAACAACTAATTACTCCTGATTGTAAACCTAATCTGTGAAACTCCTGTATTGATCTTGCTCCCCAAAACTGAAAATCTGAACATTCTTACCCAAAAGTGCTTTGAGCTGTTTTGGGTAAAAAACAACTGTATGAGGCAGAATTTACCCAAAAGTGCTTTGAGCTGAAATGGGTAAGGATCTTTGCGGTTGCCTTGATTTTTGGTGGGGAAAACATTAGCATTAATGATGTTCGGGGATGGAGTCCCCCGATAACCGCCCGGCCCAGGCTGATGACTCCTACTGAGCAGGCCTTCGCGAGGGTAATAACCCAAGGGTGCCAAGAGTAACCCGTGCTAGCGCGGTTTTTTTTGTGCCTGCACGAGGGCCTAGATGCTTGGTTGGAACAAGGAGGACTCCATCGTGGAACATGTTTTCTCCATTGCTGCCCTGTGGCTTGGATTGGCCGTTATATCTGCTATTGTTGCCTACCACCTGCGGGTGTCCATCGCCCTTGTTGAGATCTGTGTTGGGGTTGTGGCTGCAGCCGTCGCAGGGTTCCTGGGCAAGCCGGACATTTTAGGCTCAGATCTGGAATGGCTTCGGTTCCTGGCGGCATCAGGAGCCGTACTGCTGACCTTTTTGGCCGGGGCTGAACTAGAGCCGGAGGTGATTCGGAAGAAACTTAAGGAAGTCACTGTAGTCGGTGCAGTAGGTTTTCTGGCTCCGTTTTTGGGCTGCACAGCCGTTGCACGTTACCTTTTGGGATGGGATCTTCATGCCAGTCTTCTCTGCGGTGTTGCTCTTTCAACTACCTCCATGGCGGTTGTTTATGCGGTCATGCTGGAGACAGGCCTCAACAGGACGGCCTATGGAAAAGGTATTCTGGGAGCCTGCTTTGTCAATGATCTGGGCACAGTGATCGCCCTGGGTCTGTTGTTTGCACCTTTCACGTATAAGACCCTCATTTTTATTGCTGTTACGCTTTTTATCTTGGCCATTCTACCCTTGACCAGCAGGTGGCTGACCAGCGTTTATGCATATGGGACTGCTGCCATAAGAACCAAATGGGTGATTCTTGTGCTGTTTGGTCTGGGCGCATTGGCGCTTTGGTCTGGAAGCGAGGCGGTTCTTCCCGCCTATATCGCGGGCATGGTCTTGGCGGAATTTTCAAACGGTGACACCTTCTGGATCCGGCGTCTGCGGACTTTGACAGTTGGATTTCTCACCCCGTTTTACTTCATTCGGGCAGGAACCTTTGTTTCTCTGCCGGCCCTCTTTTCTGCTCCTGTTGTGTTCCTGCTCTTGTTGGGTGGTAAGGTGATATCCAAAATATTCGGGCTCTACCCAATCATCGGAAAGTTCTGCAACAGGCGTGATGAAAGATGGTATTACACGTTGTTGATGTCAACTGGGCTCACCTTTGGAACCATCTCAGCCCTCTATGGGTTTTCCCACAAGATAGTAACCCAGGATCAGTATTCCTTTCTGGTTGCCGTGGTCATAGCAAGTGCCGTGATCCCCACTTTGATAGCAGGTATAGCTTTTCTGCCTCGCCATCTATTACCAAAGCTTGAGGAACCCGCAAGAAAACCACGAGAGGAAGATGGCTTGAGCGAGGAAGGTTAAAGATCACTTGTACACCTCCCCCCCCTGCGGGCACAGTACCTCTCACATGAACTGTCTTGAAACATTCCTTGTGCTGGTATGGAGGACCCATCTGGTTTACTCCTTGGGATAGGATGCGTCAGGGGTTAGGCCCTCAACCCCCTGGCTCCTTTATCCATTTTCACTCATGGACCGGGCAAGAACCCCATCAGGTAGAAAGAGGGAGCACTGGAGCATAAACTAGGTCGTACAATAATATCAAATAGTTAGCCCACCAGAATCACTAATCATTTTGCAATCTAATAAAACATTGTTTTCCTTTCTCACACGCCGATGCCTGTCAGATATCTTTCATGAACCGGAAATGTTTCTGTAACACAGTCCTGGTTTAATGCAATTGTGTGCAAGGAAGCTATAAGAGCAACTGAGTCCAAATGGAAGAAAGGTAAGGGATCTCAAGATGGGTCAGCATGAAATGAAGTTTGTCTTTCGCAAGGCAGGTTCGGATGACCTGACTGATATACGGGGGCTTTTGTCCCATCTGGAGTACGCCACTTATTCCACGGAGCTTTCCTCAGTGTATGAATCTCTTCTGAAGGATGACTCCTACCAATGTATTTTGGCCCTGGCGCCTCCTGACTACGAGGTAGTCGGCATGGTCACACTCCGCACTTTTGCTGTGCTTCGACTGGCCGGATATCAAACAAGCATAGAGGAACTGGTAGTGCTTCCCAAGTGGCGTGGCCTGGGGTTGGGACGTGCCCTGGTGACCATGGCAGTGGAGGCAGCCAAGAAGAGCGGATCTGTACGCTTGGAAGTCATTAGCAGCGAAAACCGGGAAAGTACCCGTCGAATGTTCTACGAGAAGGCTGGTCTGAAGAGTGCCAGATCCCGCATTTACCGTCTGGATATTTCTAGAAGGACAGATAAGCCTCATCAAACAAAGGCCCAGGCTTCCAACAAACAAATCTTCTCAGGAGAATTGGCATGAGTACATTCCTTTGGGGTGGTCCTCTTTTTGACGGACAAAGACTTTATCAGCAAGGAGCCATCCTTTTTGACGAGCACCAGATCCATACTTTGGGTGATTCCGAGGATTCCCCCAACCGTTCATGGACACCCATTCATGTGGACGGGGCCCTCATAGCGCCTGCCCTGGTGGACTTGCACTGTGACGTTTTGGAGAAGTGCATTGAGATGCGCCCAGGGGTTTACTTTGACCCAGAGTTCGCCCTCCAAGCCCTGGACAGGAGGTTAGCTGCAGCCGGTATCGGAACTTTTTTCCACGGAATAAGTTTTGTGGACAATGACCGGGGGCTGAGATCCCCTGAGAAGGCTGTGGAGCTCATTGAAACCATTAAGAGGTTTGCCCAATCAGGAAAAGCCACGGTTCATCATCTGGTCCATGCCCGCTATGAAGTTGGATCCCAAAGGGCTGCTCAAGTTCTCATGGAACTGCTGGATGAGGGGGCCGTGGATATGGCCTCCATCATGGATCACACACCGGGTCAAGGCCAGTTCCGATCTTTTGAAGCCTATCACCGCTATTACTCGGGAACATATAAGCTTTCCCGCAAAGACACCCTCGCCATGGCCAGGGAAAAAAGGAAAATGCGCGCCGAGGGGTGGCGGCAGGTCAGGCAGCTGACCAAACGAATCATAGATAAAGGAATACCACTTCTGAGCCATGACGACGACACCGTTGAAAAAGTGAGATTTGTGGCAGACCTGGGGGTCAAAGGATGTGAGTTCCCCATCAGTATGGAGGCGGCCAGAGAGGCCAAAGCCAGATCCATGGCCGTGCTTGTGGGAGCACCCAACGTGCTTCGGGGAACTTCTTCCAACGGTCACCTCAGCGCCCGCTCGGCAGTAACAGAAGGTATCGTAGATGCTTTAGTCAGTGACTACTACCCAGAGAGCCTTGTCCAGGCGCCCTTTCTGCTTGCGCAACACCTGGGAGGCGATGTGGAAGACTATCTAACCAAAGTCACGGGAGGGCCCTCTCGAATCCTGGGTCCTTCTCATCAGTGTGGTCAACTGAGACCCGGTCTGCCCGCAGATTTTGTGGTTCTTCGGGTCCAAGGTCCTTGGGTGCAGGTGATTCAGTTGTGGATCAATGGGCGAAAAGTGTACCAAGGCGCCGATCCTGTATCCACTGGATTGAGCCTCATTAACCCCAAGAGGCCCCCTTTAAAAAAAATATCGTTGGCCTAAGGAAAGGAGGAATAGCCATGTGTGCGCAAATCCAGGCAAAACTGCAGGCGGGCAACTCCCCAGTGCTGGAGGTAAGCAATCTTGTCAAGCTCTATCCCTCGGGGACAATGGCCATCAAGGGTGTTTGCTTTCGGGTTCACGCAGAGGATTTTATTGTGATCATCGGAAGCTCAGGTGCTGGCAAGTCCACATTGCTTCGTTGCCTCAACAGATTACTAAGGCCCACTTCTGGAAAGGTGATGCTTTTGGGAGAAGACATCACGGCAGTTTCAGGCGCCCGGCTCCAAAAAGTGCGTCGTCGAGTAGGTATGATTTTCCAGCAATTCAATCTGGTGCTTCGCCTTAATGTGCTGGAAAACGTCCTGGCAGGACGCCTACGCTTTCAGAGTTCCCCCATGTTGCATGGGCTTTCTCTGGCCCGCATCTTTTCAAAACGTGACAAGCAACATGCGCTTCGATGCCTGGAGGAAGTGGGAATTGCTCATTTGGCCTTTCAACGGGCAGATACCTTATCCGGTGGGCAGCAACAGAGAGTTGCCATCGCCCGGGTTTTGGCCCAGGAGCCGGATGTAATCCTTGCGGATGAGCCCATTGCCAGCTTGGACCCCCGAAGTGCTTCGGCTGTCATGAATCTGCTCTTGGAGATTCACCATAAGAAAGGCATCCCCGTGCTGGTTAATTTGCACCATCTAGATTTTGCAAAGCGTTATGCAAAGCGGATCCTTGGGATGCAAGACGGCCGTCTGGTTTATGATGGCCCTTCGTCTCAATTGGATGCCGAGTTAGTGGACCAAATTTACCAGGGAAGCCAAGAGGTGGAGTGCAAAGAGCTTGTTGCCTGTGCCTGAGGAAAATCGAGGTCAAAGTCAGTGGCCTAGAATCTCAACATGCCAACCATAGGAGGTAGAAAACAATGAACTTGAAGAGGTATCCAAGAGTGAGTGGGCGGAGAAAGCTGTTATTGAGTTTCACAACTATTGTGTGTGCCTGGGGCCTGATCTTCTCTTCAATGGGCTTGGCCGATCCGGGCCAATGGCCCAAAACCATCAAGATTGGACTGATTCCCACGGAGGGAGGAGCCGATATTGTGAAGCGGTTCGAGCCCCTCATGGAGCATCTGGAAAAGACACTGGGTGTGAAAGTGGAAGTGCAAAGCGCCTCCGATTACGCAGGTATTATCACCGCCATGGCCCATAAACACATCGATTTTGCCTACCTTGGCCCCAAGAGTTACACCGAGGCATCAGAAAAGGCCAGTGCGCAGGCAGTTGCCCTAGAGAAGAACAAAGAAGGAGAACCTGGCTACTACGGTGTTGTGATCAGCCGTAAGGGCTCTGGCATTAACACCTTGGAAGATGCCAAGGGCCGGGTCTTTGCTTTTACGGATCCCAACTCCACCTCAGGGTACCTGGTTCCTAATGTGCTCTTCTATAGGGAACTGAAAGTAGATCCCAAGAAATATTTCAAGGATGTGAAATTTTCAGGCTCCCACCAGGCAAGCATCCTGGCGGTCAAAAATGGATCCATCGATGTAGCTGCCACCAACAACATCGACCTGGACAGGATGGCCGAAAAGGGCCAGGCATCATGGGAGGATTTCAATGTGCTTTGGAAATCAGAACTTATTCCAGGCTCGCCCATGTGTGTTCGAAGTGACCTTCCTGAAAGTCTGAAGGCCGCCTTCTGCGGGGCATTGATGATGTTCAATTTCAACAAGCAAGGTCTGGATAAGCTTCAGATTGGAGGCTATATGCCTGCGGACGACACGATGTATGACGTTATCCGTTATCTGAAGCAACTCAAGAGCCAGCTGGCTCGCTCCTCCTAAAGAGCCCGTAAGGAATGATGGGTCTCATGATCCTGCGCAAGGGGGATAGCAACCCATGCAGATTGTAGATCCCCCCTTGCGCAGGAACAAAAAACTGGCCGTGGGTCGCATTGCGGGCAGAGGGATGATCGTTGAATGGGAGAAATGAGGATATGAACATTAGCCAAATACAATCTGGGCTACCCCGTATAACCCTGCCATTGGCTTGGAGCTCCCTGAAAAAAGCCCTTATCACTTTTACTGTTATGACGATTCTAATAGTTACTTACATTTGGACAGGCATCAACCCGGTGAAGCTCTACGAAAAGAGGGAAAATGCATGGGCTTATCTTTTCGGGCGGCAACTCACCCAACAAGAACTCCAAGAGGCCCAAAGGCAAGCTGAGAGGAGGCCCATTATCGTTCTAACCCAGGAGATTATTCAGGATCTCAAGGAGCAGGCGCGTAAACGAGGGGAGACCATAGATATGGCCTCACTTCAAAGACAGGCCCAAGAAATGGCTCAGAAGAGTTTGCAGAGCATGTCCCCTGAGCACAGGGCAGCCATGGTCCAAAAGGAATTAGATCGAATCGTAAGTGAAAAGCGAGGAGGTTTCTTCCCACCTGAAATGGGAGCATCTCATCTTCTGTCCTACTCAAAGGCACTTCTTGAAACCGTGGCAATGGCCATATGGGGAAGCCTCCTGGCCGTGCTTTGGGCCTTGCCAGTGTCCTTCTTTGCTGCCAAAAACAGCCTCGAGGTGCTTTTTCCAGGCGACAGCCCCTTGTTCCGTGCAGTCCGCAGTGGGTGCCACTTTGGGATTCGACGCGTCCTTGATTTCTGCCGAGGGTTCAATGAGTTCGTAATGGCCCTGGTCTTTGTAGCAGTTATCGGGCTGGGACCCTTTGCAGGGGTCATGGCTTTGGCCATTCACACCTTCGGGATCCTGGGAAAGGTTTTCAGCGAGGCCATCGAGGCGGTGGAGCCGGGCCAGGTAGAGGCTGTGGCTGCCAGCGGAGCAGGTCCTCTTCAGGTTCTTTCCTTTGCTGTGCTGCCCCAGGTCATGCCCCTGGTGGTTAGCTTTAGCCTACTACGCTTCGAATCCAATGTGAGAAGCGCTTCCATCCTGGGATTTTGTGGTGCCGGTGGCATTGGTTTCCTTATGTTCGACAAGCTCAACGGATATCAATACCGCGAGGTAGCCACCATGATGCTGCTGGTGATCATAAGCGTAACGATCATAGATTATGCGTGCGGCTCCTTACGTCGCCGGTTCATTTGAGGGAGGGCAAAACCTTGATCGTGGGTTCGAAAATCGACGAAACGCGAGTTGATGGAAATCTGCAGAAATTTGCTGCGGATCTAAAACAGCTCAGGCAGGCGGGCATGGGGGCCGTGGAACTGCCCCCACATGGGCTAGATGCCATTCTTGCAGGCCGTCTAAACGTTACCAGAACCGCGGAAATCGCACGAATCCTTAATGATGCCGGTATGGATCCAAGCGCCGGAGTCTCCTTGAGTATTCATGCACCCAACCCCGTCAACCTGATGGATGAGGTCAGTCCCCTACTGCATGCCGATGTGCTCAGGGCCAGTCTGGAATTTGCAGAACGGTTGGGCGCTTCCTGTGTGGTGGTGCATGCCGGTCGGTATGTCCCCGAGGAGTGCTTTGCCAACGGTTATGAAAGGCCATCGCGGGAAGCATGCCTGCGCATGTTGGAACAGGAAAGAAAGCTGCTCTGGGAACTGGCCCAGGAATTTCCGGATCAGGTGTTGTGCCTGGAAAACGCACGTCCTTACCGGCATCACAGTCCATACTGTTATGGAGAACAACTGGATATTCTAGGGACTCAAGTGCGGGCTGTAGGACTTTCCAACGTAGCAGTGACTTTAGATGTCGGGCATGCCCATATGGCAGCCAACTACTACGGCTTTGACCTGCTGGAGGGGGTGCGATCCATTGCCGAGTTGGTGGCGCATGTGCACGTTCACGATAATTTCGGAGGTACGGTGGGCCACCACGAAAAGCAGCAAACTCATCAGATCCCCTTTGGGCGGGGTGACAATCACATGCCTGTGGGTTGGGGAAACATTCCCTTAGAAGCCATACTGCGACAGCTTTTGCCTCGCTACCGAGGACTCTTCATCATGGAGCTTCGCAGTCGCTATTTTGATTACCTAGAGGAGTCAGCCAGAAACCTGGAGAAACTCATTGGCTTGGTCACTTGCAGACCAAGCAGATCCAACGGGGAGGGACACAAATGGCTACAAAGTGCTTGCCTGATGAAAAACGCTGTCGGTGGATGAGCGTGCTGGCAGAGTCTGATTCTGCCGACTTGGAGCAATTCTGGGAAAGATTTGGACCCAGGCCGCAATATGAGGTGGTGCAAGGCCCTGAAACCGGGCTTCTCATGGTTCAAGGGCGCGTGGGGGGAACCGGAGCGCGATTCTGTGTTGGAGAGGTAACGGTAACGCGCTGCACAGTAGTCATGCCCAGTGGTGCTGTGGGGACAGCCATGGTCCTGGGATGCAGGCCGCGCCATGCAGAAATTGCTGCAGCAATCGATGCAGCTCTTCAAAATGAACGTGAGCGTACAAGAATCCTGGAGCAGATAGTGGCTCCCCTAGAGCAAAGGCTCAAGGAAGCCTGCCAGCGAGAAGCCAGTCGAGTCATGGCCACACAGGTGCATTTTGATACCATGGTTCGAGGAGAATAGAATCATGGCCTTTCACCATAGGGTAATACCCGTTGCTATGCCCTTGGGTTTTACGGATCCAGTGCTGGAGAGCCAGAAAACCTTTAGAGCATTGCTCATGGCCACTTCTTATCCCGGTCGGATAGTTAAAGTCGTGCCTCCCACACAGTGTCCCCAGGGTCTTTGCGAGGCCTCTTGGTGTGTGCTTCTGACTCTGGCGGATCACGCCGTGCGTCTGTGGACAGATCTGCCCAAAGGTTCTGCTGTTTTGGCCAGTATCAAGACATTTTGTGGAAGTACGATGGTGGAAAGGCCAAGAGATGCAGAGCTGGTAATGTTCACCAAACCCGCAGAAGCCTTGTCTGTTTATGATTTCAACCTGGGCACGGAAGATCGACCGGAACAGGGCGCTACTTTGTTGCTGCAGGTGGATAGCCTAACCGAAGGTGATGGTTTTAGGCTTTCGGGGCCAGGGATTTACGACAAAGCCTTTCTGAAGGTAGCGGGAGTGCCGGAATCCTTTTGGAGCTGGCGACGCACTCTGGAGAAGCGATACCCATTGGGAGTGGACCTGATCCTGACATGCGGGAGTTTCCTTGCCGCCCTTCCACGCACCACACACATGGGAGACTGAAGATGTATGTTGCGGCCAAAGGCGGCGAAAAAGCCATTGCCAATGCCCATCGTTTCCTGGCGGAAAAACGAAGAGGGGACACTCGGATTCCGGAGATTGGAGTGGAGCAGATTAGGGAGCAGCTGGGCTTGGCTGTAGACCGGGTGATGGCGGAAGGGTCTCTGTATGACCGCGACTTGGCGGCTCTGGCAGTCAAGCAGGCCCAGGGAGACCTGGTAGAGGCAGCATTTCTACTTCGGGCCTATCGGACCACACTGCCCCGCTTCAGTCCATCTCCAGTGCTAGACACGGCCAAAATGCGGCCTCTTAGGCGTATATCGGCCGCCTTCAAGGATTTGCCAGGAGGACAGGTCCTGGGGCCGACCTATGACTACACTCATCGTTTGCTGGATTTTTCATTGATGGAAGCACAGTCTATGGCACCCAACGTGGTCCATTTCATGGATAAGATCAGTTCTCTTCCCTCACGGATGCCTAGACTTAGTGAAATTCTTGCTTCGCAAGCATTAATAGAGACGCCAGAGCCAGAGGACAACAATGATCTGGATGTCCCAGACATCACCAGGGATCGCCTGGAGTTTCTGGCCTGCCGGAGCTCCAGGCTACAAAGTCTGGCCAGGGGAGACGAAGGTTTTTTGCTGGGGTTGGCCTATTCGGCACAAAGGGGTTTTGGTTTCCAAGGACATCCCTTCGTTGGGGAGATACGAATGGGTTATGTGGCACTGGAGGTTGAATTGCCTGGAGAAAACCTAAGGATACGGATTGGTTCCATTTTGGTTACCGAGTGTATCATGTTGAGCCGGAGCTTTGGGACGCAGTTAGACAGGCAGTACGGATTTGTCCAAGGGTATGGACTGGTTTTTGGAGCCAATGAAAGAAAGGCCATGGCCATGGCCTTGGTGGACCGGGCCTTGCGATCCAGAGAGCTAGGAGAAGATGTGCGCTATCCAGCCCAAGACGAGGAGTATGTGCTTCGACACTGCGACAACGTAGAATCATCGGGCTTTGTGCAACACCTGAAATTGCCCCACTACGTGGATTTTCAGGCAGAATTAGTCCAGGTCCGTCACTTCCGTGAGGAAAGATCTGTCTGCCATGAGGAACGGGTCTCTTCGCCAGCCTGACTCATTGTTTAGGGAGAAGAAGATGACTGGAAAAACCAGTTTTCCGGCACCAACAGCCTTGGCCGGGAGAGAAAGCAATTGCCCTGTTACTGGCTGGAAAGGGCTTCCCGGATACAATGTGGCCTTCTTGGACGAAATGACCAAAAGAATGATTCGCAGGACCATCCTAAAGGCCCTTGCCATTCCTGGGCATCAAATTCCTTTTGCAAGCCGTGAGATGCCACTGCCCTATGGATGGGGTACTGGCGGCATCCAGATTACAGCATCTCTGCTCGGGCCTGACGATGTGCTTAAGGTCATCGATCAGGGGGCAGACGACACAACCAATGCAGTAAGTATCCGTAGTTTTTTTCAAAAAATGGCGGGTATTAGGACCACTACCCGTACAGAGGAGGCTACCATCATTCAGACACGCCACCGGATTCCTGAGCAGCCCCTCAGGGAAGGCCAGATTCTGGTTTACCAAGTTCCCATCCCGGAGCCCCTCCGGTTCATTGAGCCTCGGGAGCAGGAATGTCGAATGACACACGCATGGGCCGATTATGGGGTCATGTATGTAAAGCTCTATGAAGATGTGGCTCGTACCGGGCGTATTGCCACAACATTTGACTATCCGGTTTTAGTACACGGCCGGTATGTAATGAGCCCTTCCCCGATCCCCAAATTTGACACGCCTAAAATGCACCGGATGCCTGCTGTGCAGCTTTTTGGTGCCGGAAGGGAAAAAAGGATTTATGCGGTGCCGCCCTATACCGAGGTGAGGCCTTTGGATTTCGAGGATGTACCTTTCCAAATCGAGAAGTGGTCTCAATGTTGCGCCCTGTGCGGAGCGGCGGAGCACTATTTGGACGAAATCGTGACGGATGATGCAGGCGGGCGTTTATTTGTTTGTTCGGATACAGATGCCTGCGCCCAAAGAAGAGAACGGACCGGAGATCCCATGGATTCGCAAAACAAAATGTGAGGTGTATGCAACCATGTGTTCATCAGAGGGCTGTTGTGCTGTAAAGCATGAAGCTTCCGAGCCTATCCTGCGGGTAAACAAACTGTCACATTTCTATGGGGCTCGGATAGGCTGTGCTGATGTGAGCCTAGAGCTTGGAGCCGGTGAGGTTTTGGGAATAGTGGGGGAGTCAGGTTCTGGTAAGACCACCCTATTGCGTTGCCTTTCGGGATGGCAGAGACCCTCCCAGGGGCAGGTTCTCATAAACCTTGACGGGAAGTATGTGGACCTTTATGGAGTAGAGGAATCTGTCCGAAGAAGGCTTCTGCGAACGGAAATCGGAGTGGTATTTCAGCGGGCGGAAGAGGGTGTTCGAATGCGGGTAAGTGCAGGAGGAAACATTGGCGAGCGTCTAATGGCTGAAGGCATGCGCCATTACCGCAATCTGAGGGATAGGGCATGCCAGTGGATGGAGAGGGTGGAATTAGACCTGGACCGGATAGACGATTTGCCCACCACTTACTCAGGCGGAATGCTTCAACGATTGCAGCTGGCCAGAAACCTCGTAACGCAACCGCGCCTTCTCTTCCTTGATGAGCCCACTACAGGTCTGGATG
This sequence comes from bacterium, assembly GCA_037481695.1. NCBI lineage: Bacteria > bacterium. The sequence goes on along the minus strand of JBBFLE010000001.1, from coordinate 539,938 downwards.
TTTCGGTCCAGGCACGCTTGCTGGACTTGTTGAGGCGCTTGGTGCGCGAACTTAATCTTTCTGTGGTCATGGTCACACACGATCTGGCGGTAGCCCGGGTGCTTGCCCACAGGCTCTTGGTAATGGTCCAGGGCCGCGTGGTGGAAGAGGGGCTTATGGATCGTGTGTTGGACGATCCACAACATCCTTACACTCAGTTGCTTGTGTCATCACGTCTTGTGGCCTGAGCAAAATGGCGGCCCATTAACAACTCTCCATGGTTATGGGTCGAGTGTCAAAAATGGAGCCGCATCAAGCCTGAGCTTTGAGGGTAAGGCAGCGGTTTCAGAAAAAAGGGGCGGCGGCCATCACATACTTGGGAGTGAAAAGAATGTCGCCGACATGTCGAAATAAAGTCTGGTCCTACCTGAGGTGGCCCTGGCAAAGATGGAAAGGAGTCAGAGGGATGCGAGGCGGGGAGCCTCCCTGGGGAAAGTGCAATTCAAGATTACTCCGGATTTGCCAAAAAAGGGTCCTTGCCCCAGCAACTGGGGCATTCCATTCCTATTCCGAGCTGATCTTGAACCCAGAGGGCAAAAAGTAAACAAGGCGGGTTGAGGCCGAGAGGATACGGAAAAGCATGTTTAGCGAAAGTTGGGTGATAAAGCTGAATTCGGTGGCCAAGAGTTTTACCTTGCATACCCAAGGTGGCACAAAGCTGCTGGTACTAGAAGGCCTTTCTTTTGAGGTCAAACCGGGCGAAAGTGTAGCTCTCGCCGGCCCTTCGGGCATTGGGAAGAGCTCCATCCTGCGGATGATTTACGGCAACTATGCAGTGGATCAAGGCAGCATTTTGGTTCGCCACGGAGGTGGCATCGTGGATGTTGCTAGTGCGTTGCCTGGCACGATACTGGGGATGCGCCGCTGGACATTAGGCTATGTAAGCCAATTTCTTCGGGTGATTCCAAGGGTACCTGCCCTGCAGGTGGTGATGGAGCCACTTTTGGAGAAGGGGATGGATGAGTGCAAGGCCAGGCAAAAGGCCGAAGCCATGCTAAGGTGCCTCCATATCCCGGAAAGACTATGGGGCCTTTCACCCACCACTTTTTCAGGCGGAGAGCAGCAGAGGATTAATATCGCCAGGGTATTGGCCGCAGATTACCCCATCTTGCTTCTGGATGAGCCCACAGCTTCCTTAGATCCAGAAAACAGCAAGACCGTCGTGGGTTTGATCGCGCGAGCACGGGAGGCGGGTACCGCCATTGTTGGGGTATACCATGACCCCCAACTGCGAGCCTGCCTGGCGGATAGGACAGTGGAGGTTGGCTCATTTAGTTCGTCAACAACCATGGGGGTCAACGATCACGCCCAGGAGCTCCAAGAAACGGAAGAAAAGGATTCTGCCACCCATGAAAGTTTTGCGGTCAGAGCCATCAGTTGATCCCAGCGCTGTCATTGAAAAGTGCCAGCTCGGTGTCTGGACCGAAGTGGGCGCTCGGTGCCGACTTCAAGACACGTACTTAGGCGATTACAGCTATGTCATGGAGGATTGCCAAATAGACCATACTAGCATTGGAAAATTCTGTTCCATCGCGGCCGCATGTAGGATAAATCCGGGTAATCACCCCTTGGGGCGGGCCGCTCTCCACCATTTCACCTATCGTAGCTTTCAGTATGGACTGGCCGCCGATGATGAGGAGTTTTTCCAGTGGCGCCGCTCCCATGGTGTAGTGCTCGGGCATGATGTATGGTTGGGCCATGGTGTCGTGGTTCTACCTGGAGTCCAAATCGGAACAGGGGCGGTGATAGGGGCAGGAGCTGTGGTCACCCGGGATGTCCCTCCCTTTACTGTGGTAGCAGGAGTACCTGCTAGAGTCTTGCGGGAGCGCTTTTCAAGAGAGGTTCAGGCAGCGCTACTTCGTATAGGCTGGTGGAACTGGTCCCACGACCAGCTTAAAGCTGCACTAATGGATTTCCGACAGCTGGATGCCCAAGCTTTTGTGGAAAAATATGATCCTGTCTGAAAGCCTTTGCCTGGAGTAACAAACTATAGACAAGAATCCCTATGGCCAGAAATCATTTAAGCACGGAGAAGATTCGTTCATCAGCCCACATCATCAAGCACTAGGGGGCAACACTCACTCTAACTTCAGTATGTTTTACCAATCCCGGGAAGAGATACAGACTAGCTACCCTTCATCCGCTTCCTCGACTTTGATTACATTGCCTTGCTCATCTAGAGTCATCCGGACAAATTTCTCGTTTTTTCTCAAGAGAAAATTGGCCACAAGGGCTATCACGAGAAACCACCATGCAAATGAAATGAATCCCGTCATAGTTTTGTCCCTCGCCAATAGCCAATTTTCGTCAATACTCTTTACTAGCCTCGAAAAAGAGGTGCATAACCCGCATTGCCCACAGAGCATGTTACCGTTAATGCCTTGTCGTGACAATCAAACATTTTTACCCAAAAGTGCTTTGAGCAAAAATGGGTAAAAACGGGTTTTTCTGGTCAGGCTTCTTGGCTGTCTCATGATGTTTTTTCCCGCCGTGCCGACTGTTCTTTTGGGCCTCAGCAGGCCTGCGATGTCTCTTTTGGGGACTCAAGGATTCAATAATTATTCTATTAGAGCTGGAACAACCTCGCGTCTGTTATTCAACAACTGGCCTCGGCGCAAGGAAAAGTTCCGGCTGAATTTTTGCTGAACTCAAATCCATGTAAAGGGAAATCTGGAATGAGGACCGCTTGGTGCTATCGAAGCTCCAAAGTGTGAGCTTTTGAAACTGGCCCTGGGTTTTAGAGTCAAATAAGATTGGGCTGCCCCACCTCTCAAAAACCGGGAGAGCTTTTTGGGGCCGGAGAGGCCCGAGGCGGTTGGGGAGGGATCCACGGGCCTCCTCCGCGAGAGGTGGGAGTCAAAGGGGGGAAACTGTCTTAGTTCAACGCAGGCGTTCCAAGTGAATCCTAAGTTCTTGGGGAATATCCTCCAATGCAGCCACCCACAGGCCGCCTTGAACAGGAAGGGAGCTGGTTTGCTTGGCTGTCAGCGTGCCGTGCACTTGCTCGGGTAGCTTGAACATGGCTCCTGTAGCAGGATCCACTACAAGAAAACCGATGAGCCCTCCGAAGAGGATGTTTCCTATATACCAGGGGTTCAATTCACTGCTAAGGCTCACCGTGACCGGCTCGAATCCTTCCTTCTCAAATACCAGGGAGTAATCTGCGCCCGAGAAAAAGCCCGATCTAGCAGGCAGTGTCACAACAGTGGGAGTGGTGCCTCTGAAGATCTCCATGCCGCGCTTGTCCTTGAGTACGACCCTGCACTCGGGCGGTGTGCTAGTCACGTTGACTGGCCAGTTGGATTTGCTCACGATGCTGGCGCACCCTGCCAGGGCCAGGACCGTTGCTCCCATCAACCAATACACAGAATGTCGAAAGCCCATGCTATTTCACCTCCTCAAACAGAAGAATTTTTCTTTTATGAAGGCCTCTAGGGAACAGTGGCCATTTTCCTGAACCTTCCATCCCTCTCCTAGAGCCGGAGGGCTCCTGGCCTTTGACTGGTTCAAGGCTTGACCTCCTCATTGCGTCCAATTTGGTAAAACGAAGATCTGAGGACATTTTCCGCTCCAGACTCACTAAAAAAGGGGCAGGCACCTGGTGCCCGAAACCAAAAGAGCTGAAACTGGTTGAGCCCAAGAGGAATTGCTGATTAATGTGCAAGCTCTAAGCGGATGGATTGCATGATTGGTGCCTGGCACCAAACAGGCTGCAAGATGTTAATGTCACTGGCGGGCGTATAAAGTTTTGGTCCAAAAAGAAAGTTTTCTTTGGCTCTATCTGTCACCTCTCAAACCTGTGATCCGGGGATTTTTCAGGGAGCCTGACCACCCCCGGGGTGCCCCTGGCCACAGGACTGCAAAACATTCCTCTTGCTGCAGACGGCGTAGCCCTATTTCTGGACCTGTCCTGACAGCTGAACATTCGGTGCGTCGGTTACAAAGTAGACAGGCGCGATCAGTCTGTTCGTTAGACCGAAGAGAAACTCCAGAGGTCCCCACACCTGCCCTCCCTTCCCCAGCTGTATACGAACACTTCCAGCTCTGAGTGACCGAGGGGTAATTTCAGTGCCATGGGAAACCATCCTGATGGCTTGGACACGGCACCATTTCCTGAAATTGGAAGGGGCCAGACACTTATGGAAATCCCGATAGCCTGGACCTTGCCTTCTCATCCAGTCCTTCAGGGTCCGGCCGAGGGAGGAACTGCGGCCTCGCAAGGACTTGCGTACCGCATTGGCATTGCTCAGAGCTTCCTCGAGGGCTGTGGCCCACCTGTCATGGAAATGACTTGTGTACAGTGAGCCTTCCAGAACTATTTCGGCCCTGGAACAGGCGATCTCCGAAAAGAAATGGAACATCTCGTGGTGGAACAACACATCCCAGGCCAGGTCCGTCATCTCCTGGTGGTTCGCATCCTCTTGCGAGGAGGCCAGCACGGATACCAGATGAAGGATTCCACGGGCCCGGATGTAAACCCCCCAGAACTGCCTGTAGAAATGAAAAGGCAGATAGTAAGCCAGGACTTCAACGATATGAACCGGGACCTCGGCTGGCGGCTCAGGAGGTCCTAGCACTTGGATCCTTTCACCTGGTTTCAACAGCACTCCATCGCCCGGAACAAGCCAGTCTGGGACCGGGGCGCGCTCCAGCGGTGATAGATCACGCCAGATTTCCTCGTCGCCCGGCAGCTTTGTGTCTGCTTCGGTGTCTCTGCCGGCCGGAGGCGGTGGAATAGTATCCTTGGGATCGGCAAAATTGTCCTGGATGAATTTCACAAGGTCGTCCTGATTTGTGATGGGTCTTCTCCCCGTTGATATCAACATTGCGTTTCCTCCTTTGTGCGCTGTTCCATGGCGCCCTGACGCCTCTTGATTTGAGTGGTGCCTGGCACCATAAATTCAATTTTTTGGCCAACAAAGTCCATTAGTTGGCTAAACCTGCATTCAAGCATCCCAGTCGACGGCATGACATTTGGGACATTGGTACCCTATGTTCATGATCCACCCCACGATTTCATCCTTGAATGCCAGCATTGCCACCCCCCCTGTGATGATTGCGATCACGATGGGAAGGGCAAACCCGGTTCCTGCGAATAGATAGGTAACCCAAGCCCAAAAACCGCCAAGGGGCATCGCGCCACCAATGATCTTCACAAAGAGACCCAAGTTGGTTTCCTCAAAATGACCACACTTTTTGCATCGAATTTTCATGTTTCCTCCTCTCGCGCCCAAAAAACAGCTTCGAACCAATTTCCAGACGTCCTACCCCAAAGAGCCTCAGTCCAAGGCTAAGTTGCAGCCGGACTCTCAGCTTCGCTGCGAAGTCTTTTGCCCTATTTAAAGGTCTGCTTCCGACCCGATGCTTTGCATTCCAGAGATTTTCCTAGTCTCAAACCCTGAGTCGAGCAATGGGCCGGCTGATCAGAGTCCTCAAGATAGCTCATCCAACAAGAGGCTTCGAGCCACCCTCCATTAGGAAGAAACGCTTATTCAGGCCTGTTTTCCAGGCTAAGGCAAAATCTCAATGAACTTTTTTCCCAACCAAAAACGAGGGAATCTTGGATAACAGTGACCCCTGGGGGCTGGCATGTCCTGCCGAGGCGTTGTAGTTCTCTTAGTCTTCAGAATCTTTCTTCTGTTCCGACTTGGGTGCGTCGCTGCTCGGTCTTTTCCACCCCTTGGGCAACCTCCAGGCGAATATGGTCAGTCTGTTGTAATCCACGCTGTTGCTGTCTGAATCTGGGTTGGGCTTCAAAGGTTTCTTTTTTTCTTGGTCGGATCTTTTCATGATTCACCTCCTGTTTTTAATTCTGTCAAGCGGTTCCCGCTGACCCTGTCCAGGGGGAGCGGATCTTAGTTGCACTGGTTTTCCGAGTCTTTCCCACTCTGGAGTTTTGGACAAGCCTGAGGGTCTCCTTCTCATGGAGTCTCCTTCCAGTTCTTTGATGCAGGCTTTGAGGACCCCTTTGAACATGAATCATTAGCTGATCTGACGCGGAATACACACTGCAGCCATCCCTCGTCAGTTGGCCTCAGCTAATTTTGCCGCCGCTTGCAAAGCCATGAGCTTCACGTTAGCACTACTGCCGAACCACACTCGATTGAGTCGTGCTTCAGCAACCTCATCTTCGATCATCCGGTAGTCCTCGAAACGGGTGATCGCATTGTACGCAGCCCATAGGGTTCCTTTCACGCCATCCATCTGGAGATCAGCGGTCTGCTCCAGCAAATTTCTTACCCGGATCCACTTTGATGGTATCTTATCTTTTTTCTTCTGCGCATCGGTCCTTGGGAAAACAAACTCCAGATATTTTTCCAACACGTGATCACTAAGCTTGATTTCAGTCAATCGCCTGAATAGCTGAGCCGCTTTTGAGTAAACAGCACTGGCCATGAAAATGAGCTCCGCGATCCCCCTCAGACGATCTGTCATAATCTTGCTATGTCGCACCCGAAAGGCCTGCTGCCCGTCTTCCATGGCAAGTAAGAGTGTATTCTGGCATACCACCCGGACCGCTGTGAATTTAACGGTAACCGCCCCTCTGCCTGTATGGGTATTGGACAACAAAAGGTATTTTTGGCATTCGTCACCAGGCACTACCGTTATTGGATCCGGCATCCTTGCCATAATCCAGACTCGCTCTCCCTGCCCCAGTGCACCGGCGGTCTCAAAGAAGGCCATCTTGCGATCTACGAGAAGGTCAAAGAACTCGAAAGCCTCATGGTTTTGAAGAGGCTCGTAGCGGTCAGTCACAATACCGAATACCACCTCTTCTTCATTCCGTTCGGGCCTCGGTAATCGGACTACCTCGTAACGAGAGTAGATGTCCTCTCCATGGCGTTTTCTAGTGGGCTTGGCTCCACGTGCTGGCCTGACAACGACCCTCCAGTCCAGGCCTGCGGCACGGAGCATTTCATGGGCTTTAACACCTTGTTGAACTGCAATGCCGAGCCCATGCCACGGTTCTGCGCCCACATAAGCCATGCTCTGGACATTCGCAGTCATCCTTGCCTCCTCTTTTACCCATGGATTCGCTCTAAGACCAGAGGGTTTTTCCCTTAACTGGCGGATAAACAACTTCTCAGGCCCAAAAAGTTCATCCTGCTTTTCTCCCGTCCGTCTTTGCTTCTCGAAGCATTCTGTCCGAAACAATTGGATATGAATCTTGGGTCAAATAGACTCACTTTCGGTCACGATCATTCCACCAGTTCAGCAGAAAATTAACCAGATACAAAATGACTAAGACCCACCAAGCAAAGGAAAGCAGTTCCATTGTCTGCACCACCTTCCTCAAGAGCCTGACACCTCTTAAATGGGGAGAGCCTTCTCTCCAGAACGAAACCCCTAAAGCCCCTCTGGGTGTCCAGGCCACCATACCGATGTAAATGGATACTATCTCCAGATCCATATATTTTAAACGCATATCTGCGTCTTTTTTCCGGTTGTAAAAATTTTTCTGATCGGGGCCAGCAAAAGCGGCACAGGGCACAGGGCACAGAGCACAGAGCACAGGGCATACGGGCCAAGGTTCGTGTAAGAAGTTTCCTGAAGGCCTTTGGCCAGGATCCGAAGCTAGATGCTGGTGCGTGCGCCAGGAAATGAGCCGGTGGAGCAGCCTGCCAGTAGTTTGGTTTTTACCCTGTGCTCTGTGCTCCGTGCTCTGTGCGGGCGAAGCCCCAGGGTCGCAATCCCCTTTGTGATCGGGGCTAGCAGAAGCAGCACAGGGCTAGCAGAAGCGGCACAGAGCACAGGGCACGGGGCGACCAAAAGGGGCATATAGCACAGAGCATACGGACCAAGGTTCGTGTAAGAAGTTTCCTGAAGGCCTTTGGCCAGGATCCGGAGCGAGGTGCCGGTGCGTTCGCCAGGAAATGAGCCGGTGGAGCAGCCCGCCAGTAGTTTGGTCTTTACCCTGTGCTCTGTGCTCCGTGCTCTGTGCGGGCGAAGCCCAGGGTCGCAATCCCCTTTGTGATCGGGGCCAGCAAAAGCGGCACAGGGCACAGGGCACAGAGCATACGGGCCAAGGTTCGTGTAGGAAGTTTCCTGAAGGCCTTTGGCCAGGATCCGGAGCGAGGTGCCGGTGCGTGCGCCAGGAAATGAGCCGGTGGAGCAGCCCGCCAGTAGTTCGGTTTTTACCCTGTGCTCTGTGCTCCGTGCTCTGTGCGGGCGAAGCCCCAGGGTCGCAATCCCCTTTGTGATCGGGGCTAGCAGAAGCAGCACAGGGCTAGCAGAAGCGGCACAGAGCACAGGGCACGGGGCGACCAAAAGGGGCATATAGCACAGAGCATACGGACCAAGGTTCGTGTAAGAAGTTTCCTGAAGGCCTTTGGCTAGAGGCTGGAGAGATATGCCAGTATTAATGCCAGGAGATCAGCCGGTCGGAAGGCCCCGCTCGGTGTCGGGGCCTGCTTTCGGAACCGGCTCTACCTTAGAGATTTTACTGAGTGTCTGTAGGGCAGGCCTGGATGCAGGATCTGAGCTGCCGCCTGCATTGGATTAGAGAGGCACGTAGCTGAGTCTGTTCCCGGCACTGATCTCTGCACATGAAAGCCTGGACCTGGGCCTGGTCGACACAATCGTCCAAAGAGGCCGGGTTGGAAGCGTGTTGATTTCTACACTGCTGGACAGCCTGCTGTCTTTCAGCGTTGCAGGTGTCCTTACAGGTTTCAAGCGCCGCTATATGAGGTCCAATACAGTTGATGAAGGCTTCTCTACAGCTTTCAGCGCACTCATGGTCCACACTCCGACAAAGGTCCTTTTCCACCTGCATGGTCTCGCGACAGACGGCTATGCACTCCCTGTATTGGTCTTGAGCTTCCTGGACGCACTCGGGGTTCCTGCTAGCTGCCTGGCCTAAGGGTAAGATTGCTACAGAGCCCACCACCAATCCTGTAACCATCAAGAAAACGACCAGACCCCTCATCTCACACCTCCTTGCGTAATGGAATCAAAGAAATTTGTCTAAATTGACTTATCCTTTCCTCGCATGGTTTACCAGGAACTCCGGTCCTAATGATCTCTGTGATCGGGGCCGAGAAAGGCAGCACAGGGCTAGCAGAAGCGGCACAGAGCACAGGGCACGGGGCGACCAAAAGGGGCATATAGCACAGAGCATACGGACCAAGGTTCGTGTAAGAAGTTTCCTGAAGGCCTTTGGCCAGGATCCGGAGCGAGGTGCCGGTGCGTGCGCCAGGGAATGAGCCGGTGGACGAGCCCGCCAGTAGTTTGGTCTTTACCCTGTGCTCTGTGCTCCGTGCTCTGTGCGGGCGAAGCCCCAGGGTCGCAATCCCCTTTGTGATCGGGGCCAGCAAAAGCGGCACAGGGCACAGGGCACAGAGCATACGGGCCAAGGTTCGTGTAGGAAGTTTCCCGAAGGCCTTTGGCCAGGATCCGGAGCGAGGTGCCGGTGCGTGCGCCAGGAAATGAGCCGGTGGAGCAGCCCGCCAGTAGTTCGGTTTTTACCCTGTGCTCTGTGCTCCGTGCTCTGTGCGGGCGAAGCCCCAGGGTCGCAATCCCCTTTGTGATCGGGGCTATCTTCGGACGCAGACTTGCCTGATAATTTTGAAGATCAGATCCTTGTCGCAATCCCCTTTGTGATCGGGGCTATCTTCGGACGAGATCTTGGGTGGAGGAAAGAAAACAGGCAAGGGGTCGCAATCCCCTTTGTGATCGGGGCTATCTTCGGACTGGGGCGGGGGTTGTCTTTTTATGAGCACCCCTTGTCGCAATCCCCTTTGTGATCGGGGCTATCTTCGGACTCAAGAGAATGGTCCCTCCTCCGATCTAGGGCTCCCATGTCGCAATCCCCTTTGTGATCGGGGCTATCTTCGGACTCCAGTAACTCAAAATCCCTGTGGATTCTGTGGCAGGTCGCAATCCCCTTTGTGATCGGGGCTATCTTCGGACACAAAGCTAGCCCACTAGAGACTAGTGGGCTAGCTAAGTCGCAATCCCCTTTGTGATCGGGGCTATCTTCGGACAGGATGGATTGGAAAGTGAATCTGCGTGAGGGATCTGGTCGCAATCCCCTTTGTGATCGGGGCTATCTTCGGACAGCACCCCGTACGAGCTCAGTGCTGGTGCGGGTTTGGAGGCGGCGATTAGTAAACCTCCCAATTTTGCCCCAGACAAGGTCAAACTTATCATACAAATTTGTAGGACACATAGGATAACTTACTAAAAATACACAGTTTTTTGTCATTAGTAAACCTCTCGGAGCCCTTTTAGGTAAAACTCAATTAAATCAACTAGATAATTCAATGTTGAAAAATCCACCACAGGTTTACTAATGCACCCATGGCTACCTCGATAGTCACTCTAGATGCTACCTATTTATCTGTCAAGTAATCTGGAACTCCCAATCCAGAACTTGAGCTCGGACAACCCTCGTGCGTCAAACTACAATAAAGGATTCATCTTCGGTCAGTACCCCTGTTCCGGAAATCTCGGTCCTTGCTACACATCCCTGGCATAGAAAGTAATATCTTACGGTATCGTAGGAAAGATCTATGAGCTTCTCCAAACGAGCCTTTAACTTCAGAAACCTTTTTTCCTGAAGATCCGGGCACTCAAAGACCGACTTCTGTACCCTGTGCGCAACGGCCTTAAGCTCCTTGACCACCCTGTAGCGGACTTTGTCATCTGCTATGTCAAAACATATAACACAAAACATCATCTGCTCCATTCAAAAGGGACGTAGCCCTCAACCTCTCCCAAAATGAGCCTCGCGAACCTCCGTACTTGCAGCTCCACCAGATACCTATAAGTTACCTGGTTGCCAGTTTCAGGATCTTGGATCCGAGTCTCCAGCTTTCGTTCAAAGATCTCTATGAAGCCCTTCATCACCTCGGGTTTCATCTCTACCGGGCGTTTTTCTTTAAGTTCTTCCTCGGTCTGGTAGGAAGTGTCTGGCACATCTCTGTATACGAAGTCCTGCCTCCCGATTACTTTCCGATTCACCAAGGTTATAACCAGAGTGTCAGTGAAAACAGGACGGTACTCTTCCATTAGATCGCACACCAGGGAGGGACGGCCGTACTCTGTCTCATGAAGAGCGCCAAGATATGGATCCAGTCCCACGACATTGATCTGGTTCTCCAGCAGGTTGGCCAGCATTGTGTAACCAAATGAAAGAAGGGCATTTACCGGATCCAAGGGCGGTCTTCGATTACGGCCCCTGAACTCCATACCCTCAGCTGTGAGAAGACGGCCAAACACACCAAAGTAGTTTCTGGAGGCTGCACCCTCTATACCGCGTATAACCTCCAAGCTATTAGCCTCTTCTAGCCTCTCCCTCAAAGCTCGGATGGATGCGGCAGCAGAGCCTATGCCCTCATCCCTTAACCTCCGATTGTACCTGAGAAGCAGGAGATACATGTTTTGCAACTTTCCGGCTACTATGGTTGAGGCAACCCGCCGAACGAACTCTGCGTCCTGTAATTTAGTATATTGAGCCTGCCTCAGTGTGACGTTTTTGGTGTAGGAAGTCATGAGACGTCCCCTGAACCGTCCCTTTTGCGTTAGGAAAACCGTGTCAACCCGGTTCTTGATGAGCACATCCATGACAGGCGGGGAGAGTATTATGTTCCCCATGAGCACCAGTTGCTGAAGACCTTCCAGTAGGAGCTCCCGCAGGATTTCCTTTCCTCTTCGCACCACCAGTCTGTTCCCGTCTTTGTGCAGATGGCAGCCCTGCTCGACAATATAAGCCGTGTGCATCTTATCTCCTTTACCTATGACGATCACATTGTATCAGGGATCATTGCCCCTCCTGTTGCACAAGAAGCAAAGGGGTAGGGTAACCCTTGCCACGAAGATTGAACTGGCAGCTACATCTGGTGTGTTGTAAATAAAAAAGCCTCCTTCTTATGTTCCTGCATCCGAGGGGAGACCTGGACATTCGAGATATGAAATGTCCGGTGATCTGTGGGTCGTAATCAGCGCAACGGGATATTACGTGGTGTACAAGTTTCTGACCTCCTGGAAGGTGTCCTAACACTCCCAAGACCACTTTGCGCTCGTCAAAACTGAGATGTTTGAACTCGCGAGCCTTTCTAACCAAGTATCGGATCATGGCACAGCCTTCCAATATTCTGGCGTAGGCCTCCTTGCTGCTGTTGCTCACACTGCTCTGGGGAGCTCTGCTGGCCTTCACTTCAACCTGCCTGGGGATGCCGGTACCTGGCAAAAGCACAACAGTGCCTTTCTCCCCGGCGCCCAATTTGCTTGCCAAAGAGACCACGAGTTCGGCCGGTATGGTTTTTATCTCCATAAGGTAGTTCAGAGAGTCCTCCACCGGATATCCTTTCTCGTCCAAGAAAATACTTTTCTTCCCAGTGACCCTGTGAACACCCAAAGGTAGCTTAATCAAGTTTCCATAACCTTTTCCCGACAATGTCACCTGTTTTGGAAAAACCTCCAATTGTATTCCGTGCGGTGGTGGGGAAACCGCTTCCCCGAGCCGCATCATGAGGGTTTTTGCAGCCCAGGCCGGCACAGGAGTCTCGAAGAAATACCAGGCGTGCACTCCCTTGTAACCGCTTCTTTCGAATGCCACCGGAAGCCCAAGCTCGGCCGAGGCCTTTAAGATCTTTGCCATCAAATCTCTCATGGCCGAAGCCATGCTTTTTTGCCCACCAGGATCCTTCATTATCTCGGCTATTGTGTCTCTTCCTAGGTCCAAGTCCAGTGCCGCAAAGCAAACTCTGGCCGCTTGGTCCAACAGATAGACCCCAACAGTGATTTTGCCCTGAAGGTGCGCCTCCACAACCTCTGGTGTAAGGGGTTCCAAGACAGGGAAATATCCTGATTTACCGCTCCTGGGATCGAACCACTGCCTGGCATAAGCCCCAGGCCTTCCTCTGAACAACTTTAGGAATCTGTCTATGGTCTTTTTTCGCCCTTTGCTCTGATAGAAGGCCCGGTCAATTTCCACAGGGGAAAGGTCATTGGGAGGGCAAGGTCTCTTGAGCAGATCCCCCAGGAAGAGTTTCACCTGATCCACTGTGACGCCTCTAGCCAGCGTAGCTTTTACCTCCCGTTTGGCTTCCCCGACCCTTCCCAACTCCAAAAGGATCCTGGCCCGCCTCAATATTATTTCAGTGTTACCCGGCACGAGTTTCAAAGCCTGGGCATAGTCACTCAAGGCTTCTTCAGGTCTTCCCAACATCTCGTTCAAACGCCCACACGCCATCCACTGCTGTGGAGAGGCTTCTCTTTTAGCTCTCACATTGTCCAGAAGAAAGGCAGCCCTCTGGTGATCACCTTGAAAAAAAGCATGTTCAGCTTTTTTCAAGAGAAAGACTATCGGTCGAGAAGAGGAGATCTCTGTTATATTCATTAAGTCTCTCCCCCATTGTGTTCTTTGCTTGCCACCTTAGATCTGAAGCAATGAAGAACTCCAAGCGGCATTAAAACGGTATTTCTCCACTGGCTTTGCCCCAAGGAGGCTCATTTTCACCTGTTATCTCCTTAAGCAATGCTCGAGCCTCTTGGTTCCTCTCATTCAAGAGAATGACCCTCCGAAGAACCTCGGAGGCTTTCTCCGTGTCTCCTGTCTTAAGCAAACAACGGCCCTCACCTAAGAGAGCTTCTTCATGGTCTGTTAAAAACTCCTTTCGCTTGAACTCGTTAGCCCTGCGAAAGCAATTGATGGCTTGTGCCCAATTTTCCAGATCTTCGAAGATTCTTCCCATTACCACCAGGGTGAGGTGGCAACCTTTTCTGTCTTCACTTAAGGCCTGTTCCAAACAAGAAGCGGCCTTTTCCGCGTGGCCAAGCCTATAGTGAATCCAACCCGCCAGCCTTTTCATGTGCGGCTTAAGAAAACGAGGTGGGATATTACCCAGGCACTCCAAAGCCTCCTCCCACCTTTCCAGCCTCACAAGGCAAACAGCCAAAGTGTAGAAAACGTAATCTTTGGGCCTTTTTGTTGGCGTGTGGGCTGCTGTTTTGAGATGTCCCAAGGCCTCTTCCTCTTTGCCCGCCTCCAGAAGTATCCTTCCCAAGAGATAGAACTTGTACACAGGCTCCTCGTATTGAGTCTTCTGGTCATTATCTATACACTGGCGTACAGCCTGTTCGGCTTCAGCATAGCGACCTAAGCGCATTCGAGCCTTGGCAAGGTGGTACAGGGCTTTGATATAGTTCTTCTGGTCCTTGTGGCGACGCTCCTGCTCCTCCCTGGAGAGGGATTCCCAATTGGCGATGGCCTTCTCGAAAAGAGGGCAAGCCTTGTGGTCCTTCCGTTCCAGGATGTGGTGATAGAGCATCCCATGACGGTAAAAATCTACAACGTTTTTTGGATAGAGCGTTTCTGCCACCCCGAGCCACCGCTCAGCTTCCTCAACATAGCGGGTCTTTTCCTCTCCCAGCCGGATTTCCCTTGCCTTTTCACACATGAGTGCATCATAAAAATTGAAACCCAGAGCAGAGGCCACATGATAACTCTGGGGGTCCAGTTCGTGGCACTCAAGAAGAACTTGGATTGCCTCGGAGAACCTTTTGCTCTGGGAAAGTGCAAAGGCTATGTCTTGCATGATGAGAGATCTTTCAGAACATTGGAGGAGGTCGGGGAATTTTTCATTCAGAGGGTGAAAGGTCCTGATGATTTCCTCCCAGGCACACCTGGCCTTCATGAGCTGCATGTGGTGGAGGATCTCCCCAGGGGTGACAGGAGGAGGGGAGGTGTCCTCGGGGGTGACCAGCTTAAGGTGAGGTCTTGCTGGCTCGGCCATGGGTTGGGACTCCTTTCTGTTTCTCTTTCTGTAGTACCAAGCCTGGACGGTTTGGCCCTGACAAAAAAATGAAACGAAGAAAGCAGAGAATTTTCCGGTGGAAAAAACTCGGAACACAAAGGAGCAAATCCGTTTTCCATGAATAGGGGCAACAAAGAAAGCGTGAAAATGGAAGGAGCAACTATGTCTTTGGAAAAAGAAATGGATTTCCCACACACGGGTCTAAGAATCAGTAAACTTGAATTCAAAATTAGACTCCTAGATGATGCCTTGCTGCCTTCCTACAAGGGCTCCACCATCAGGGGACTTCTTGGGACCAGCATGTTGAGGCGGTGGTGCCCTAAGGGGGAAGAAGCGTGTTTCAGCTGCAGCCTTGTTTCGCAATGCCCTTACGCCAACTTCTTCAAACCCCATTTGTCAAAGGGTAAGAGCGCTCCTACACCTTTTGTTACAGAACCAGCGATTGACCCGAGGACATGCTTCTCCAGGGGAGATCGGATGGAGTTTTCTTTGAACGTTTTTGGCTCAGGGGTGAAATGGCTCCCATTTGTCATGGCTGCAATAGTCCAAGGCGGCCACAGAGGAGTCCTGGGAACTAAAAGATCCAGGTTTGAGCTGGAATTTCCCGAGCCGCCGTCAGAGGCTTCGGATCCTAGGGCTTGGGCGGAGAAGGGAATAAATGGCCTCAGGAGCTGGGATGCCGCTGATCTAGTCGGTGGGGGCAAACCAATAAGGAGCATCCGTCTGGCCACTCCTTGCAAATTCAAGGAGGAAGGAAGGATCAAAGGCCGCCCGGATGGCAGGCTCATAATAGATGCCCTTGAGAGGAGGATAGCAGGTCTCCATTATTTTTACGGTAGCTCTGAAGAGGGCAGAAGTGAGTCCTGCTGGAAGAAGAAGCCCTGGCTTCAAACAGGGGCCGGTGAGGTGCGATGGGTTGTTCTGGAAAGACCCTCTAAGACTCAAGGGCAGAGGATCAACATTGGTGGATGGGTCGGCAAACTGGAGGTCAAGGATTACAACCAGGAGGCTGGGGCATTGCTTAGACTGGGAAGGTTCATTCATGTGGGAAAGAACACGGTTGTAGGCTGTGGAAAGCTGTTGCTGGACGAAGGGTGATGTTACTTTATGCAAGGCTCAGGTTCAGGGCACAGTGGTTGGAAGAGGAAAGACGCATCAGATCACCCCTTCATTGGAGGGATGATCTGGAAATGGCCCTGAAAAAGGTTGCCTGCATCCTTCCAAGGCAGGAATGCGGCGAATGCTTCTTGTTACAGAAGTGTATTTATACGGGCTTGTTTAAACCAGATTTGAGAGGCGTCCAGGGAGATTGGGGAGGCACTCAGATTCCTTTGCCTTTCTCGCTTTTGCTCCCGCAGCAAAGTAATGGATCAGGGAAGTTCGAGCTAGAGCTAACACTTCTCGATCCCTGGGTGGACAGATTGCCTTACTGGCTTTTTGCCTTGAATCTGATGGGTAAGAACAAAGCTCATCCTTTCAAGATAATATTAGGAGAGGAATGGACCGGGAAGGAATGGAAGGCATTTTATGATGGAGAGCAGGATGCATTGGAGAGAGCGGTCTTGCCTAGACGTCCAGAGCCACTGGTATTGAAAGGGGTTACAAAGCTGAGGTGGATAAGGCCGGGGAGAATCTTCAGCCTGGGCAGGCCTCAGACGAAACTGAGCTTCAGGGGGCTCGTGGAAGCCCTTTGCCGAAGGGCCAAATTACTGGACAAATATTATGGAAAAGGAGAACCCCTTTCCTTCCAAGGACTCTTGGAAATGGCTTCAAAGGTAGCGTCTGATTCTTTGGGACTTAGATGGGTTGAGCGGCATCACTGCTCCAGAAGACAGAATACTACGGTCGCTCTAAGCGGCTTGCTGGGAGAAATGCTTCTTGAGGGTGATTTGCAGCCCTTTGGGGAGCTTTTGGCACTGGGAAGGGATCTGGGGGTAGGGAAGGGGACGGCACTGGGGCTGGGGCGCTATGAGATCATCTCAGCAGAAGGCCAGCACATGTGAATGAGAGACTTCAGCCTCTCATTCAGGGTTGATCAACAGTAAGGGCGTCTTTACCCCCTGCCGGCACGATGCGCAGAAGGCCTGCACGTTTAGCCAATGAGATTCTCGCAGTAGGTCAAGCTGCATTTAAACTGGATTCGTAGGTCCAAGTTGTGTCACATCTGCCATTTCAAGATGAGTCAGTCACGTCAAAGTCCTAGACGTGGTTCAGGTTTGAGGAGGATCCTTTCGGCCAATGAGGGCCTCGACTTTCGAAATGGACTCCTTTAGGGCATTTGAGAAGTCCTCTGGCATCCGCGCACTTTCCCTAAATCCGGCGTGGTTCATATCGTTCCTTGCCTCACCCAGGCTCAGGAAAACTTCTGCAAAGTTGGGTTTGGTATTCAATTGCTTAAGATATCGCTTTGTCAAAGGCTTGTTTCCTGCCGCCACGCCCTTCCATTGGTCTTCAGGCGTGTCGTTCCGATGGATGTGCACAGCTTTTGAGACAAGGGTTCGGTGATCGAGACAATCCGGGTTACCACCAGATATCCTACACAGATGTTCCACCAAGACCTCGTTAAGAATGGTCACACCTTGCTGTATGAGGTTGTGTTCCAAACACCACCTGGCGGCTTCTACCCCATTGGCAATGGAGTCAGGGCCGAATCTTGAGAGCCTGTTCTGAAGCCTTTCAAGTAATGGACGGAAAGGGGGAGGCATATGAGATGTGGCCAAGTCTTGGAGATTTTGTCTTAGTTGGCATGACGCCTCTGTGATTTGGCGGCCGCGACACGTGGACATCACTCCACTGAACCTTTCAAGGCTGTCAGCCAGCCTCCTCAGCGGTTCTTGTGTTTGTGACGGTGAAGCAGGCCAATTTCGTGCTAGATGGCAGGCGTGCGCTGCATCTCCAGAGCTTAAGAACCGATCCAGTGCCAGTGACCAGTCGAGAAGCTGAGCAAACATCCCGAGGTCAAAGACAGGCACCCGCCTCTTATCCAAGGGAATTCGTTTCGACTCCTCAAGAGTTCCCAACACTTCAAAGGCACCGTAATAGACACCTCCAAGCGTCGCACCCTTGATGACTTTCGCATAGTAGAGTGCCGTAATCGCTAGCATGGGAATGGATCGCAGTGCATGAGTTACGTCAAAGACCACATAAGCGCCCTCAGGGATCAGGTCCAGGAATATATCGAAGATCTTCCAGAGTTCCTCTTTACTCCTTCCTTCAGGGATCGGAACCTGCGTGACCCTAGCTCCAATTTCGAGTTCGGAAAGACACCTTTTTAGCCCTTTACGTTCCAGAGTCTTGCCGTCTCTGTCCTTGTGACCATTATCCCACCAGTTTCTGTTTGCCGCAGTCTCTGTCGTGAAGATCACCACTTGGTCTTCCGGACCCCAATCCTTGCAGGTGTAGCTCACCGTTGCCTCCTGGACAAAGCGAACCCCCTGCGGTTTGTCAGTTCCGTCCGGGAAGACGTAAGTACAAGGTAGGTAATCGTTGGTCCCAAGGAAAGAAAGATACACCCTTGCCATGCTCACCTCCCATAGCGTCTGAACATCTGGTGTTCGAAGCGGTGCGTCAGGCGCACGGAGCCGTCGGGCTGAGGCTCCTCCAGGGCCTCTCGTCGAGTCGTAGAGTAGATGGGGACAAGGCCTTTCTCCTCTGCGAACCGGGCCATGAGGTAGCAGGCACCGAAGTCACCTTGGATGAGCACGTAATCACCCGGACGGGCATTGGTCAGGATCCAGTCCCGAATGGGATCCAGGTAATCGCTGATCTCGGGGAGCTCGGGTGGGATGGCGCTCCAAAGCCGTTGCATGTCAGGGGGGAGAGGTACGATGCGGTCAACCCCAAGGGATGATCGAGCGTCTTGGTCCTGGGCCGCGGTGAACTGATGGTTGAAGATGAGGAAGAGGGTCTTAGCCATGGCGATCTTCGATCCTTTCTTATGGCAAGAGGCACAAAGAAGCGGAAGTCAGTCTCGAATAATCACAGCAAGAGACAGCTGAGTTATTCCGATCATCCGAGAATGAGGGATTCGGCCCAGTCCACCACGGCTTGAGCGATCCGCACTGCCTTTTGGTACTCTTCCTGCGAAACCGGCTCATAGGTGCCAGGATAACGTGTCTCGGAAGCATATTTGGCGAGAATCACCGACTCCTTCACGATCTCCGGGATCTCAACTTCATTATCCTCGAGTCCTTTTGGCCAGTTCTTCAATGTCGTGGGTTCGACGAAACACAAGCCCTTTGTGTTGGTAGATGGCTTTGATGGCCTTCTCCGCTGCCTGCTGAGCCTGAAAGCAGTAGTCCTCCCAGAAGGCTTCTGCGGGCTTTGGCTGTCTGGCCATGGCCAGACTACCTCGGGCCCGGGCCAACCAGTCAAAGGCCCCGCCAGAGGCCCGGTCATCCTGCGGCACGATACAGTTCCTTTCCTTCTTCCAGGGCAGTCTTGATGATCATGTAGGGATTGGATGCATGCTGCCGGACGTCGCTTTCTGTCACGACAACTATGTCCTTGGCAAAACCGAACCCCCACAGGCTCCGATAGATCTGCTGCGCTGTCTTTCGCCGATGAACGCCGTCCGGCATGATGACCAGCACATCCAAATCGCTGTTGGCGCTCATCTCACCCCGGGCAGCCGATCCAAAAAGGATGACACGAAGGGGATGCACCGAATCGACGATTCGCTCCACAAGCTCTTGGGTCTTTCTTGAGTCAAGCTTCATTACCAGCTTCCTGCCAAGCCAACTTTTGACCACATAGAAATTGTATCACAGTGCACGACGAAAATTTGCCTATTTCCGCGCCTGCCCCTCCGGTTCGATCCAGAGGATGTAGACGATCTTGCTATGGTCATCGCCCATGACCTCCTCAGTCACCCTGGCAGGGTGTGGTTTGTCGCCTTTTCGGTTTTTGAGGAGTTACTAAAACGTCTTAACTGCCATTAAAGTGGAATCAATCCCATTCTGTCGGGAACTGCGGTGGGGATGATGCGCTCTTCTTTCGCAAGCTCATCACGGCTTTTTCGACCGAACAACGGATGAAGCTCTGGACAAGGGGGGCGTGTTCACGGTACTGCCTCTCCCCAATAGGAGTGGTGCCGTGGGCAAACAGGGAATAGTTGCGTAGCCTCAGGAAGTCCAGCAGCACGCCTTGCTTTTCCTTGAAGAGTAAGCAAAGTGGGTCGTCAGCGCAGGCTGCGATGACCTCCCAGGCTTGCACTAGGCCAATTCTGATGATTCCCTTCTCATCGCTGTGCTTCTTGACGCTCTCTTTTACGGAGTCAGGCACCTTATCGAGCTCCACAGAGCCTGTGTCGATACCGTGGCGCAGGCGCAACCAGACCTGTGCGGTCAGCTCTAGCGCTCTGTACAAGCGCCCGACGGCATCGTCGAACCGTCCCTGCACAGCCCGCCGATCTGAGTTAAGGAGCAAGTCCTCAACCCACTCGAATCCGTGGGCCCCCTTGCCCTTCACAATGGCGTCGAGAAAACGAGCGTGGTGCACGAAATTCTTCCGGAAAGGCTGAAGAAGATTTCTGGCCGTGGCATGATCGAAGCTGTCCCAAGAGTCAAAGGCCCGGCAAAGGGCAAGCCAGCGCTGCAGCGTCTCGATGGTGTTATCACTGGCAAAGCGTGCGGCTGCATCTTCTAGGATGCTTGCTGCCCCCGCATAGTCAAAGCGTGACAATAGTTCCTTTGCAACCTTCATGCGCCTGGTGACTTGGGTGTCCCAAACCCTAACAGGACGAACAAACTCTGTCCTGTCGGAAACCTTGTTAAGATTTTGCCGAAGCCCGGTCACCAGTTGAATCTCGCATCGTCCGTCGTCCAGAGCGGCTGCCGCCAGACCAGCCGTCATGCTTTTCGTGCCGCCTGTGTAATCGGCTATTATCCGGGCATCGGGGTTCATCTCATGGATCTCTTCTATCAACTTGAGGGCAAAGAGATAGCACTCGTTCAGATCATCGAAGGCCCGGATTCGATGTACTCTGTAATTATCCTCTTCAAGACCAGTGATCTCCACGATGTTTGGAAGGTCCGGATCTTTTAGGTTGGGGTCGCTCTTTAGCACCTTGCCTGGGTCAACCACCTGGGTGTAGCTCCCCTTTGCCTTCCCGCTGTCCTCTGAGCAGATAAAGTGCACGAAGTCTGGCTTGTTTCGCGTTATGCTTTGGACAATCGGCTGATGGGACCCACCCACCGTGCAAATGAGGACAGTCTTCATGGGTTCACCATGTCACTGGCAATGCATAATGGCAGTGCATGAATGGACCCCCAGAGGAAGCCCGTGGAAAGCACATAGTTCACTCTGTAGGCTCGAGCTTGAGGATCTTCCGGTAACTATCGCTCAGTACCTCCACTACGACCCGCGCTTTGAATGGTTTGCCCTTTTTCTGTTGTTGCATGAACTGCCGACTGTCCTCATCGAGATCGTTTCCCCTGCAGATCGCCTTCTTGCCTTCCCGTAAGGCTGCGACTTCGTCCTTTCCTCGATCCCATCTAATTTCCGCCTGCTCCCACACCTCTTTCGAAGGAGCAACCTTAACACGCTCCACTGGGGGAAGCTCTTGCGTCCGCCCTTCTCTTTGTGCATCTGGATGCCCGGTCTGCTCCGTGGGCTTCCCAATCTCACGGGAGAGCGAGCTCAGATCAGGTGGGATGGGCCCTAACTTCGGATCCGCCTTTGCCAGTTTCAACCAGCCCATAGGCAAAGTAATGCTTTCCGTTCGTCTCCAGACCCTTCTCGATTTGGGTGCCGGATCCCCGGGGCGTCGTCCACTTCCACAGGCATCCCGAATCTTTTGCCGCACGCTCTCTTCAAGTGCCAAGCCCACGGTAGTGGAAAGCATCCCCGAACCGAAGCCAATGCGAAGGGTTTGATTTCCGAGGGTTTTATACCATTCTAGCAAAGCTTTGGCTGCTCCAGGTGCATCGCTATTCCCACCCCCCGTTGCTGATCCGTAAAAGGCCAACTCGTGCTTCACCAGAGCTTCGTTCATCTCTCGCACAGCATCCAGGACATCCTGCAGGTTGGAAACTGGAAACGCTACCCCTTTGTTATGACTCATAAAAGCCTTGTAAAGATCGGCAGCCCAGAGCATTTCAAGGCGAAAGGTCCCCTCGGTGACACACTCAACCCATATGGAAAGGTCCTTATCCTTAAAATGCTTCTTGTCCTGGCTCCAGTAAAAAGTTCCATCAGAAAGACGTGACAGGAACTTGATTGGAACCACCTGGGTGCGAACAGGTCCCACGGGATAAGCGTCTCTGACGGTCAGACACCTCAGAATGTCTACGTTTGGGCTCCCTTTTTTGCCTCCGGGCAAGTCGAAGCTTTCCAAATGCTCTTTTTGTAACCACTGCTCGGAATAGAATTTTCTCCTCTTGTTTATTTCTCCCTCGGGATCCTGTCCAATCCTCGAATTGGAACTTTTGCGAAACTCTAGATCCTGATTAAGCAGTCGATACAGTATGGCTGTCCTGAATACCCCTTTGAGTGAAGTGCCTGGAATGTAAATCGCCCCTGATCCATCCCTCGTAAACGGACGGAAGTCCTGCATGCTCGGGTCTCCTCCAGGGATGGACATGGAGCAGACCATATGTAGATCTTCTGGGATGCGGAGTTTCGCATTTTTTTGAAGGAACTGCGCCATCTGGAAGGGCCCTTTTCGAACCTCTAGCACGAATGCGTCCACGAGGTTTTTACTTACCAGAAAACGGCCGAGCCTGTCCTCATCTATCAGGTACACCTTTCCACCACCTGCAACGAACTCGGTGGCCCCAAGACGGCCTTCCCTTGTGCCGATGTGGATCGGGCTGATGACGTGTAAGTCCATGCATAGCGAGTTTCTCAAGTCAGCTTTTTTTGGGGCTGACTGGATAAGTGCTTCGAGACTCATATCCGTTCTCCATCTGGGACGAGAAATGCCAAACCGCATCTAAACACGCGATGAGGTATCCCTAGGCCCACGGCGTTTTCTGGTGTTACATCAACCATCGCGCCTCTCAATGGCTGGCGACAAACGCTACCTTCGACGAGCATACGAACGCGCTTTCGCTTTATGGTGGTTGCGTTGCGGCCGCTCACAACGTATCCTCGTTTCTCCACGAAGTCCCAAGCGACCAGGGATTGGGCTAGAGATTTCCTCTCCTCTTGCCTTGGATAATAAAGGGAAAGCAAGACCTTGAACCTCCCTTCACCGCTTAAGATCTCCCGCCAGTGATCCCCGGGAGTTTCAAATCCTCCGAACTTGAAAAGGCCAAAGCCGTACGTACGCTCTCCCCCTAGGCCGGTATCGCCCAGGACGCGAAAGGCTGAGGCGAGTCTTTCTTTCCAAGACTCATCGTCGAAACGAACCAGACCGTAAAGACCTGATCCGACAGTTAGCACTTCCCCCTTTTTGCCTCGCTCTTCTCTCTGAAACCATGTGGCTGCCTGGGACCAGACCGGGCTATTTTGGCTTTCTCTGTCCAATGCTACCCGAGGACGTGTCTCCTGTTTCCACCAACCCTCCGTGAAAACTCGGGCCCGGGATACCACAGACTCGATCTCATGAGGTGCCAGGGGTCGCTGCGAGATCCAGGCGGCAAAGTCCTGAGGATGCAAGTAATTGATGGTCTTTAAGTCCTTGCCGAAACGTCCAAGAGTCTCCGAGTCTCCAACCGGAGGCGGAGTCAAGGGGCGGACCAGCGCTTCTGCATAGCGATCGGCCTTGTCCTTGTCCGGGCCGAATGGAAAAAGGGATGACAGGACAAAAGGTGGTTTATCAGATGAAAAGGCTGAAATGACCTTTTCGGCAGCCTCCGGTCCGTCGAGCAGCAAGAATGCGTTTACAATTGCCGAAATGAGCGAGTCAGACGAAAGAGTGCTCTGCGTTGCTTCCAGGTCTATGCCAGCCATCCCGAAGTGGACAGGGCCCAGGAAATGAAGTCTGAAAAGGTACACGGACATGGGGCTCACCCCCTGTTTTCAGAAGAGAAGAATCCTTTGAGCTCTTCAATGGTCTTGCTGTCAAGCTCGCCCGGCTCTATTTTCCTCAGGGCTTCCCCTTCGCCGCGGTAATGATCGATCCGTTTGGCCTCGAGACATCTGAACTCTAACCTGACCTGACCGTAACCTCTGGAGCCGTGCCCTCCTAGCGAATCGTCGTGCAGAAGACGAATGGCAAGACCCAGGTTTTCCAGGTCTTCCGACATGGTAGTGGTGTCCTCCACGTCGTAAACCATGGAAAAGGAGAACCTGGCACCGCGTGGAACCCGCTCTATGTTGCGAGGATTGGCCGCGGAGGTGATGCGATCTATTCCGTTTTCGAATTTCCACTCGGTCAAATACAATCCGGTGTCAATCTTTTCCAATTCCTCTTTGTTCTGCAGATGCAGGTCCCGGACCTTGAGACGGGCGGGATAATTTTTGTTGCCTTCGCCAGGGCCCGTGGAACCAAAGAGGCGACAGACAGGACAGTGCAACGCACCGGGAACGCCCCTCTTGCCTTCTTTGGGCTCCCAATCGTCGCACTCATGTCGCCGCGTTCCGCTTCCACCTGGGCGATTCGGAATGAGATTTGGATCCGCCTTTTCGAGAAGAGCACGAAGCTTTCCCTTGAGAGATGATCCGGGTATGTAAGGGCACTGGGTAAGCGGATCACGGACCACAGGAGAGTCAAGCGCTCCAATTTCCATAGTTTCCTTAGAAGCACCGACATGCAAACCAGTTAGGCACTCAAGATTTCCGACAAGTTCCACTTTACCCAAAAGCTTGCGATATTGATTGGTATCAGTCATGGCTTATCCTCCCCAGTACCACTTCTAGTTTGTCCCGCCGTAAAACCTATGGTACGCCACTATGCCTTCTATCAACCTCAAAAACTTCTTGAAATTGTCCGCCGAGTCACGAGCTGAACGTATGGCCGGGTCTAGAACCTTCATCAAATCTCTGACCTTTTGCTCACGCCCCGCGGCGTAAGCCAGTTTTGGGAGTAGGAGGACCACTCTATCGGCAGGGAAAACTCCCCTCTTGACTTCAAGTTCGATCTGTCGGGCCTCGTCCAGGAACCGCCTGATCTGATTGATCTTCAAGTTGATTCCCTTCGGGGAAAGCTGTTTGCCCACAGCCTCGGCAATCTCCACTATTCTATCGGCTCCAATAGTCGAGAGATCCTTGAGATCGCGGGCGTGCTGAGCAGTCCAGTCCACATGGGAGCCATTTTCGGCTTTGCCGCGGCCCCCGGTCCCTGTCTTGAAGTCGCCGGTTCCCATGGCTGTCATGTTATTTCCCTCCTTTCCTCATCATCATCAGGGCCCAGAGTACGGCCCCGTTTATCTTGGTGAGGTGCTGTAAATCGGGTTGGCGCAAGAGCCTGTCTTTTAAGGCCATCCAGGCCTTCTTTGCTTCGTCGCTCGCCTTGAGGAATTCTTTGGAAGGGGCGGCCCTACCAGTGAGGTAGGCAACCTTTGGCAGCAACCAGAACTGTGACGCCGGGTCGGTCTTTTTTTCATTTCGAGTAACAAAAGGGCTCACCAAAGCCAAAACTCTGTGGAGAAATCCGACGGACACAGACCCTACCGGTGTTCCCAATGCCCTTTGCTCCTTTTTCAGCAAAGGTAAAATCTCTCCGACAAGCATCGTTCGCATATCCTTTGCATCTTGCCACCTTAGGGTATGGCCGAATGCCGTCAGAGAGTTTCGCCCTCCTTTCTTGGCTTTGGCCTCGGCCTCTCCAGCGTCTTTGGCGAATCTGTAAACCGGGTGATGAGGTGGTGCAAAAACCAGTCCTGCTGATAAGGTAATGTTGGGGTTATAGGTCATGAGGCTGAAAGCCTCCTCTATGTCATAGGCTGCCTCCAACACGTCCAACCAATGTCCGATTACGAAAACATCATCGCCTCCGGAGTAGACCAAGGACAAAAGACGTTCTCTCCCGCGAACCGATTCCGCCACCCGTGTCCGTACCAGATTCTCGTATCCGTCCTTTTTGTCCAAGTGCAAGATCCCGTTGAGATGGTACTTGAAGAAAAGGGAGAAATGCCTCGAAAGAGATGCCATGCGTGAGAAGGTGCGGTCGCCAGGCGGCAGGCCAGACGAAAATATCTTTCCGAGCCTGTCAACGTCCATGCGAAGCACCCCGGCCCTATCCCATCCATAGCCCCTCTCAACGAGGGACTCAAGGTCCTCGAACTCCCCTGCGTGGAATATTCCTGCCAAGAGGGGAAGAGAACCTTCGGCTGCGTAGCCGCTACTGTCCCAATCGTTAAGCCGGTACGTCCACTTAGTCCCTGGCAGGGAATTGTGGCTGTCGTAAATCACAAAGGGCTTGTAAAACCTTTGTTTCTCGCCCAGGCCTATAGCTAGGACTTCGTCACCTTCTGTTTGGGGTTTTTTGTCCCAAACCGCTATTCCCACTTTGGCCCGTAAGAGCTTGTTAGCCTCCCTGGCCGCTTTTTGCAGGCCCTCGCCGAAGAAAAATTGTTCCCGGCAGCTTGGGCACATAAGCACACCCCTAACTGACTTCAGCGGCGTATCCTCCCGCGCGCAAACCTCGCACCTTACAGTGAGGCAATCAGCATGGGGCATCTCGGCCGGCCCCAGAACCTTGTCCAGGGCTTTCTCCCATTTTCTGCGCTTCATGGTTTCGAGTTCTTGTCCCAGAGCCGCCCAGTGCCGAGTCGCATCCCGGAAGGCTGCTTTTCCCATGGGCACATAAGCGATACAACACGACAATGCACCATTAAAGGCATCCCAAAGGTAATCGTTGGTTGCTCGTCGGACGCTGTCGAGGCCGTTCTTGGCATCCTCAGTGTTGGGTGCGAGCAGGTAGAAATGCCCACCGCCTGTGAAAAGAACATTGCATCGGGTCAGGCTCAACTCTTCTAGGAGGTTACTCACTAGGTACTCGGTCAGTAACTCCAGGAAGAAAGAGCGTCCCTTGAGCGCCTTGAGTGCACCCCTGGACGAGATTGTGTAGATAAAGTCCTGAACGCCCGACAGATCTCCACCAATTAAGAGGAAGGGATCTTGAGAAGAATCTTCCCATCCACCAGTGATTTCGTCTTTGAAGACATCTCGATCCCATCGATCCTGAAGGCGGGAGTAGTAAAAAAGGTAAAGGCAACTGGCAGAGGCGGCAGTGACCCGCGCGTGGTCGAACAGCGACACATCTGGATGCTTCCTGAAGGTGTCACGGTCTGTTGCTCCGGTTATGTGGAGGGTGATAGAAGGGATGTATGAGGTAAACCGTTCCATCAGGTGCAGCATGATCTCCACGTCCGTGTGCCTATTCGCGGCTTTAAGACAGGCAAAGTCATTGCAGAAAGCTTCCCACAGTTCTCGATAGACGCCTGCAGAGCCGCCTGAGTCGTCCTCCTGGGGGACAGTCCACCCACCCAAGGCTTTGAGGGGCCAGTATCTCATCTCCGGCTTAGTTCGGAGATCGGGGGCTTCGGAGTCCAGGCTTATTCGACTAAAGTCCGAGGCGAGAAGCACTTCTTGATGCCATGATTTGTCTACATCCGTGGAAGGATCGAACCTCCTTCGCTCGGATGCGGCAAGGTTATCTGCCTCATAAATGATCAATGAGAGGTTGCTCTCCCATGTCTCAGATACATTACCGTGGTGATTTCGAGCTGCTGCCGCGATCAACCCTTCGCCGTATTGCGAGGATAACCACTCGTATCCTATCGCGGAGTGAGTTTTCCCGCGATCCTCCTCGTATTTGGCCCTCTGTTTGAATTTTCCAATATCGTGTAGCAGGGCTCCAAGGACGAACCTGGTGAAATCTTCTTTCAACATCAATTCAGCTCCTTAGAATCACTGTGGTTCCTGAAGTGCATAAAATCGAAAGGCGTTCCGCGAGGGCAAGACCGCCCTTTCCCACAAGTTCACGCTTAAAACCCAAGAACGGAAGTATCCTCTTTGGAACAGAAACCCTAGCTTAGTCAAAGCACAAGGGTGTTTTCCCGGCTTCACAAAGTCCAGGATGCGGCAACACAACATGAAGAGCATCATCTCCTCCATCTGGGTCTGGTTAAGACCGTCAAAAAGAGGAAACGACGATGTGAGTCAATTTTCCGGCCGGGACGAGGCGCCTGGGGCGCTGTCCCAGTCCCCTCAGATAAAAAGGGGCTATCTCAGGGCGATGGGCAGTGACGATGGGGGACAGAAGCAAGGCTCGGATGCCCTTCTTTGGATGGGCCTTTTCTCAGACCGACGGTGCCCGACACGGACTGCTTCTCACCAGGCAGGCCTTGGTGGATCCTTGAAAGAGGCCTTCGGTCTTGCTGCCATCAGGGCCCCATCTTCACTCATCCCTTCTCCTTGATATACCTTGGTAATCCCCTGGACAGGACGGGGCCAACTTCCCTGATGGAGCCATTCCACAAGAATCACGAATGGCCCAAAAGTCAATACTTCATAGTCCACAGGATCTCGGGTTGTCAAGAACAAAAATGTGAAACGCATGGAAGGGACTTCTTAAAGTGTACACAGGCCTGGCAGGGGAGAGCTTAGCTCTTATCAGATCAGGGGTTGCGGTTAAAGCCCATGATGCTGGCAGCCATTACCAAGGCCCAACAGTACGTGCGCCGCTGAACGGCCGGCCAGGTTCCGGCCGTTTAGGCACGTTACGGCATACCAGCTTGGGCCCGGGTCATTTGTTCTATCCAGCGGGGGAAGAAGATGTCAGTGAATCGGTAAAGGCCACCTGGCTCCTGCATCACGATCCCCTTCCTAATGAGGGAATCCAGGGAGGCCTTGATGGAGGAAGATGGTCCTATCCCGTGCTGAAGCTGGAAATCCCTGGAAAACGGTCTTGCATCAGGGCTCTGGACCAGTGCCATGAGGAGGCTCCGCTGGGATGGGGTGACGCTTCTCCAGATGAGCTCATAGTGGGGAGAGTCTTGCCTTGCTATCTGTTCGGGCAGGCTCTCTACAAGGCTTGTGGTTACCTTTCCATGCACTGCCATGGCCGCCTCCCAGAGGTTGTGGCACAGCCGCTGGACGTTGT
Source organism: bacterium (assembly GCA_037481695.1). Taxonomy (NCBI): domain Bacteria; species bacterium. Next base: position 511,147 of record JBBFLE010000001.1, on the reverse strand, counting down.
ACGGGATATCACCTGCCAGCTCCAATATGCGTACGATCTCCTGTTTTGCAGCGTGAATCCCTCCCTTTTTCAGCCATCCCTCTATGAATTCCAGGTACGCCTCCCGTGGGATGGGACCCAAGGTCATCACCCGGCCCATCTTGTAGAAGGCCCTTCGGCGGTCATTGACCATGGCCAGCATCACAGAGGCTTCCGAACCGGAGAAGATGTATGAAAGATGCTCCTGTTTCTGGATCTCTGAGCGCATGGCCTTCTCCACTTTTTCCCCGTCATACTTCTGGATGTCGGAGAACTCGTCTATTATCACGACGAGCCTTTTTCTCTTCTTTGCGGCCAAGGCCTCGGCCTGTGCAAGCCCCTCTACGAGCGCATGAATCGCCTCCTCCCGGACCGAAACGGCCTCCAGCCCTGCCGAAATGCCTCCATCCGGGCCCACGGCAAGCCTAGGTCTCAGCCTTCGCATGGAAGAAAAAAGTTTCACGAGCTTGTCCAGGTCCGTCTCCAGGGACGCTGCCAGCTTCTGGGCCAGACCTCCCGCCAGACTTGGCAAGTCGGGATGAGCGTTGAGATCCACAAACGCCACTGCCATCCCTTTCTGGAGAAGGCGCTCCATGAGGTTAAAGAGAAGGCAGGTCTTGCCGTATCTCCTGGGAGAGACGAGAAACACGCGCCCCATGGAGTCCATCTCTGTCGTCAGTTCGTCCATCTCGGCGAGCCTGTCTGCAAAATAAGGCCCCCGGACAACTCCGCCAAACCGAAAAGGGTTCTCCATGTGTCCCCTCTATTCGTTTTTACCGATTCGCTTCAAACGGTTCGTTTCTAACGTATCATGCGGGGTCTTTTGGGTCAAGGCTCTTCGGCTTTCCGCCCAGATGGAACTCTTTCCCGGCCAACGCGGGGGCGCCTGCCAACTCCGCGTGAATGCTGCCACCCATCGCGCCAAAAGGTAGACTCTGGGACAGAGGTCTCGGCCAGATATGGCCTAACCGGCGAGTTGCTGTCTGTCGCCTTAGACCGCGTACAGAATGAAGAAGGTCAGAGGGCCGGGAGTTTGGATGCAGCGAATTCGATGACCTTTTCTGCCAGTTCTATGGCCTCCATTGCATCCTTTTCTCTGAAAGCCAAGGCGGGGATACCGCCGGGCAATCCGTTGGGATACCTGGTGGGAATATAGAAGCGGTCCAGAAATGCCCCGTATTCGTGGAGAGAGGAGAACTCCTTGTTGTGTGTGTGGCCGCCATTGCAATCAGTTCCGCCACGGAATGGCCCAGGACCAGTCTCTCGCCTCGGCCGTAAAGAAAAGATTTGACAGCCTTCTGAGCTGCTTGTTGGGCCCAGAAACAAGCTGGGGCGAACCTCTTTCCGTTGGCGTTGTATCTGGCAGTATCCAGATCGTACCTAGCCTGGTCCAGCCAACGCCTTGCCTCGTGAAGGGGGTTTCTCATAGAGGACTATACCATCTCTCATTACTTGTTGAATAAACGGGTTCTCTTCCTTCAGCATTTTACGAAGCTCGGACGGTGTATATACCAGCACGTCAAGGGAGTAATCGGGCCTTAGTATTCTCATCACTTCCTTGAGACGGTCGAGAAAGCGCTTGCGTGTCCGCTTAATGATCAGCAAATCCACGTCGCTTTTATCATCACTCTGTCCCCTGGCGGCAGACCCGAAAAGCACGATCTTTTCCACATCGTGGTCCCTGAGTTTGGCGACGATCTGGTTGATTCTGTCCTCCACGGCCCTGCTCCCATTTCCGATCATCCCAAGGATAGGCCAAAGCGGTGTCAAGAAATGCTGTGTGGAATGGTGCCTGGCACCAAATGTATTTTAACTCATTGATATTAAATGGTGAGATCTAAATTTTTTAAGCAAGAGGTAATTGACCACCGAGCTGGTTCCTCACACAGGATGGCTCAGCTTTAGTCCATTTGCTTGGAATCATCTGGGCCTACCTGGGGCCCCGGTATTCTGGAAGTGAGGCTACATCTGGTAACCCAGGAGCGTTCTGAAGACCGAGTGTTTGAGTTCAAAAATGACGGGAACTTGTGGTAACCCATTGCAACCCAAACATTTTCTCAGTTAGGGTTATGCAAGATTGTCCCTTCTCGATTCCGCATATGGATATAGCATACTCCTCTGCTTTTACCACGCACTGCTGCTTATCATCACACCACCTAAAATCAAGAATCGATAGTTCCCGTTGATGAATCACCTCAAATACCTGTAATAAACTTTGATCCACTAGCTTGTGTTCCACCGGATACTTCCCTTCACTGTTCTTTGGCGAAGTCCTCAGGAGGCACCCTTTCCCCTTTTCTGATAAAAGATTTTTGGCTACCGCTGTCCCTATGCAATTTGCATTGGGTTAGGCTTTGTGATAGCTGTATTATATAGTTCAAAATTTCGATGACGCATGCCTGTCAGCCAGATGGCCAAACGGCCATCGCCCCTTCCCCTTTTCCCCTACCCAAAGGAGGTTTGAGATGACATTGTTTAGGAAGGCAACGGCGGAGTTCATAGGAACTTTCTGGCTTGTGTTCGGGGGGTGTGGAAGCGCAGTGCTGGCAGCGGCGTTTCCCAATCTCGGCATTGGGTTCCACGGGGTCGCCCTGGCCTTTGGACTCACCGTGATGACAATGGCCTATGCCATAGGTCATATTTCGGGTTGTCATCTCAACCCGGCTGTTTCCCTTGGCCTTTGGGCAGGAAGACGATTTCCGGCGTCCGATCTGCTCCCCTACATCATAGCCCAGGTGTTGGGGGGGATCCTGGGGGCCGGCATACTCTGCCTCATCGCGACCGGCAAGGCGGGCTTTGACTTGAGCTCGGGCCTGGCATCCAATGGATACGGAGAACATTCGCCGGGCAAGTACTCCCTTTTCTCGGGTTTCGTCTCGGAAGTGGTCCTCACCCTGATGTTCCTCATGATCATCGTTGGCTCAACGGACAGACGGGCCCCCAAGGGTTTCGCTCCCATAGCCATCGGCCTAGGTCTGACCCTGATTCACCTGATCGGAATCCCCGTGACCAACGTCTCGGTCAACCCGGCACGCAGTACGGGCCCTGCGGTGTTCGTGGGCGGCTGGGCATTGTCCCAGCTCTGGCTCTTCTGGGTCGCACCCATCATCGGGGGCCTACTCGGTGGGATCATTTACCGCTGCCTGGCCCCCGGGGGCGAGGAGAAAGAGTCGTGAGGTGCACACCAGTTTTCACCGATTGATGGGGCGCGTCCCAGCTTCCCGAACTGACCCAGCAGGGGCCCCACCTTAGACTGACGCATTCCCTTGTCGGGTGCGGCTAATCGTAGGGAATGTGTCCTTTGGGGCGGTTTCTCCTTGCAGCTGCCCTGCTTCTTAAGGAGGCACATCATGCGTTGGAAGACTATAGTCGGCATATTCGTGGGACTGGTGGTGGCCGCCGTCGTGGCCATCTTCTTCATCCTCTCAAGCTACGACTTCAACGAACTCAAACCCCAGATCACCCAGGCAGTTAAGGAGGCCACCGGCCGGGATCTCGCTCTGGGGGGAGACATCAAGTTGAAGATCGGCCTGACGCCCGCCCTGGCCGTCGATAAAGTGAGATTCCAGAATGCGGCTTGGGGCTCGCGGCCCGAGCTGGCCAAGATCAAACGCTTCGAGGTGCAGGTGGCCCTCATCCCGCTACTGAGTGGCAAGATCGGGATCAAGAGGTTGATACTGCTGGAGCCGGATATCCTCCTTGAGACCGATAAGTCAGGCAGATCCAACCTCTCCTTCGAGACCCCGAAGAAGGCAGAGCCCCCCGCCCCGAAGGAGGCCCCGCCCAAGGGCCCTGCCAGACTACCGACCCTGACCTTCGACCAGGTGCGTATGGAAAAGGCGAGGATCACATACAAGGACGGGGTCTCGGGGAAGAGCTATTTGGTGACACTGGAGAAGTTGACCGCAGAGGCCCCCAGTCCCGAGGGCCCTCTGCAGCTGGCCCTCAAGGGATCATACAACGACAAACCATTTGAGGCCTCAGGCACCCTCGGGTCTTTGCTCGCCGCCCTGGACGAACAAAAGGCGTGGCCCGTGAAGATCAAGGCCAAGGCCGGGGGGGCTACCCTCAACGTCGATGGTGAGGTAAAGGGCTTGACCAAGGCAAGGGATCTCTCTGTCACGGTGACCGTTCAAGGAGAGTCTGTCCCGGAGCTGGCCAAGTTAGGGGATGTGAAAGACGTTCCGGATGTGGGGCCCTTCAAGGCCACCATCAAGGTGTTGGGCCCGGCAGACAGACTGGCTGTCCCGGCCCTAGAGGTGGAGGTGGGAAGTGAGGAGCTGGCCAAGCTCAAGCTGACTGGGGCCATCAAGGATGTGCAGAACCAAAAAGGGGTCGATCTGAGTTTTTCCATGAAGGGCAAGGACCTGTCGAACCTTCAGAAATTCTCGGGACGCCCCATGCCTGTGAAGGGACCATTCGAGATCTCCGGACGTGCCTCCGACCCGGCCCTCAAGACATACCGGGTCTCAGATATCAAGGTGACCTTGCCCAACATGGACCTGAGCGGCTCTGCGGAAATCCTTTTGGCCACCAAACGGCCTAAAATACAAGCTTCCCTGTCATCACAGAAGATGGACTTGCGGCCCTTCATGCCCAAGGAAGAGAAGAAGACCGCCAAAGAGTCCAAGGCCGAGAAACCCACTGTCAAGCGCGACAAGGTCTTTCCCAAAGACCCCCTCCCTCTGGAGTCATTGAAACAGGCCGATGCCAACGTGCGGATTTTGGCCAAGCAGATCATCACCCCGGAGGTGGCCTTGGACGACCTGACCGTCGATCTTGCCTTGCAGGACGGGACCCTGGATATCAAGCCTCTCAAGGCCTTGATAGGGGGCGGAAAGCTGGAGGGGAGCCTGGCCTTGAGGCCCCAGGGCAACCAGGCGATTCTGTCTCTTGCCGTGAAGGCCGACAAGTTCGACATAGGCCGCATGGCCAAGGAGATGCAGGTCACGGACATATTAGAGGGCACGCTGGATGTGGATGTGGATCTGAAGGGAAGTGGTGGTTCGGTGGCGGCCCTCATGGCCGGGCTTAACGGGAAGGTCGTAGTGGTGATGGGCAAGGGCCGACTGGACAACAAGTATATTGATCTGGCTGGTGCCGATCTGGGGCAAAGCATCTTTCGACTGATCAACCCCTTCGAGAAGGAGAAGAAATACACGGACATCAACTGCATGGTGCTCCGCTGGGACATCAAGGACGGTCTCGCCCAGAGCACTGCGCTGGTGCTTGACACCTCTCGGATGACCGTGATTGGGGATGGAAAAGTGAATTTGAAGAGCGAGGAGCTGGACGTAGCCCTCGAGCCCTCTCCAAAGGAGGGAGCTGGAGTGGCCGGCGTGGGCAAGGTCGGGCTTAGCCTAAGCGAAGTGGCGAAACCGTTCAAGTTGGGCGGAACGCTCGCAAGCCCATCCCTGGCGGTCGATCCCACCAGGGCCGCCTTGGCCATTGGCAAGTCGGTAGGAGGGGCTGCCCTCTTGGGGCCAGCGGGGATCGCGGCAGCCCTGGCAAGTCCTACCTCAGGAGATGAGAACCCATGCCTCAAGGCCCTTGAGGCCTCGAAGACCGGGCCCAAGCCTTCCGGGACACCCGAGGGGATAAAGGGCATAGCCGATAAGGCTGCAGAAGGGACTAAGGGCGTGGTTGAAGGGGCTGGCGAGAAGGTCAAGAAGCTCTTTGGCAAGTGAGAGGATAGGTGGCATCCATCGGTCGAATCGCACCGAAACGGGAAACTTTGTCATGAGGAAGGAGGCGGGTCCTGGAGGGTGGAGGAGCCGATGCCAAGCCCCGTGAGGCAGTTGACCACCTGCACCATAGGAACTGCTGGTGGTGCCTGGCACCAAACGGTATGTAACATATTGATAATTCAGATGCCACTTTAGAAATTATCCTTTTGATCTTCTTCTCAACAGCCCAAACCGGGCCCTCATGCTTTCCTGAAAGTACTCGCTTCCCATGAATAAATCGTAAAAAAACTTCTTGTCTCTTTCGGAGTCAAAGGGCGTTTGCATCCAATGGCGATACTGTCGGTACCGTACCTTGGGATACGGGCTTAGGCCGAGGAAAGAAGGCAGATCGTCAATCAACGGGTCTGTCTCTCCAAAGGCATTGTGACGAACTGAACTCCAAGGATACTCCCAGGCCACTCCCACTATCCCAGCTCGCAGCGGATTTCTGTGGATGTATCGCATGCACGTCAAGGCATAGGTGTCGTCCTGGATGACTGTAGGATGATAGCGTGAGGCCCAGAAGTGACCCCTGCGATTGTGCTTCCAGTTGTACCATTTGGCGAAGTTTGCCATGATGTCTCTCATTACTTCAGCCAGCGGGACTATCTGGCCGGGGTCCAACAGCAGGTGCACATGGTTCGACATGATGGTATAGGCGTAGAGTCTGTAATTGTGGCGTTTCTTAAAATAGCCCAGGAGATGGAGAAACTTCTGAACATCGGATGCCTGATTGAACAGGGCCTCTTTGTTGTTGCACCGCATGACAACATGGTGTGGATGCTCGGGGATATGAATGCGAGGTAATCTTCCCATGGTCTAGCGTGTTGGTGCCTGGCACCAAAAAGGTTACAACATATTAATATCACGCTATATGAATTATATTTTTGCTACTATCGTGCTTTCTATGTCCACTTTCCCCGAATTCAATTGACTGATGCCTAGCGCTAAGTTGGTTCGTATTTCAACCTCGTAGAAGTGATTTGCCTTAGACATTCCCGGGGACTCCGGGCCTAAGGGGGTCCCTGGTATCTGTTCAGTTTCAAAAATCATAGGCCCTGATGCTAAAGGCTCGACCCCCAGCTGTAGTCTCCGTAAAACCTCCCGCAAAAACCTTGTTTCCTCCAACAGCCAAAGCATAGACAAAATCGTTCCTGGTGCCTTCCCTATCATAGTGATCCTCCCACAACAGGGTTCCTTTTTTGGCTGTGTAGGCCCGGACGCTGAAACTATATCCAGAAGCCGACGTTTGGGTGTACCCTCCGGCAAAGACAATACTTCCCTTGGCTGTCAGAGCATAAATCCCATCCAAGGCGTTGCTCGCTTCCCGGTCGTACTGGTCTTCCCAGAGAAGCGTGCCGTTTTGGGGAGAGTAAGCTCTCACACTCCAGCAACTCCCACCGAAGGATGATGTTGTGTTTCCCCCTGCAATCACAACCCCTGCCGCAACTGTCAATGCTCGCACTTCATCCCTTAGAGCGCCTTCCCGGTCGTAATGATTCTCCCAAAGCAACGAACCATCTTTGGCCGAGTAAGCCCTTACAGTAAAAGCTTTGCCACCCGACACGGTCTCCGTATAACCGCCTGCAAAGACTCTGTTGCCTTTTACTGCTAAAGCGTATAAGAGGTCAGCGCCACCCCCCTCCCGATTGTAAACATCCTCCCATATAAGAAGGCCTTTTTTGATAGAATAGGCTCTTAAAGTAAAAGCGCCCCTTGCCAACCCACCCGCAAACACCGTATTCCCCTTAACCGCAAGAGCATTGACTTCATCAACACTTGTACCTGGATCATAGACATCCTCCCAAAGCAAAGAACCATCTTTTGTGAAGTAAGCTCTTACGGCAAAGGCCGCCGAACCTCCACCTGTTGAGACAAAACCGCCAGCGATTAACACATTGCCCTTCACCGCCAGGGCCTTCACCTCATCGTTGTATGAACCCTGGTGGTCGTAATGGCTTTCCCAAAGCAGAGATCCATTGGTTACGTCATAAGCTCTCACCGAAAAGGCTCTTCCCCCACTGGCCGTGGACGTGTAACCTCCAGCAAAGAGTATGTTGCCTTTTAGGGCCAGAGCATTAGCGACATCCGCACCGGTACCCTCACGGTCGTAATGGTCTTCCCAAAGAACCGATCCATCCTGAGAAGAGTACGCCCTGACGGTGAATGCCCTTCCACCCTCGGTGGTAGAAGTGTATCCGGCAGCAAAGACGGTGTTACCCTTTACGGCCATGGCGTTGACCACGTCCTCACCGTTGGCCGAGCGGTCGTAATGGCTTTCCCAGAGGAGGGCTGCTTCAACACGCCAGCCGAGAATGCCTATACAAGCCAATGACCCGATGACTAAGAAGGCTTTTCTCATCATCTTTCCCCCTCCTGAAGATGACTCTTTTCATAATGCGCCCAAGGATCTGTTTTAAGTTGAATTAGAGAGCTACTAGCTTGAACGTTTGCCCCGGTCAAAAAGGAAAGAAAGTTTAGTACTTTCTAGAACATTTTCTCCAATTTTGCAACCAATCGCCACAGCATTTTTCAAATCCGAATTGCCCAAAGACTCTAACCTTTCCAGAACCAGGTAAAACTATAGGTTCTCCAAACCCCAATGCAAGCTCAACGCCTGTGGGCACAGGGCTAGCAGAAGCGGCACAGGGCTAGCAGAAGCAGCACAGGGCACAGAGCATACGGGCCAAGGTTCGTGTAGGAAGTTTCCTGAAGGCCTTTGGCCAGGATCCGGAGCGAGGTGCTGGTGCGTGCGCCAGGAAATGAGCCGGTGGAGCAGCCCGCCAGTAGTTTGGTCTTTACCCTGTGCTCTGTGCTCCGTGCTCTGTGCGGGCGAAGCCCAGGGTCGCAATCCCCTTTGTGATCGGGGCTAGCAGAAGCAGCACAGGGCACAGGGCACAGAGCTAAAAGCAACAAGAAAACCTCTGGGGAAAACCTAAGAAGAGGCTTTTAGAAACCGCTCGGCTGGGATCCTGAACGAGATGTGTGAATGTAAGCCGAGAAATGAGCCGATAGGCTGGCCCGTTGAAGATTGTTTTGGACCCTGTGCTCTGTGCTCCGTGCTCTGTGCGGGCGAAGCCCCAGGGTCGCAATCCCCTTTGTGATCGGGGCTATCTTCGGACGAAGGAGAAGCCCAAGGGCCTTGGATTGCTCAAGGCTGTCGCAATCCCCTTTGTGATCGGGGCTATCTTCGGACCCATGGCGGAGAGAAAAGAGAGAAAGAGGACAAGAAGGTCGCAATCCCCTTTGTGATCGGGGCTATCTTCGGACAGGTAAATCTCGATGCGGTCCTGGGTCGTCTGAGAGAGTCGCAATCCCCTTTGTGATCGGGGCTATCTTCGGACAGCTTGGACGGGGAAGGAAAGCTGGCCGAGGATATAAGTCGCAATCCCCTTTGTGATCGGGGCTATCTTCGGACCTGATGGTCAACTCCAAGTGGGTGTTCGACTTCACGTTGTCGCAATCCCCTTTGTGATCGGGGCTATCTTCGGACCGGATTTTCAATGCCACGTCGCGCCGTGGCACCATGTCGCAATCCCCTTTGTGATCGGGGCTATCTTCGGACTGACTCCGGCGCTTCAGACTCTTGTGCGGGAGACTGCACGGTCGCAATCCCCTTTGTGATCGGGGCTATCTTCGGACAAAACAAGCTTGCAGTAAAGAACTTCATATCAACGTCGCAATCCCCTTTGTGATCGGGGCTATCTTCGGACGCCAAGGCGGGGTGCCCGCCTTCATTTTCTATCCCCTCGTCGCAATCCCCTTTGTGATCGGGGCTATCTTCGGACATATCTTGTCAGGATTCCACCCTTCTCAGCTTTTAGAGTCGCAATCCCCTTTGTGATCGGGGCTATCTTCGGACAAGAAGCACGAAATATAGCTCATAAAGAGCTATATGTCGCAATCCCCTTTGTGATCGGGGCTATCTTCGGACTACCCGGGGTGGTGGGTGCTTGAGCACCCGCTACCCGTCGCAATCCCCTTTGTGATCGGGGCTATCTTCGGACGAATTTGCGTGAGGGCTCTGCCCTGTGGAAAGTCCAGTCGCAATCCCCTTTGTGATCGGGGCTATCTTCGGACAGCACCCCGTACGAGCCCAGTGCTGGTGCGGGTTTGCAGACGGCGATTAGTAAACCTCCCAATTTTGCCCCAGACAAGGTCAAACTTATCATACAAATTTGTAGGACCGATATTGCAAGGCTTCAATATCATGCGATTTTCTGGCATTAGTAAACCTCGCGAACCCGATTTCAACAAAAAGAAAGAAAAACAAATACTTAGCTCTATGTTGAAAAAACCTACAGGGGTTTACTAATCACATCTTTCAGTTTCCCTCGAACTCTAGGCCAAAGCATCCTTGATGTCAAGTTCCGGTGATATAGAAGATCACCTCCCTTGATAATCACTCCCCTAATACGATTTTCGAGGGCCCAAGAACTCATTCCATGGAGTGACGCCGCGTTCGCATCTGATTTCCCTTTAATAGCTTCACAACATTTTTGTCACCTCTACTTTCAAAGAACACTTTCATCTTACCGAGAATTAGTGGTAGGGGATACGATCCATCAGTTCATCCATATACGTTCTGGCCTCTTCCAGTTCAAAGGGGATTTGCTGGTATCTGTGTTTAAAGGGGCTTTTACCATGTTGATCCAACCATGTCTGCCAGTTTTTTCTTGCCTTGCGAAACGAATCCTCTTCTGCGAGCAGTACGGCCTTGTAGACTCTGTAAGTGTGAGCCAAAAACTCTAGGACCCCCCCCTTGGCAGGGACCTGCTCAAGTCTATCCGCCGCCTCTTCGATAGCCTCCTTGCGATCTTTGGCAAGATGAGTCAGATTCCTCGCCCAAGCCTGTAAGGCGAATGCATATGGATGGATCAGTCCTGGGTATCCCTCAGGCAGTTTTGGCCGAGGGGATGGACGTTTGTACCTCCTGTCCAGCTCGGCCCGGTAAAAAGCACGAAAGAGTTTGCCGTAAGTGTCTGTCTCCTCAATCCATCCTTCAGATTCAAACAGTAAATCTTGTGCTTTCGTAAGATCCCCAGCCCGCAGCCTGTTGTGAATCAAGTAGTTGTAAGCCCTTGACACCTCCAAAGGTTCAATTGCCTTGAAAATCTCGACTGCTTCAGCAAGAAGTGAAGCTGCCTCTTCATAATCACCCACAGCAGTCAGTACCTGGCCCAATGCTCCTAAGAGCTTTGCCCGGGAAACTTCTGAGAGTCCAGAAAGCGTGCTCTTCTCGAGCAACGGCCGCAGAAGCTCTTCCGCATTCTTGAAAAGATGAGCGTCATAAAGCTGTACCGCAGCTTTGGCCATCCGGATCGCCTTTTCATCTGGGCTGAGAAGATTTGGCTCTTGCTCCAGGAGAGCTTTCATCTTCTTTAGGAACAGCAGACCCTTGTCAAAACGCCCGAAACAAGAATTCAGGTAATGCATGCCGTCGAGGAACAAAATTTTCTGCCTTGGCGTGAGCTCTCTTTTGTGCCTGTGCACAGCCTCAAGTGTGCGAAGAGCGAGCTTGGGTCTGCCATGGCGGTACCAAGCCTCGCTCTCCCTGAGCATTCTTTCCAAGCGCAGCCTAGTAGGTGGCTTTTGATGGGGTTGCAACCAGCCCCATTCCCTGAAACATTCCACCAGATCCGAAAGATCTCGAATAACTCGAATCTGGTGGAACTGTCCCTTGAAAGGCCAAATTTTCTCTTGTTGTTCCTCGAGGATCAGAGCAACCCCTCCCGGGCCTACTTCCCGAAGCCATCCTTTAATCTTTTCGGGTACCCTTTCCACAGGAACCAATGACCCGTCTGAGTTAATGGCCCCGGTAGTGAATACAGGCGCTATCTCCTTTTGGGAGTGGACAGCAAAGTAACCCACAAGACAGGAAAGCTCCCAAGATCTACCATCCACGCTTATTCCAGGTCTGACCCTGGCTGCGAAAGGAAAACAAGAAGAATTGGGAAAAGCTGTCTCGCCGATATTTGAACAAGTTTCCAGGAAAACTTCCATTGCAGCAGCAAAATCAAGCCTGTGGCCTTTTTTCTCCTGGCCCCCATTCTCGTACGTGACATGGATGACCCCTCCACAGCCAGCCCTCTCAAGGAAAACAGGGATTGGCCACCCCGAAGGGGTACAGACCTCATTGGGAAGAATGTAGGGAGGTAATAAAGACTCTGAAAGCAACTGCTTCCAAGCAGCAGGGTACACTTTGAATTCAGGGTCTTGAACCAGAAACTGAATTGAAACGAGCTTGCGGCGCTCAGCTTTGGGGGAGCGGGGATGAAGCAACATAATCCTTCGAAGTGCTTCTAATGGGTTTTCGGGATAACCCAAGATATGGAGAATTTCAAACTCTGTTCTCATTTCCTTTTCTTGGGTAGGCGCACCAAGATATCCCTGGATACAGCTTCCGAGCGAAGTCTCAGTATTGGCTCTTTATCCAACAATTGGTCTCTCCAAAAGCCAAGTGCAACCTGAACCCGGCCGGAAGGGCCTTCTGGAGGGGGTTCCAGAGGGGGATCAGCTTCTACCTCTGGGGCCGGATACCCTTCCTTGGAATACCAAATGAAAAGGTAGCCCGGCAAAGAAGAATCTCTGCGAACAAGAATCTTTCCACGAGGTGTGCTTAGGACTTCTCGGTCTAACTCCTGGGCCTTCAGTTCTGCCTGCAGCCTTGTTGGAAGGTCCCCGCTGGCTGCTGCCACTGGCACCTGCCTCCCCTTAGGGCTAGGCCGTCTGGGCAATTCAATTACCGCCACATCCCAACCCTCATGGTAATGGCGTCGCACCCTCTCCAATATGGCAGCCTCTTTAGCTCGAAAATCCCAGCGTGGATCCCCTTCGTCTTCCAAGGCCCTCCCTACCGCCTCCACGCTGGATGAGACCCTTTCTCCAGACTGGTGGCAATGAAAAAGAATTCGGATCCTTTCCAAGGCTTCTGCCCCAAGCTCGCCATGAATTGGAATGCAACCCAGCTCGTCAGGCGCGATGACAATTGGATTCCAGGCCTCCACTATGACTGGGTAGCCCCCAGTCCATTCCGTGGAGTCCAACATGTAATCGAACTCGGATGCCTCCCAGTATTCCAAGGACATCAATAGGCATATCAAGAGCCCACTATCTGTCATCTCTACAGCAACAACCAAGGCTCGGTTAGGCTCATCCAATGGTCTAAGGGTAGGGGCATTGAGGAAGAAGCAGTCTCCTTCCTTCGGGATTCTGGTGGGTTTTTCCTTCATTCTTCGGATAATCTCCCTGAACCGGGAATTGATTTCATTATCGAGAAAATCCTTGTTCATGGCACACACCTTTTCACTAAAGGTGATAAACGGCGAAAGGCTCTCTTTTTCCGATTTTCAAAAACCCTTTAGCCTACGTTCAATCTTGGCCACTTCTTGGTAAACTACTGTCTTGCCAAGTCCCATAACTGAGCAAATCTCTGGGATGGACATTTCCTGCAGGAACCTCATATTAAATATTTTCTTTTGTCTAGGACACAGTCCTTCTATGGCTCTCTTGAGCCTTTGCCTAACCTCTGGAGACATGGCTTGATTTTGTGCGAACTCATGTTCGCTGCGCTCAGTGAGCAGGTCCTCCAAATACTGGAAAGATGGATCGCTGACCTGCAATTGCTCAAGCAAAAACTCCACCAACTCCTCCTCTGAGACGCAACCGCTGACTAGTTCGAAAACCCCATCTACAAGTCTAGAGAGCTCTCTGTTGTCCAGGACCGGATGCATGCGCTCTTGCTCTACATAAATCTTTTTCTCCACGTTGGGTAAAAGATTAGCAATGGAACGGAGGTGTTCCATCTCAACCCTTTCTTCATAGCTGTTTGCCGAGCTCCTCCAGGATCCGCTGAACTTTTGGCAGGGGACCAACTTGCCTTGGCTTTCCATCTCCTTTAGTACCTGGAGTATCCTTTTTCTCATGTTCCAACGATGGGGGACCTTTCTTCTCTTGATTTCAGCCAGGAACTGCTTGAAGACCTCTATCACATAGCCATCCACAGGGACACCCTGATCTGCACTTTCCTTGATATATGGAAGCTTGGGTCCGTTTTTTGATAAGAGATGTTCAGTCAAAAAGTTCAAGGCCAGCTCATGGATCGCCGATTCGTCCCAGGTCTCCGATTCCAAACCGTAAAGGCCAGGGGATTCAGATCGGGGTCTTTTGGCCCGCACCAAATCCTTTAGTTTATCTATAAAACCTTCTGTAATACCGCCTTTTTGTTGGCAGCGAACAAGCTCGATCCTGAAACCGAACGGTTCTTCCCAGATGTTGGTTTTAGCTTTTACCGGCATGCCTTTTCACCGCTTCCAGCAGGCGTTGAAGATCCTTATCAGATAAGGAGCCCATGTAGTCTTCGCCGAAAATCGCCTTGGTAGGTATTTCTCTCAAGAAAGGATCGAAAGCAGTCGGTTTTTTAAGGCCGTTTTGAGCATCGGGTTTAACTATAACATAGAAATCCCTGTATGAGGGCTTGATATGTCTTGGGTCAGTCCCCTTGCTGACTCCTACCTTTCTAGTTATTTCGAAGATCACACAACATGGGTGCCTTAGCTTAGCCTCTCTAGAGATACCCAGGTATTCATTGCCGATCAAAAAGAGATGGCCTTTTAAGTCGTCTATTTGTTCAAAATGGCCCACGTACGATTTTTCCCTTACATATTCTCGAGTTACGGTACGCGAAGATCTCCTTGAAAAGTCTTTAACAAGGGCCAGGCGTTTCAACTCCTCCAACAAATCATTGGAAGCTCTTTTCATGGAAGGCCGTTTGAATTCTATCCGTTGTCTTCTATTTTCGCTATGCCCTATATCTCATTCAATCCCGCAAGTCAAGGCCGACTGTGGTTTTTGTCGTTAGCATGTGAAATGTCCGGTTGATATAGCAAGTGATGTGTCCGCTTTTTGGGGTTAGGGGTGGCATAGGGGATCGCAGAAGGGACTGAGGGAAATGCATAAAGTTCAATACAGCCCAATCTGAGCTCCTCAGGACTGTTAAGAGCGTTATGCAGGCGCTATGCTTCTTACAAGTGCCCATTCCAGTGAGGAGGCATTGGGAATGAATCAAGCCATCGTGGGGGAGAACCTTTGGAAGCATTACGATGGGCAGCAGGGCTCAGCCCAGGCCGCGCTAAGAGGAGCCAATCTACAGATAGAGGCCGGTCAAGTGGTGGCACTTTACGGCAGAAGCGGTTCGGGTAAGACCACCCTTTTGAACCTGATAGCAGGACTGGACCGGCCCAGCAAAGGCAGAATTGTGATTTGCGGTCAAGACCTGGAGAAGATGGGGGAGGCGGGCCGCACCCGACTCAGGCGCCAAAGGATCGGATTTGTTTTCCAGTTTTTCAACCTGCTTCCAACCCTTACGGCTTTTGAAAACGTGCATCTTTCCCTTGAGCTGGCAGGATCCCCCGACCCCAAGAAGGCTCTTAGAGCCTTGGCCGAGGTGGGCCTGGAAGGGAAGGAGGATAGATTTCCATACCAGCTTTCGGGTGGCGAACAGCAGCGGGTGGCAATTGCCAGAGCAATGGTAAAAGAGCCCGAGCTGGTGCTGGCCGACGAGCCCACAGGCAGCCTGGACACGTTGACAGGGGATCTTGTACTGGAGCTTCTTTCCAAGAGCTGCCGTGAAAGCGGGGCAACTCTAATAATGGCCACGCACAGTCCCAGGAGCTCCCGGCTTTGCGACAGGATACTTCGGATGGTAGACGGCCAAATAGTGGAGGACCGGCCACCCCGGCAAGGGACTCCCATGGAGAGTCTTTGAGGTGAAGAGCTTGTGAGCATTGTCACGAAGGCTTTTCTCAGATACCTGCCACGCAGAAAAGGCCTTAGCCTGCTTCAGGTGATAGGAATAGCTCTCGGGGTAGCGGCAACCGTTGGAATGGTGCTGTCGGCAAGAACCGCGCTTTACAGCTTCCAAAGAGCTGTTGAATTTCTGAAGGGGAATGCCACCCACATCCTGGAGCGGCCTGCTGGGCCCATGCCTGAGAAGGATGTCTTGAATCTTGCTTTTGATGAAGCTGTTGAGGCTTTTTCTCCGGTCATAGACAGAAGACTGACCTTTTCCACCGGCGAGGTGGTGAGAGTAATGGGGATAGATCCATTTCTGGATCGGAAGGTGCGTCCGGAGTTTTACCAACAGGGGAAGATCGCTGGCTGGGGAGAGGAGGAGTTCCTGAGCTTTCTTCTACAAGAAAGAACTGTTCTGGTAGATTCCTCCACATACGCCAGGATGATGTTGGGAAAAGGCCACAGCCTGGAGACATCACATGGAGATCTGTGGGTATTGGGCAGTTTTCCCAACCGATCCGGGGAGCCGCTCATACTCATGGACATCTCCCATGCCCAGTCTTTGTTCGCCCTGGAGGGGAGAATAGACAGGGTGGATCTCATCTTGAGAGATGAGGTGGACTTTCTCTCTAGATGGTCCCAAGGGTATGTGGTGAGGTCGGTCCAGGAACAAAGCTCGTCTTTGACCGAGATGCTCTCGGCATTCAGGCTCAATCTGGAAGCCCTATCCCTTCTGGCCCTGTTTGTAGGAGTCTTCCTGGTGTACAACACTGCCATGTTCGCAGTGGTCAGCAGAAAAAGGGACGCCGGGATACTCCTGAGTCTCGGGGCTACCAGGGCAGAGATACTCAAGGCATTTCTCACCGAGCTTCTAATACTGGGGGGCTTGGGAGGAGTACTGGGAAGTTTGTTGGGCTATGTGCTTAGCCTGACCTTGACTCAGGTGGTTAGCAGAACAATCAGTCAGCTCTATTTTTTCTTATGGCCAGAAAGACCGGACTGGTCTTACCAGTTGTTGTTTTATGGGGTGCTCTTGGGTGTGGGGGCCAGTCTCTTGGGAGCAGTGGTTCCCCTGGCGGACCTCTTGAAGACCGACCCAATAAAGGCCATGAGAGGCAGAGCCCAGTCTCATCCAAAAGCAACTACCATCAGGAAGCTGGCCTTGGGCGGGGTGACATGTCTGGCTTTGAGTGGGGCCATACTGCTTTTCTCGGGAGGGGTTTACTGGGGGTTTGCCTCTGCCTTCGGTACCCTTTTGAGTGCCAGCCTCATGGTGGGATGGGTGATGAGAAGGCTGGGCTCCCCGCTGAAAGCCATTCTCGGTCTGGCCGCTGGTTGCGGAGGCAGGCTGGCAGCTTCCAACGTGAGCCAGAATCTGGGACGGACGGCGGTGGCTGTGGCCGCATTTATGGTGGCTCTTTCCATGTCCATAGGACTGGGCTCCATGATAGGGAGCTTCAGGGAGACACTAATGTGGTGGATGGACAGCCAGTTGCGTGGGGACCTTTACATAGCTCCTTCCAGAGAGGTAGAGGTGCCAGAGCTGCTTCTCCAGGAGCTCCAGGGAATCCCAGGGATAGGAGGGCTGGATCCTTACCGGAACACTCAAACCCTTTACATGGGCCGGTGGGTGCAGATTTCGGCCGTAGATGCCAGGACCCTCAAAAAATTTACCAGGTTCGGCTGGCTCAAAGGCGGCCAAGAACACTGGGACAGAGTCCTCCAGGGAGATGTGATCGTATCGGAGAGCTTTGCCAGGCGATTCCAGCTGGGCGAGGGAGAGTACCTGACCCTTGAAGGGGCAAAGGGTCCTGTAAAGAGGCGCATAGAGGCTGTGTTTTACGACTACACCACAGAACACGGCCTCATAATGATGGACAGGAAAACCTACCTGGAGATCTTCGATGACCCCACCATAGATGCCTTGGTGGTCTTTATTGAAGCAGGGGGCATAGCAAGGCAACAGGTGATGGAGAAGGTCAAGAGCCTGGCCTGGAAGTATGGACTTCCTGTTTCGGAACAAAGGGAGTTCCACGGGAACATACTCTCTTTGTTTGATGCCACCTTTGCAGTGACCCGATCCATGAGGGCCATGGCCGTGGTGGTGGCTTTTTTTGGAATAGCAGGAGCCATCCTCACCTTGTTCATAGAAAGGCAGAGGGATTTTGGGATATACCGGGCTTTGGGTTTCTCCTCGGGCCAGGTGGCCGGGATCACGGTTCTGGAGGGTCTGGCCATGGGAGTCTGGAGTTTTGTGCTCAGCGTCTTTGCGGGTACAGCCCTTGCCTGGGTCCTGATAAGGGCCATAAATCTAAGGAGCTTCCATTGGACCATTTTCTTTCACTTGGGATGGGAGCCGTATGTCTTGAGTCTGGCTACAGCCTTGATAGCCAGCCTGGGGGCTGCGCTATACCCCACCTGGAGGGTTTACAGGACCTACCCACTGATGCAGATACGGGATGAGTAGATGGCAGCAGAAACAAAGAAGAAATGGATTTTGAAGTGGCTTCTTTTCGTGGCTGTTGCTGTGCTTTTTCAGGGGCGGCCTGTTGCACAGCAAGAAGATCTCTGGCCTCAGGCATGGGCTCCATGGAATTGGGAATTCCCCAAAGACCACGGAAGCCATCCGGAGTTCAGGACCGAATGGTGGTACTTTACCGGCAACCTCCGAGACCAAGACGGGAGCCGATATGGATATCAGTTGACTTTTTTCCGCCAAGCCCTAAGAAAAGACCCTCCCCAGAGAGGCAATGCCTGGAGCATAAGGGATGTTTACCTGGCACATTTTGCCTTGACAGATGTCAGTGGGGGAAGGTTCTTTTTTTCTGACAGGATAAGCCGCACAGGGCCGGGCCTGGCTGGTTCAAAGGTTGCCCGGATGGATGTCTGGCTGCTGGATTGGGCAGCTCGCATGCAAGAGGGTGTAATTTCATTGAAAGCCCAAGACCATGACAAGGCAATCTCTCTTGAGCTTCGGCCCAGAAAGCCGCCTGTTCTCCACGGGGAAAACGGTCTGAGTCGTAAGGGGTCGGCCTTGGGCCAGGCTTCCTATTATCACTCATTCACAGACCTTGAGACCCGAGGCCACATCTCACTGAAAAAGACGGGCAAAGAGGTGGAAGTGGAGGGGATCAGTTGGTTTGATCAAGAGTTTGGATCCAACCAATTGGCCGGAAATCAGGAGGGTTGGGATTGGTTCGCCCTTCATCTCTCGGATGGCCGGGATCTTATGATCTATCTGCTTCGTCTCAAAGACGGTTCCATTGAGCCAGCCTCTTCGGGGACCTTGGTGGAAAAAGATGGGAATTGGAATCACCTGCCACGGACTCATTTCCAGGTTACTGTGCTAGACAGATGGAAGAGCCAACAAAGCGGGGCAAGCTATCCTTCACGCTGGGGCATAAAGATTCCCGAGCAGGGAATTGACTTGCAGATCAAGAGCCTCTTGCCCCACCAGGAGATCAACAGTGAGGGCTCTACGGGAGTTGTTTACTGGGAGGGGGCCGTGGAAGGAAAGGGTATCTCGGCGGGAAATCCCGTAGAGTGCGAAGGATATGTGGAAATGACGGGTTATGCTGGTTCCTTGGGAGGGCTGTTTTGATACAAAAGACAGTGTTGAGACCAGCGTAAGATTGCCTTCAGGCCCACAGTTCAAAGGAAAACTGCATCAAAAATACCAGCCCCCATCTCATGCTGAAGAAAGCTCTGAAGCTCAACCTCTTTCCCCAGTGTTTTTCTGTTTGAGATCTTCCACAAAAGAGGATTTCCCTGTGGCCTTTGCTGTTTTGGCTTGGGTGCGGGGCATCATGAAGACTGATGGCAAAGGCTCTAGGCTGGGCTCATAACGGAGGGAAATCTCATGCTCATTCCAGGGTTGCCATGTGGGCTCTCCCACCACGAGGGAGAGCCCATATGGCATGTGAGCCTGTGTAAAACCCTGCAATCTGCTTCTAGGGCTGGATCTTGGAGCCCAAAAGTTCCAGGAACTTTCTCATCCATTGGGGATGGGCCGGCCATGCCGGGGCAGTAACCAGATTCCCATCTACATAAGCATTGGAGAAGGTTTCATTGACCTCGCCCCAGTTTGCCCCTGCTCGCAAAAGATCCGGTTTGACGGCTGGATATGCTGTGCAGAGCCTGCCTTCCACAACTCCTGCTGCCACCAACACCTGCTGACCGTGGCAGATGGATGCAATGGGTTTTCGGTTCTGGGCAAAATGGCGTACTATCTCCAAGACTCTGTCATTCAAGCGAATGTACTCAGGTGCACGGCCCCCCGGAATGACCAGCCCGTCGTAGTCCTCGGGCTTTACATCCTGGAATGTGGCGTTGAGGGTGAAGTTGTGCCCTCTCTTTTCGCTGTAGGTCTGGTCTCCCTCGAAGTCGTGCACAGCGGTTCTGACCTGTTCACCAGCATTTTTCCCGGGACACACAGCATGGACTGTGTGGCCCACCATCAAGAGCATCTGAAAAGGGACCATCACCTCGTAGTCTTCCACATAATCACCCACCAGCATCAGTATTTTCTTGGCTGCCATGGTGTTCCTCCTTGCCCAAAAGTGGTTGAAGGGATAGGCCAACTGGCCCTGGCTCCCAAGGCTCTGATACTACAAGTGCACTGCAGGGTCAATGAAATTCTTAAAGGAACGCCCCCAAGCACAGACTTGACGAAAGGGGCTTGTTCATGGTATGCATGCGCGGTGATTCATGCCGGGGTAGCCCGCGGGAGAAACCAAGTGAGGGGCACAGGCCCCCAAGACCGAAAGTGGTGGGCCCAGCTCGGCATCCTGAGTACCATGGGGATAGCCATGGCAATCTCCGTGGCCACAGGAGTGCTGGGTGGATACTTCCTGGATAAATGGCTGGGCACCAAGTTTTTCTTCTGGATTGGTCTTGTGGTGGGGATCCTGGCGGCGTACAGGAACCTGTGGGTTTTCTATACGAAGTATATGAGAGAGCCTCCGGCTGAAAAGCCGCCTCCAGAGGGAAAAAGGCAATGATTGAGACATGAGCCCTCTGATACGAAGAATCGAAAAAAGAAACTGGATTCTCTGGGGGATATTCCTTGTGGGGAGCTTCCTTTGGGGAGACTGGAAGTTCTTGGCAGGGGTGGCCGCCGGGGGAGGCTTGAGCCTACTGGGATTTAGGGTCCTAAAAGGTGTTGTCTCCAAGGTGCTGGATCTTCCTTCCCACAGGGCCAGGGGCAGGATAGTGGCATTTCACTATGGATGGATGGCTGTGCTTTTCGGTGTAATGGCAGTGCTGCTTTGCTCCAAGCTGGCGGACCCGGTGGGGCTTCTCTTGGGCTTGTCGGTGGTGGTATTGAACCTGATGTTGAGCGGCATGGTTGATTTTCGCAGAATCCAAACGGAGGTCTGAGGCGCTATGAAGGAACCCATACAGCTCTACCACCTCTTGGGACTCCACGTCCCGCATCATCTTTTTTTTACCTGGCTGCTTATGGCCTGTCTGCTCATCTTGGGGCTGGTGATGCGCTCTAGGCTGCAGATGGTGCCTGGGAAGTTCCAGGTGGTTCTGGAGGCCGTAGTGGGAGGAATTTACGACTTTTTCCATGACGTGCTGGGGCACGAGACCAGGCGATTCTTCCCACTGATAGCCACATTGGGCATATATATATTCCTGTGCAATGTCATGTCCCTGGTACCGCTTTTCGACTCTCCCACCAACATGCTAAATACCACTTTGTCCATGGCGGTTTTGGTCTTCATCTACTACAACTACGTGGGGATCAAGAAGCACGGTCCCGGGTACATAAAACATTTCCTGGGGCCCATTGCCTGGCTGGCTCCGCTTTTTTTCATCGTTGAGCTCATCTCCAATTTCAGCAGGATGCTTTCCCTCTCTTTCCGACTCTTCGGAAACATCCGGGGGAAGGATATCTTGCTGGGAGTGCTGTTTTTTCTGGTGGTCATGAGCAAGGGAATTCTCTTCCTTGTCCCTCTGCCGATCTTTGTTCTGGGCCTTTTTGTGTCTTTCATCCAGGCCTTGATCTTCGCCTTGCTTACGGCCATGTACTTGGCAGGGGCCGTTGAGGAAGGGCATTGAGGCGAAGGGATCGGCGGGTAGGAATAACTACATATAGAAGATCCCAATGCTGAGGAAGGAGGAAGGATCAATGCGAAAGAAGGTGTTGACGTTGGGAATGGTGCTTGCGGCTGTTTTGTTCCTGGGTGCCGGTGTAGCCCTGGCTGCCGAGCCCGGAGCCGGAGGGACCAATTGGGTGAAGGTGGCGGTTATGATAGGAGCCGGCCTGGGCATCGGGATAGCGGCCCATGGAACCGGACAGGGCATGGGAAATGCCATAGCGGCTGCCTGTGAGGGGACAGCCAGGAATCCCGAGGCCTCGGGTAAGCTTACAACAACCATGCTGATCGGTCTGGCCCTGATCGAGTCCTTGTGTATTTATGCCCTGGTCATCGCCTTGATCATGCTGTTCGTGGTGTGACCCGGTATTCGAGCCTAATCAAGATCTGAAAAGAGGGGGGCAGAGAGTGCCCCCTTCTCTTTTCCCAAAGGAAGACCCCAGAGGCATCTCAGCCCTGAGCCCCATACAGAACCTTCCTTAAAAACCTACCGGTAAGAGAGTTTGGGCTTGCGGCGATCTGCTCAGGAGTTCCTGCGGCCACCACATTTCCCCCCAGAGGGCCCGCCCCGGGGCCCAGGTCGATCACATGATCGGCACATTTGATTACATCCAGGTTGTGTTCGATCACCACAATGGTATGGCCTGCCTCCAGGAGCCTCTCCATAACCTCCAGGAGCCTTTGCACATCCTCGAAATGAAGTCCTGTTGTGGGCTCGTCCAGGACATACAGAGTAGTGCCCCGGCCGCCGCGGGCCAGTTCTCTGGCCAACTTCAACCTCTGGGCCTCCCCACCAGAGAGGCTCGGGGCTGGCTGCCCCAGGCGCAGATAACCCAAGCCCAACTCCATCAGGAGCCTGAGGCCAGGCACTAGCCTGGGGATGTTCTCGAAGAAGACCAGGGCCTCCTTGACCGTCATCTCCAGGACCTGAGCTATGTTTAAACCCTTGTACCTTACCTCCAGGGTTTCTTCATTGAATCTGCTACCGCCACAAGTCTCACAGGTGATGTAAAGGTTCGGTAAGAAAATCAGCTCCACGCTCCTGATTCCCTCGCCCTGGCAGGCCTCGCACCTTCCTCCCTTGACATTGAAACTGAAGCGTTCCGGACCGTATCCCCTCACCCTCGCCTCGGGAATCTGGGAGAAGAGTTCCCTGATGGGTCTAAAGAGCCCCATGAAGGTGGCCGGATTTGATCTGGAAGTGCGGCCTATGGGGGACTGATCCACCTCCACAATTGCCTGAAGCTTTTCCAGGCCCCGCACCTCTTGGGCCCCCTGTACCTCCTTGCCAGAGCTGCCCTGGAGCCTCCTTCTGGCTTCTCTACAAAGCACCTCCAAGACCAGGCTGGACTTTCCCGAGCCACTCACCCCCGTGACGCAAGTAAGACAGCCCAGAGGAAACCTTGCGTTTATGTTCTTGAGATTGTGCTCAAAGGCTCCCAAGACCTCGATGGCTGGCCCCTTGGTAGATCTCCTTTGGTGAGGCACCTGAATTTTCTTCCTGCCTGAGAGGTAATCTCCCGTGATGGAGCTCTGGCAGGAGAGGATTCCCTGTGGCGGGCCGCTGTAGAGGATTTCCCCACCCAGTTCCCCTGCTGCGGGGCCCAGGTCTATCACCCAGTCTGCCTCCAAGATGATCTGATGTTCATGCTCTACCATGATCACCGTGTTGCCGGCCTCTTTGAGACTCTTTATGGCTTCCATGAGATCAGCCTGATCCGCGGGGTGCAGCCCCATGGTGGGCTCATCCAGGACATAAAGCACTCCCACCAAGGGAGACCCCATCTGAGCAGCCAACCTCAACCTCTGTGACTCGCCTGCGGAGAGGGTTTCAGAACCCCTTCCCAGACTAAGGTATCCCAGCCCAAGGCCGCAAAGAGCCTTGAGCCTTTGTTTAACCGCTGCCAAGATCTCTTGGGCCACATCCTGGCTGGAAGAAGGCAATTCAAGATGTTCCAGCAGCCCCCCCAACTCCTCCAGGGGTCGTCGGCAGATCTCCTCCAGGCTCAAGGAACCTATCTTGAAAGCCCTGGCCATCTCATTGAGCCTGGAGCCTTTGCACTGGGAACACTCCACCCCATGATCCCTGAACCCCAGGCCAGAGCAGGCCTGGCAGGCTCCTTGGGGGTCATTGAAGGAAAAAAGCCTCACAGTAGGAGGCGGCAATTCCACTCCACAAGCAAGGCATCGGGGCGTCTGGGTGAACCAGATGGGTTCCCCGGCCTCAGGCTCCACCATCACTATCCCCCGGGAGAGTCTGGATGCAGTCTCCAGGGATTCCCTGAGGCGGCTTTTTCTTTCAGGCTGGACCCAGAGTCTGTCCACAAGCACCTCTATGGTATGGGGAAGCTCAGGGGAAAGATGGATCTTTTCATCCAATTCTGTGAGCCGGCCGTCTATGCGGGCCCTTAGGTAACCGGCTTTGAGAAGCTCTTGGAGCAGTTTTTGGTGGGTGCCTGGCCTGTGCATCACCACAGGGGCGTACAGGTTTACCCTCGAGCCTTCCAGGCCCATGATGCGGTTTCTCATCTCATGGATGGTGGTTGGGCCCATGGGCTTGCCACAGTTGGGACAGTAAGGCTCCCCGGCCTTGGCGAACAGAAGCCTGAGCAGATCATAGATCTCGCTTACGGTGCCCACCGTGGAGCGGGCGTGAGTGTGCAGCGGTCGCTGATCCACGGCTATGGCCGGGGAGAGGCCCTCGATGGAGCTCACCCGTGGCCTGTCCATGTTCCCCAGGGCCTCCCTGGAGTGAATGGAGAGGGTCTCCAGGAAACGGCGTTGGGCCTCGGCGTAAATCGTGTCAAAGGCCAGAGAGGACTTCCCGGAGCCGCTCACGCCTGTCACCACGGTCACAGCTTCCCGGGGGATGGAGACGTCCACGTGCTTGAGGTTATGCTGGGAGGCTCCCCTTACCAGAATCTGTTTGGCTAGCATTTTCGCTCTTGTTGAGCCCAGCATGGCAGGCCAGCCTGGCGGCCAGCATCAAGGCCTCCAACAGACTTTGCTCTGAGGCCTTGCCGGTGCCTGCTATGTCGTAGGCTGTGCCATGGTCCACTGAGGTCCTTATGATGGGTAGCCCAAGGGTCAGATTCACTGCCCCATGCCTTTCCAAAAGCTTCAGGGGTATCAGACCCTGATCGTGATACATGGCCACAACCACATCAAAAACCCCGTCTGCGGCCATGCAGAAAACTGCGTCAGGGGAGACAGGCCCTGTCACGTGGAGGCCCTCGTGTTTCAAAATCCTAACCGCAGGGGTGATGATGCGCTCCTCTTCGTCGCCGAAAAGGCCTTGGTCCCCGGCATGGGGATTGAGGCCCGATATGGCGAGCCTGGGCTTTTTTATACCAAACCAATCCCTCAAGGCCCGGTGGGCAAGGAGAGCTACCTCCTTTATTCCCTCCATGGACAGACGTTCCAAGGCCTCTTTCAGGGAACAGTGGATGGTGACAAGAACCACCCTGAGGAACTTTCCGGCCAGCATCATGGCGAATTTTCGGGTATTGGTCCATTGAGCCAGCATCTCGGTGTGCCCGGGGAACGCCACCCCAGCCAGCTTAAGCCCCACCTTGTGGATGGGGGCAGTGACCATGGCCTGGACCTCACCTGCCAGGGCCATGTTTAAAGCTTTTTGCAAGAAATCCACCTGAGCCCTGCCGCAACGGGGATCCACCTTCCCCCACTGGATGTGGGCCAGATCCTCCTGGGTGGCCTTGATGACGCTCACCACTGGAGATGTGGAGCCTTGGGGAAACACATCAACAACCTTTATGGGGATCCTAATGCCCAGGAGGCTGCTGACGCGTTGCAGGGTAAGAGGATCTCCCACCACCAGGGGATTGCACACTTCCCAGGGTTCAGGCCTGGCCAAAGCCTTGAGTATCACTTCCGGGCCCACACCCGCAGGATCCCCCATGGTTATGGCTATGACCGGTAGATCACTCATGGTGCGGCTAGAGGTCCCAAGAGATTTAACCAGATCATCCCCCCCCAATGGGTTATCTTGGTGGCTTAGCTTCCAGCTCCCCATGGTACATTTCACCATTTTCAGGCTCAGATCCGGGGAAGAGCCACGTGGGAAAACTCAGGCTGCATTGGAGCATGAACCGGTTCATCCCCGGAGATCCTAGAGTTGGCCCCATTATCTTAAATCGTAAGCAAAGGGGGCTAATTCCAAGGTAAGAAGAAACCAAAGACAGCTTCACAATCGTATGTCTATGAAAGCGTTTTTTCTTAAAGACTCCACCAGCTTGCGTACTTCTTCCTGAAACTGTTTTTCTTCCAGCTTGGCCCTTATTTCTGCCTTTACGGCATCGGGCAGCTTGCTGGATGCCTCCTCCCGGCCCATCACCCTCAGGAGGTGATAGCCCACATGGGTTTCCACCACCTGGCTGACTTCCCCTGGCTTAAGACTGAAGGCCACTCGATCCAGCTCCGGCAGCAGATCCCCGGGCCTAAAAAAGCCACAGTCACCCCCACCTTCGGGATTGGGTCCCTGGGTGTATTGCCTGGCAAGCTTGCCGAAATCCTCTCCCTTGAGCACCCTCTTTCTTATTTCCTCCAAGAGCTTTTTCTTTTCCTCTTTCTCCTTTTCAGAACTGCCTTTGACCAGAAGGATTATCTGCTGCAGCCGCACTGCATCCCCCACGGGCTGAGCCGAAGGAGTGAGATTCTTGTAATTGGCCTCGTAGAATTCCTGGCATTCCTTGTCAGTCACGTGAATGTGAGCGCGAACCAGCAAATCCAACATCCTGGCCACCATAAGCTCCCTTCGAAGCTTTTCCCTGAAGCGTTCGGGAGACATCTTCTGCCTGGCAAGGTCCACATACAGTTCTTCTTTGGTGGCCCCACGGTTCTTGAGCATGTTCTGTAAAGAGGCTTCCACCTCCTCGTCCATGATCTTGACCTTCAGGCGTTCGGCTTCCTGCTCCAGGAGAGTCCTGTCAATTATCCGTTCCAGAAGAGCCCTTCTGGCCTCCTGGAGCTCTCTTTCTACCCGCTCGGGTGGGGTCTGCTGCCTAATCCTCTCAAAAATTTCCCTACCCATGAACTCCAGATCCGAGTAGAAGATCACCTCGTTGTTGACCCTAGCCACTATGCCTTCGGCACGCTGCCCGGCCTGGGTTGGACTGCTGGGAGCTTTTTCCTGCTTGGTGATCTGGTTTTGATGCTCCTTTTCCCATCGGGCCAGTTTTTCCTGAGTTTCTTTGGCCTCCTTGGCTTTGGAACCGCAGCCTGCCAACAGACCGGTCAAAGCCAAGACAAGCAACATCCTGGAATTGATACCCATTTTTCGATCACCTCTTCGTGCAATGAAGCCAACAGCGATGGTCAAGCTGCCATGCTAGCATCCAGAAAGAGTTGTTTCAATCTTTCCCGCGCAGCCAGGGCCAAAGGCTGATCCACAAAGCCCTTGTCCAAGGGCAGCTCCACCGTGTCTTCTCCCAGAAGAGTCATTCCGGCCCCTTTTCGGCTCTGGACAAGCTCCACTATCCTCTGAGGGGACACAGGAGTGGAGGGGTGGAAAGAAACCCGCATCTTTCCGTCATGGAGCCCCAGTTTTTTGATCCCGAGCACAACAAGCAGATTTCTGAGCCCTCTTAGTTGAAGCAAGTTGACGGCTTCCTGAGGCAGGGGGCCGTAGCGGTCTTCCAGTTCCTCTCCCAGGGCCCTAAGCTCATCATCTCCCTCACACCTCGTGAGCTTTCTATAAAGGGCAAGCCTCTGGTGCGGGTCAGGCACATAAGAATCCGGTATCCTGGCTGCCAGGGGAAGCTGCACCTCAGGCTCCACCTGGGCCTGAACTGGCTCGCCTTTTAAGGAGGCCACAGCCCTTTGCATGAGCTGGGTGTAAAGCTCAAAGCCCACTGCCTCTATGTGCCCTGATTGAGAAGGTCCCAGCAGGGTGCCCGCCCCCCTTATCTCCAGGTCTCGGGTGGCGATGCGGAAACCGGCTCCCAGCTCGCTGTATTCTTGAAGGCTTTGGAGCCTCTGAAGGGCCTCCTGGGTCATAGCCGATGAACCTTGCCTGGGGAGCAGCAGATAGGCGTAAGCCTGATGTCCTGAACGGCCTACTCTTCCTCGGATCTGGTGCATTTCGGCCAGCCCCAGCTTGTGAGCATCATTGATGAGGATGGTGTTGGCGGTGGGGATGTCCAGGCCGGCCTCTATGATAGTTGTACAAACGAGCATCTGGATCTGCCGGGCGTGAAACCTCTCCATGACCCGGGCCAATTCCCTCTCGGGCATCTGGCCGTGGGCCACCCCGAGACTCACTTGAGGAAGCCACTGTTTCAGGGTGTTCACGATGTGATCCATGCCCTGGACCCTATTGTGCACGAAGAAAACCTGTCCTCCCCTGGCCAGCTCCCTTTCCACGGATTCCCTGATCACCTTTTCATCAAAGGGAGCCACCACGGTGCGAATCGAGAGGCGCTCCGGAGGAGGTGTTTCTATTATGCTTAGGTCCCTGATACCCACCAGGGCCATGTGCAGGGTGCGGGGAATGGGAGTGGCAGTAAGGGTGAGCACGTCCACATCTTTTCTGAGCTTCTTGAGCTTCTCCTTGTGGGCCACGCCGAAGCGGTGCTCCTCGTCCAAAATGAGAAGTCCAAGATCCTTGAACCTAACATCTTTCTGCAAGAGCCTGTGGGTTCCTATGAGGATGTCCACCTTTCCTTGGGCGCTGCGCTCCACCACTGAACGCTGCTGGGTGGGAGTCCTGAATCTGCTCAGAACCTCTATGATCACAGGGTAGCCCCTGAATCTTTCCAGAAAGGCGTGGTACTGCTGTTCGGCCAGTAAAGTGGTGGGCACAAGATAAGCCACCTGTTTGCCGTCCATCACAGCCCTGAAGGCGGCCCTCATGGCCACCTCCGTCTTTCCAAAGCCCACATCCCCGCAAACAATCCTGTCCATGGGCCTGGAGCTGCTCATATCAGCCATGACCTCTTCGATGGCCCTGAGCTGGTCAGGCGTCTCCTGGTAAGAAAAGCCCCTGGAGAATTCCTCGTAAAGGGAGTCCGGGGGTGAGAAGGCATGCCCTGGGGTCACCTCCCTGGCTGCATAAAGCTCCAAGAGCTCTTTGGCCATTCTTTCCACGGCCTTCTGAACCTTCCTCTTGCGGCTTTCCCAGCCCTGCCCCCCCAACCGATCCAGCCTGGGCAGTATTCCTTCATTGCCGATGTACTTGTGAACGCTCTGGAAGCGTTCCACAGGCACATAAAGCCCGTCTCCCCCAAGGTATTCCAGATGCAGGAAGTCACCCTTGACAGAGCCAGCCTCCAGGGTCTTGAGCCCCCTGTAAATCCCTATGCCGTGGTCGGCATGCACAACCAGATCCCCTTCCCTGAGGTCCTCCAGGTGAGTCAAGGAAACAGGCTTTCGGGCCTTACGATGGGCAGCCAAAACCCTTGTGGGTCCGAAAACCTCATCCTCGGTCAGAAGGACCAGTCCCAAGTCCGCTGAGGAAAACCCCTTGGAGAGTTCGCCCACTCGAATCCAAAGCCTGGCAGGCCCAGAGGGCCACTCTCCCTGGGGCAGATCCATCCGGCATGGGATGCCTGAGGAGGCCATGTGCTCCCTCAACCTCTGGGCCTGCCCTGGGGAACGAATGATCCAATGGACATGCAAACCTTCCCTCACCCATCTCTGGAACGTCTTGGCCAATGCGCCCAAAGGCTCTGAACCTGCCGCCATGCCGGCCAACTCTGCCCTGAGCCCCTCATGGCCAGAGCAGCTAACCCGTACAGAGGACCTCTTGTCTTGAGGCTGTGTTTCTTTTACCAGAGATTCCAGGAGAACAACCGGTCTGGACTCCCATGCCATGCATGCTTCCTGAGGCGGCACATATAGTTTTTGAGGCTCCAGGAGACCGCACAGAGGAAGATCCCCTTGAGTGCTTCTAGCCAGAACCCTCTGCCAGGACCTGGCCAGTTCCTCTTGCAATTCTTCAGGCTCTTCCAACACCAAGACGGCCTCTTGGGGCAGGTAATCCCATAGTGCATCCAGGCTCTTGTGGAAAAAGGGCAACAAAAACTCCATCCCCGGGAAAACAATGCCCTCTGACAGGGCCTCCAGAACCGGGGTGAGTCCTGCTTGAGCCCTTTGAGGCAAAAGAGGCTCTATTCTCCTCAAGGCCGCTTCTCTATCTGCCTTGGACCAGGGCATCTCCCTCACAGGAGAGAGTTCCACCCAGTTCATGCGCTTTGTGGAACGTTGGGTGTCGGGGGAAAAGGCGCGAATGGATTCTATCTGGTCGCCCAGGAAATCCATGCGTACCGGTTCCTCTGCCTCGGGAACAAAGCAGTCCAATATGCCTCCCCTTATGCTGTAATCCCCTACCTCCTCCACCAGGCCCACTCTATGGTAGCCCCAGGACTCCAGGGTTGCCGCCAGCTTTTCCATGGGCATGTTCTGACCTGGAGTGAGAAAAAGGCTCTGGCTTTCCAGCCATTTTCTGGGAGGGGTTCTCAAGATCCAGGCGTCCAAGGGGACCACGAGCACCTGGGGAGGCTCTCCCATGAGGAATCTTCTTAGGATTTGAAGCCTGGCGCACTGGATCCGCAAGTAGGGTGAATTCTCATCAAAGGGCAGGACCTCCCAGGAAGGGAAAAGCTCCACCCTTGTGTCCGCCTTGCATAGGAAACGCAGGTCCCTGTGCCAGAGATCCGCCCTGGAGGAACTTTGCACTATGACCACCAGGGGCTGGGAAACCCTGGCTGCCAGGCGCGACACCAAAAAAGGCCCGCAGGCCCCTCTCAAGCCCTCTAACCTTATCCCTAAGCGGGTCTTGGTAGCTTCCTGGATTGAATGAAGCAAGCCTTCGATCATTTCCAACCCGGATTATCAGTTAATGTCAAGGAGCCCTGAGCCCAAGCTCCGGGCTCCCAAACCATATCTAGGCATTTTAAGGTTCAAACCCCGACCATATCCCAGGTGGAGAACCTAAGTACGCCAGGGCACGAAAAGCTTTGTTTCAAGATATGGTAAAATGACCCCAAATCCTCCTTTTGTTGCCAATCCCAGATGAAAAACAGATCCCTCCTGTGGGGATGATCAGAATCCAAGCAACTCACAGGCAACAAATCCCAAGCCATCTATAATTCTAACATGAGCAGATCCTCAATGTCTTAGAGAGGGGCTCGTCTGTTCCTTTTTGGCTGAAAAAGGCCTAATTTCTTTGAGCCAGGCTCAAAGAACACAGGCATCTGTTTTGCTTACCAAGTGCAGTGCCTGCCAGGCTGTTGACACAGGAGTCCAAGGCCCTTAACGTGTAAGAAAATTCCTTGTGGGAGGAGCTTGGGTGAGCCAACAACTCCTTTACCTTTCCCGAATGGATGTGGAGCGGGTTTCGCTTCCCATGCGGGAGATCATAGATGCCCTGGAGTCGGCTTTTATGGAGAAGGCAAGGGGTTTGACCGAGGCCCCTCCCAAACCCGGGATACACCCTAGGCCTGAGAGTTTTCTTCATGCCATGCCGGCGTGCGTACCTTCGCGCAAGGCAGCCGGTATAAAGTGGGTTGCGGGGTATCCTTCCAATCCTTCCCGAGGGCTTCCCTATATAAGCGGGCTCCTGATCCTCAACGACCCTGACACTGGGCTTCCCCTAGGAGTCATGGACTGCACTTGGATCACTGCCAAGAGAACCGGGGCTGCCTCAGCCCTGGCCGCCCGTTATCTGGCCAGGCCTGACTCCAGGGTCATGGGTATATGCGGTTGTGGGGTTCAGGGCAGAAGTCACCTGGAGGCCTTTGTGGAGGTGCTTCCGGACATGGAAGATGTGCTCCTGTACGATGTGAACCCCAGGGCCGTAGAAGTTTTCTTGGAAGAGATGGAGCCCAGGTTCCCCCGCCTGGGTTTTCACCGAGCCCGAAACCCGCAGGAGGTGGCCAGAGAGGCGGATGTTTTGGTGACTGCTGCCTTGATCCTGAAAGAGGCCACGCCCACCATACTGGGAGGATGGCTCAAAAAGGGCAGCTTTGCCTCGGCAGTGGATTTTGATTGTTACTGGAGCCGGGAGGCTCTGGAGGAAATGGATCTTATAGTCACGGATGACCACCAGCAGTTAGCTTATTATAAATCTTTGGGGTATTTCCCCAGGTTGCCTCTGGCCCACGCCGAACTGGCCGAGCTGGTAGCAGGGTCCCGCAGGGGCAGAATGGACCCGGCAGAGAAAACCATGGCGGTTTTCCTGGGCCTGGCCATAGAAGACATGGTAACTGGGCTGGCCATATTACAAAGGGCCAGGGAGATGGGCATCGGCACACAGCTGCCCCTGTAGGAAAGCCAAGTGCTTTGGCTCGGTTGACATCCTGTAGAGGGGTTTGTTATACAAGGGCCCGCATGCCAGGTGGAGGTCCCAGAGGCCAGCGATGATAAGGCCCATGGGAAGAAGAGCACTTGAGCGGGTTGCGGTTTTTAAAACCATGACTCCCAAAGGCTTCGGGATTGTTTTTTGTTCAATGAAAGGCTCCTTGCCCCATGAATAAGTCTCCCAATTACAGGATCCTGGAAAAGATAGGGGAGGGGGGCATGGGGGTCGTGTACAGGGCCCATGACAACAGGCTCAACCGTGAGGTGGCCATCAAGGTTCTGCGCGTGGATCCCTCCCGCAGGCTTCCGCCTGAGAAAGTGCGTGAGATCCAGGCTCGTTTTTACAAGGAGGCCCAGGCTGCGGCCAGGTTGAATCATCCCAACATAGTAGCCATCCATCAGGTGGGTCACAGCGCAGGACAGCCTTACATAGTTATGGAGTATCTCAAAGGCAAGAGCCTTCTGGAGAAGATGGAAGAGCCCCTTGCCATGAGGGAGGTTATCCGTATAGCCATCCAGATCTGCGATGCCCTGGATTACGCCCATGCCCAAGGAGTGATACATAGGGACGTGAAACCCGACAACATCATGGTGATGGAAGATGGCAGGGTCAAGATAGCGGATTTCGGCATAGCCAGGATAGAGGATGCCGACGTGGGGCTTACCAAGGCTGGAGTGTTGTTGGGCTCTCCAGCCTATTGCTCACCGGAGCAGCTAAAGGATTTCAGCAATGTGGACGGAAGGGCGGATCTTTTCTCGCTGGGGGTGATCCTGTACCAGTGGCTCACCGGAAGACTACCGTTTGAAGGCAACTCCTCTCCTGAGATCATAACCAGAATCTTGAGTCAGGATCCGGCCTTGCCCAGATCCATAAACCCGGAGATACCCCTTTCGCTGGAGGCCCTCATGATGAGGGCCTTGGCCAAAGATCCTTCGGAAAGAATAGGCTCTGCCAAGGAGTTCCGTACAAGCCTGGAGAGGATTCTACATCTGATGAGCGGGGCTCCAGCCGAAGTGCTTGGTCCCACTGCCCCCATGGAGATCCCTAAGACTAAGAAGAGCCGCCTTCCTTTTATTGTCACAGCCATCCTCCTGCTGGCGCTGGGGGCTTATGGCCTTTTTACCCTGAGCGGAGAGAAGGGTCTTTTGGAGCAGGCCACCACCCTGAGGGGGGGGCACATGGCCCGGATCTTGGAGGTGGTGGGTGTGGAAGACTCCCCGGCTGAGAAGGTGAAACTGCTGGAAAGCTATTTGAGGGCCATGGGGAGGGAACCGGACATAGTTTTTCTGGAGGTGGCCAGGGGAGATCGTACGGTGGCCAGGTTTGCGGACAAGGGGCGTATGGCCAGGGAAGGGGACATCTATGTGAAAGGTTTTCCGATAAAAATGGAAGGTGGGGCTGAGGCCGTTTTGCTGGTGGGTTTCTCCAAGGCGGGCTACAGCGAGAGGGTGGCTCGGACCAGAAGCTGGCTTTTTGCAGGTGGGGGGCTTTTGGCAGTCGTGCTGGTGGGCCAAATCCTTTATTCCAGAAGAAGATTGTTTTGGAGCATCTCCAGAAGAAAAGGAGGCAGGAGTGGCTCAAAAGCTCCCAAGACAAAAAGCTCATAAATCGAGCTCTTTGGAGGAATTGCAAAGTCGTGTGAAAGCCATCTTGGAGAGGCTGGAGCGAGATTACCCGGATGCGAGAACTGCCTTGAGCTTTCAAGACCCCCTTCAACTGCTTGTGGCCACCGTACTTTCTGCCCAGTGCACAGATGAGAGAGTCAACCAGGTCACGGCAAGACTCTTTAAGTCTTACAAGAAGGCCCAGGATTACGCCCACGCAGATCTGGGCAGGCTCGAGGAAGAGATAAGACCCACGGGGTTTTTCCGTCAGAAGGCCAAGACCTTGAAGGGAATAGGCCAGCACCTGATGGATAGGTTCGGGGGGCAGGTGCCTCGGACCCTGGAGGAATTGGTCAGCTTGCCTGGTGTGGGCAGAAAGACCGCCAACTTGGTTCTCTCAGAAGCCTACGGGGTCCCGGGCATAGTAGTAGATACCCATGTCCAGAGGCTGGCTGGCAGGATAGGGCTTAGCGACAAGCGTGATCCAGTGGGCATAGAATTCGACCTCATGGAACTGGCTCCCCAAGAGGATTGGGCCAGGCTTTGCAATCTTCTGATATGGCATGGAAGGAAAACATGCCTGGCCAGAAAACCCAGGTGCCCCAGATGCTCCATCAGGGAGCTTTGCGATTACCCTGAAAAAACAAAGGCACTTTGAAAGGATTTGAAATCTTTGCCAGCCAATTCATTAGGAGGAAAGACATCTCATGAGAAAAAACCTTGGGCAAAAACCCATTTCATGGGTGGAGTCCATGATTGTGGAATTTGTAAGCTCCTCCCCGGAGAACATCTTGGGGGGCTCTTTCAAAGAAAGGGCCTTTGATGCGCCCTTGGTGGGGGTTGCCCTGGGGGAGGATCCCCTTTTTGAGTCCATGAAGCAATATGTGGGCCCTTTTCACTGGACCCCTTTGGAGATCTTCAGGCTGCATTATCCGGGCGAGGAGGTTGAGGCCCGCGACCTGAGGGTCATATCCTGGGTGCTACCCCAAACCGAGGCCACACGCAAAGACAACAGGGCCCAGCAGGTTTATCCCTCAGAACGCTGGGCAAGGGCCAGGATCTTCGGGGAAGAGTTCAATGACAAGATCAGAAGACATGTGGTCTCAGAGCTGGAAAAAAGAGGCTACAAGGCCCTGGCTCCTGTGCTTTGCCCGGAGTTTCGCAGAATGGAATCCGAAAAATTTGTCTTTGCTTCAACCTGGTCCGAGAGGCATGCGGCATTTGTGGCCGGCCTGGGCACCTTTGGGCTTTGCGACGGATTGATCACCCCTTTGGGCAAGGCCGTGCGGCTGGGATCGGTGGTGGCCTGCATTGATTTGACCCCTTCGGAGAGATCCTACACGGATCATCATGAATACTGCCTGTTTTTCAGCAGAGCCACCTGCGGCAAGTGTATTCCCAGATGCCCGGTGGGGGCTCTAAGCCCCGCAGGTCATGACAAGAGGAAATGCGTGGCTCATTTAAGGCCTGCAACCAGACAGTACGTACAGGCCAATTACGGCTTTGACGGATATGGTTGCGGACTTTGCCAAACCCTGGTGCCTTGCGAGGAGAAGATACCCGCTCCCCAAGATGGGGCCTGAAGCCAAAGGGTTCCCTTCGAGGCATACCTCACAAAAAATGCTTTGGGCCTCCTCACCCATCATGATGGGTTCTAAAAGGCAAGCCCAATTTGATGGACCACCTTTGTACCATTCTAGCCCAGATCCCCCTAGGGACCGGTGAGCTTGAAAGCTAGGGCCCAAGCCCACGGAATCTCAACGCGTTTTCAGGCTCACATGGGGTAAGGAGCTGATGGGGGGAAATGAGGCTTTACTTGAGCATTAATGAGCCCAGATGAGCTCTTTTCAGTTAATCTCCAATGATGCGGGCCAGATGAAGGGCTTTCACCGGCCAGGCAAGGGGGAATTCTGGCCTTGACACATAATTTACCGATCGGTAAATTAAAGTTCAGGACTTCTTGGAGGTCGAGAATGGGAGGGTTGCTTAAGTCTTCTCGGGGCAAAGGCACGAGGGAGAAGATCCTTGGGGTTGCCACCGAGATGTTTTCCATCAAGGGCTACTCTGCCTGTTCTGTGGCTGAGATAGTGGCAGGAGCGGGTGTCACCAAACCCGTTCTCTACTACTACTTCGGCAGCAAGGAGGGATTGTTCAAGGCCATACTGGAGGAGGCTAGCAAGAGGCAAGAAGAGCTCTTGCAAAGGGCCCTTTCCACAGAGGGCAGCGTGCGCGAGAGGGTAATTGCCCTGTTCAGGGAGATCTACCATGAGGTAACCCAAAGGCCTCACCTTTTCAGGCTCTTGCACCGGCTGGCCTTTTCCGCTTCCAATGGAGCCATGCCCAGTTTTGATCTGGAATCCTTTCCCAGGCGCATGACACAGACCCTGGCCCTCCTGGCTCAGCAAGGCATGGAAAGAGGCGAGCTTGAGGTGAGGAATCCCTCGGATGTGGCCTTGCTCCTGCTGGCCGTGCTTAGCCTTTGCATCGATCTGGATCAATGCTACCCCCAAAACGCCGAGCCTGGTCGCATGGATAGGTTGGTGAGGCTTGCCATGGAGGGGCTGGTTTCCCAGCGAGGATGAAATAATGAAGAAATTTCTTTGCAGTTTCTTGACAGGGGCATTCTTGAGCTTTGTGCTGGTTGCCTGCGAAAAATCCGAGAGCAACGTAGCGGGTCAGTCCCAGGCCTCCAAGCCTGCCCTTGTGAGAGTCTCTGTTTTGGAGGTGCAGCCCACCAGCATGAAGGACGTGCTGGTTTTGCCCGGAGAGACCAGGGCCTGGGAGGATGTCAGGGTCTCCTCGGACATGGACGGTCTTGTGGAGTGGATAGGGCCCAAGGAAGGCCAGGCGGTAAGGAAAGGAGAACTTCTGGCTCGAATAGATGTGGCTGCCCGCAAGGCTGCCCTGGACAGGGCCAAGGCCTCTTTCAATCTGGCCGATGAGCTTTTCAGAAGAAGGGAGTCTCTGTTTCAAAGAAGCATCATCTCCAAAGAGGAACTGGACAGGGCAGCCACGGAGCTGGCTCTGGCCGAGACCAACCTGAGGCAGGCCCAGGTGGAATACGAAAGGGGGTTCCTAAAGGCGCCCATCTCTGGGGTAGTGAACCATCTTTACGTTGATGCAGGTGAGTACGTGGCCAGGGGTGCTCCCTTCCTGGATCTGGTGAATGTGGAAAAGATCAAGATTCAGCTAAATGTGCCGGAGATGGATGTAAGATTCCTGAAACCCGGCCAGCAGGCCCTGGTGGGCATAGACGCGCTGCCAGACAAGAGGCTTTGGGGAAAGGTGGATTTTGTGGCTTACAAGGCAGACCCTGCCACCAAGACGTTCCAGGTTCAGGTGGTGGTGGACAATCCAGCCCAGGAGATCCGCCCGGGTATGATAGCGCGCGTAGGATTGCTCAGGCGCGAGGTGAACGACGCCTTGGCTGTTCCCCTTTTTGCCATAGTCAACAAGGGGGGTGAAAGGGTGCTCTTCGTGGAGAAAGACGGGGTGGCTTCTGCCAGAACGGTTTCCATAGGAATCATAGAGGGAGACAGGGTGCAGATCACCAGCGGCCTCAGTGCTGGCGAGAGGGTGATTGTCTCAGGGCAGGCCGAGGTGGAAGAGGGCATGCAGGTCCAGGTGCAATGATGATCAACCGATGGGCTCTGAAGCGTCAGTCAGCCGTGCTGGCGCTTTTGGTTTTTCTGGTAATAGGTGGACTTTTCTCTTACAAGGTCCTTCCCAGGGAGTCCTTCCCGGATATCCCCATTCCTTATGTCTTCGTGACCACAACATATGAGGGCGTGGCCCCGGAGGACATGGAGAAGCTTGTCACCATTCCCATAGAAAGAAAGCTAAAGGGAATAGCTGATGTGGAGGAGATCCGCTCCACCTCAGCCGAAGGAATCTCCACCGTGGCTGTGAAGTTTTTGCCCAAGGTCAATCTGGATGACGCTGTCCAAAAGGTACGCGACAAGGTGGATCAGGCCAAAGCTGATCTGCCCGCTGATCTACCCGACGATCCGGTGATCAAGGAGGTTAATTTCTCAGATATCCCGGTGATCAGGGTGGTGCTTTCCGGACCCTTCAGCTTAAAGAGGCTCAAGACCTTCGCAGACGAGCTGAAGGACAGGATAGAGAGTATTCCAGGGGTTCTGGAGGCCAGAGTCACGGGTGGGCTCCAGCGAGAGATACATGTGGAGTTTGATCTGGACAGGGTGGCTGCTTACAACGTGCCTTTCTCAAGCCTCATCGGGGCAGTGCAGAAAGGCAATGTGAACATGCCCGGGGGCAGCATGGACATAGGTCTAGGAAGATATCTGGTGCGGGTGCCCGAGGATTTCAAGCACCCTGCAGAGATATTTTCCCTGGTGGCCTTTGTGCAAAATGGAAAGCCCATATACCTGAGAGATGTGGCCACGATCCAGGACAGTCACCAGGATCCCCTTACAAGGAGTCGTCTCAACGGCCGGCCCAGCGTAACAGTGGCAGTGCTCAAAAGAAGCGGGGAGAACATTATCAGGATCACAGATGAGGTGAAACAGGTGGTAAAGGAGATGAGCTCTGTAATGCCGCCTTCCCTCAAACTGGACCTCACTTCTGACATGTCTGAGGATGTGAGGCTCATGGTGGCTGACCTGGAAAACAACATCATTTCGGGTCTCATACTGGTTCTGGCGGTGATCTTTGTTTTCGTGAATGCTCGCTCGGCTATCTTCATCTCCTTCGCCATTCCATACTCCATGTTCATCACTTTTCTTCTTCTTTGGGCCATGGGTATTACCCTCAACATGGTAGTTCTGTTCTCACTGGTCCTGGCACTGGGCATGCTGGTGGACAACGGAATCGTTATCGTGGAGAACATCTACCGCCACATGGAGGAAGGCAAGGGTCGCCTTCAAGCAGCCAGGGATGCCACGGATGAGGTGGCCTGGCCAGTAATAACCTCCACGCTGACCACCCTGGGAGCTTTCTTTCCCATGATGTTTTGGCCTGGGATAATGGGCAAGTTCATGTACTTTCTTCCCCTGACAGGGATCCTGGCACTTTCGGGCTCGCTCTTTGTGGCACTAGTCATAAATCCTGTGCTCTCTGCCAGGTATCAGTCGGCGAGACCCAAAACCTCTGGCAGGGCCAAGGAAGGAAATCTCCCTTGGATCAAAAGACTCTACGTAAGAAGCCTAGTTTGGGCCTTGAAACACAGATGGGTGGTGCTGGGCAGCGCAGTGGTGGCCTTGGGGGGCTCCGGGACTCTTTTCGGATTATTGGGCAAGGGGGTTGAGTTCTTCCCTGAGGTGGAACCAAAACATGCCTTCGTGTATCTGAAGGCCCCCGAGGGCACCAACCTAGATGCCTCAGATGCACTGGTTTCCCAGGTGGAAAAGGTTGTGATGGAATACCCCGACATAAAATTTGTGGTGAGCAATATCGGCTCAGTGGGCGGGGATCCTTTTTCTCAGGGAGGTACAGGGACCCACATAAACCGGGTAGCCCTGGACTTCGTGGATATCCACCAGCGCAGCAGGCCTTCATCCCAGGTCGTGGATGAGATAAGAAACCGTCTCACATCTCTTGTAAAGGGCGCAGAACTCCAAGTGGAAAAAGAAAAGCACGGCCCTCCCACGGGTCCTCCAGTGAACATAGAGATCTCAGGAGAGGAGATCCAAGTGCTCGGGGAGTTGGCAGCCTCGGTCAGGAAAGAGATCAGGGACATCCCGGGGCTGGTGGATCTAAAGGACAACTTCGTCAAGGGAAAACCCGAGATCACTATCCGAGTGGACAAGGAGAAAGCCGCACTCTTGGGGCTGGACACATACACCATTGCCTACACGGTAAAGGCTGCGGTGCGGGGAGCCAAAGTTGGGGTCTTCAGGGAAGGAAAAGAGGAGTATGATATCTTGGCCAGGCTTCCTGAGAAGGACCGTCATTCCCTGGAAAGCCTAAAGAGACTCACCATATCAGGGCCCAAGGGGGAACCAATTCCCTTGACCAGCGTAGCCACTATATCCCTGAGCACAGGGTTGGGGGCCATACAGCGCCTGGATCAAAAAAGGGTGGTCACAATCTCAGGCAATGTATCGGGAAGACTGGCCAATGATGTGATACGGGACATAAATAGCCGGCTTCAACAACTGCAATGGCCAAGGGGATACAGGTTTCGTTTCACTGGAGAGCAACAAGAGCAGGACAAGGCCAAGGACTTTCTCAGTAAAGCTTTTGTAGGGGCTGTATTCCTGATACTTCTGATCCTTGTGATCCAGTTCGACTCATTCAAGATCCCCCTTGTGATAATGAGCACGGTTTTGCTTTCCCTCATAGGGGTGTTCACAGGTTTGCTCCTGTGCAAAATGCCCTTTGGCGTCATAATGACGGGTATTGGGGTAATAAGCCTGGCAGGAGTGGTGGTGAACAATGCCATAGTTCTCATCGATTACCATCGCCAGCTAATGGAAAGAGGGCTTGGTTGCCAAGAGGCCCTCATCCAGACCGGACTGGCTCGCTTAAGACCCGTGTTGCTTACAGCTATTACCACCATACTGGGGCTCTTGCCCATGGCTACGGGGGTCAGCTTTGATTTCACGACCTTCAGATGGGATATCGGCGGAGAATCCTCCCAATGGTGGGGCCCCATGGCAGTGGCGGTGATATTCGGGCTCGGGATATCCACTCTGCTCACTTTGATCCTGGTTCCAGTGCTTGTTTCCATTGTTTACGGTAGCGGCATGGAAAAGGGCCTATCAGGACAGAGTTGCTGACAGGAGCGGGCAAACCCCATGTATTTAAGCGGATTTGTGCACAGAGAGCAGCTTTTTGAGCTCACAAGAAGATGGCTTTGTGCAAGGCTGGAGCCCGATGATGGCCTGTTGATTACCCGAACTCTGATTTGCGACGGATTCGTGCTAGGGGAAACTCTGGAGGCTATCATCCGGAAACTTCTGGCAGCCTTTCACCAGGGGTCTTTTGAGCTCAAGCGCATCCACTTCAAGGGGGAACTCAGGGAGACCCTTTGCAAGAGCGTCCAGGAGCAGACCCCCAGGGTCATGGAACTGATCCAGGACTACAGGAAGCGGCCCGAGTTTTATTACAAGGACGTGCCCATAAACGGGGTCATGGCCTTGGATCAGGACGGGAGACTCCTGGGGCTTTATCGCCTCAAGAGGCCCAGGAGGATAGCCGAGAAGGCCAATCGTTACATAGCCAACTGGATCTTTCAGATGGTACAGCAGAAGGCCAGGCGCCTGGCCGAGGAAAGAGCAAGGGTGCTGCGTATTCCCTTGGAGTTGCTTTTGACTCCTGAGGAGGAGATGGCCCAGGAGTTCATTCGGGCCGAGAAGGAGATAGCCGAAAGTTTCAGGGACGGAAGGATTCAGATGGATCGCTCGGCCCTGACCATAAACGACATAGGCGGCATAAAGATTGTTGCAGACCAGCAGACATTGGCCCGGCTGGAAGAGCTCTTGGAAGAGGGGCCTTACTGGGAGGTGGTGGAAAAGGAGGAATACAAGGGGGAGTATCGAGCCAAGAGCTTTGTTCTCAAACACAGGTGGGACAAGGATGGGGTCTGCAAGGCTTTTATGGAAAAAGAAGGCTGGAAGCGTTACCTCAACAGGGGGATCCCCGAGCAAGAGCTTGCCAAGGGAATTGGAGCCTGGCTGGAAGATGCATCACCGGAACTCTACCTGGAGGTGATGTTTTCCACCTTTCCTGATATGGTGGAATCAGAGCTGGGTTCCTGCATCCACGAGGAGCGCATCCTGGCCCAGAGGGACACAAAGGTTTACAAGGGCTACATTCCGGCCAATGTGGAATTCCTGGTGGAGTATCTTTTCTCCTTGGGGCTGAGTCCCAAGACTCAGATCGACTCCCTGCCCATACTTCTTTGGGGCAGGTATCTGCCAGAGACAATGATCTCCAAGATCAGGGCTCTGTACGGCGTTGGGGAAAATGGCCCCCTTTACTGAAGCTTGGAGTCGTGGCACTTGGGGAAACAGGTTGGGATTAGGAAAGGACCCCATAGGGTGAATCAGGCCGCATTGGCCCATTGATCAGCTCATCCATGGATATGGTCAAGTTGGACCGCATTGTTCAATGATGCGAGTCAGGAGAAAAGAATGGAAAGCAAGGGGCTCTTTCCCAAAACAGATGGACAAAAGCATAAACACCCCTATGAATTGGACGACTTGGGGTTCTTGGTCTCGCCGGAGAGCTGGTCTTGGGATTTTGTGGATAGGTTCGCCCATGAGGAGGGAATCTTTTTCATCACCCAGGTGCACAGGGAGCTGATACATTATGCCAGGGAGTTCTTCCTTAGCAGAGGCCGCTCTCCCATGCCCCCTGAGTATTCAAGACAAATAAACCAAAGCGTAAAGCGGATACATGAGCTTTTCCCCAAGGGTCTCATGAGCATTCACCGCCTGGCAGGGCTTCCACAACCCAAGAGCTGTTGATAGTCTTGAAGGGCCCAGTTTGGGTCTGCCATGGCTTTGGGCTTGAATGAATGCAGAGTGGGGCTTATCACTCCAGGCCCGTACATCCCGTCTCGGAATTAGTCGGGTTGTTTGAGAAAGAATGGGAGTTTTTCCCCTGCCAAGGGCTCTGATGCCGGGGAAAAGGCATGCCTCTTGTAGATTGCCTGCCTTGGATTATTCCACACGATTTGTGAGCTTGGGTGCTGAGGTCCCAAGCCACAGGCACATGGGGCTGTTCTCGGGTGTAAAGCAGCAAAGGACCCGAGAATGGAAATCACAATGCCCTTGACATGAATAAGGGATGCCAGGGCCTGGTTTATTCACTGATAGTGAGTGATAAAGGCTAAAATCAAAGGCATATGGGGTGTTGGGCCAAAGCCGACCGTGGCTGGGGGCGGCCAAGGCACTCGTTTCTTCTTGATGGGGTCACAGTAAACGGAGCTTTTTGGTTGAAACTGGCAGAAGAGAACAGTCACTCAAGAAGGGACCCAACCTTCCCATTAGGCGGGTCCCTTCTTGGGCTGCCCAGCTTATGGAGGCCTTGGCTTTATGTCCGCCTGTGATACCCTTTGGCCTTGGCCTTGAGTTCCTCGTCGCTCTTGGGTGAGGCCTTGCCCCCCTGCACATGGCAGTGTCTGCAGGCAAAGTCCAATGACAACTGCGAAAGGGCGTATTTTCCGTCCTTGGTGAACTGGCCTATCTGATCCGGGTCAATGGCCATCATATGGGTACGAATGTCACCAGTAAACCTAGCGGGATCCCCCCAGGCGCTCTTGGTAATCCTAGGCATGTGGCAATCGATGCAGGCCACCTCCATGGCCTTGTGGGCATCCGAGGCCTGATACTTGGCTTTCTCGAAGTGGCAGTTGGTGCACTGGGTTCGGGTCGTGGGCTTGTTGGCCTGGCGAAGCTGGATTACGCCGGTGTGTGGGTCATGGCATATCGAACAATTCAGAATCACATGTTTACTTTGAAAAAGCTCCTCATACTGCTCGTGGTGTTCGATGAATCCCCCCTTGGCATCCACCATCTCCACCGCACCACGCCTGTGGCATTTGCCGCAAAGCTCCGAATCCCTCACCACCTGAGCCTTTACCCCATAGGGATTTTCCGCATGGAGGCTTCCAGGCCCGTGACATGCCTCGCACTGGATGCCCGGCTCAGCCCAGGTACCCACGATCCCCGGAAGGTTGTCCTGGTTACCTGTGGGTCTGTATCCAGTTGTGTGACAGGGTCCGCAGTCGTACTTCATCTCCTTCTTGCCGGGGTTGTATGCCACCCACCCAGCTTCCTTGCCTACCACAGGATTGGCGAAGTTCCACTGAGTTTTTGCTTTCTCATCTTTACCTGTAATTATGTAACCTTTCTTGTCCATGAAACGGGCCTTCCAGGCATAACCCCCGATCAAATAGGAGATGTCAGACCAGCTGTAGCCTTCAGGAGGAGAAGGAATTTGAGTAAAAGGGCGCTCAGGGGCTTTACCGTCCACAACCTTACTTACTTTCCATGGATGCCCCGATTTCATGAAGGTATCGTAAATCTGTTTGTGGCATGTACTGCACTTGGCCGACCCCACGTAAGTAGCCCCATAGGGTTGGGCCGAGGTGCTTCCCTTGCCTGCGGCTTTGCTGGTCTGGCCTGACCACAACAGTCCGACCGAAGCGGCCACTGCCACTGCCACCACCCAAACCTTGCCCATGGACTCACCTCCTAAAAGCTTATGTTTTTTCCCCGAAGGCCCGCCAAAGCCCAATCAAAACCATATAGGGACTACCCTACCAAGTCCATAAGCATTTACCACACTGTGACATATACTGTCAAGCCAGTCTCACCCGGCCCTTCTGAAATCATGCCAGGCCTGAAATTGAAAATCCGTAGATCCAGCATGGTAAACATGGTGCCTGTGGCAAAGGAGTTTCTTCAATACGGCTGTGGGCTGGGACCAAAAGACTTAGTGCACCCAGGGGACTTTACTTCTAAACCTCTTGGGCCCCAAGCGGTTTTGTCTGGGTAGGGTTCTTGTATTGCCCTTTTGTGAGTAATGGGTAAAACCTTTATGAGTTTGAGTTACATCAGTTACGCGGGTTACTCCGTTTGTTTGAGTCCATGGATTTGGGAAAAATACTCCCACGGAATTTCTTGACTCACAGTCTCTTCATGGCCGCTTCTAGGGCCTCTTGAGTCCTCTCCAGGTCCTCATTGCTGTGGGCCAGGGAGACGAAGGCAGCTTCGAACTGCGATGGTGCCAAATACACCCCGCGAGAGAGCATTTCCATGAAGAAGCGGGCGTACCTGGCCGTATCTGCAGTTTTGGCCGATGCGTAATCCCACACCTCTTCTTTGGTGAAAAACGCTCCCAGCATGGAGCCCACCCTGTGCTGTCGAAGGGGAACTCCTGCCTGGCGGGCCGCATCCCTGAAGGCCTCCTCCAGCTTCTTGCCTTTTTCCTCCAGTTCCTCATAAGTACCGGGTCTTCCCAGCACCTTGAGAGTTGCTATGCCGGCTGCCATGGCCAGAGGGTTACCCGAGAGGGTGCCTGCCTGGTAAACAGGGCCAAGGGGCGCCACCTGCTCCATGATATGCCTGGGTCCCCCATACGCTCCCACAGGAAGCCCACCTCCAACGATCTTTCCCAAACAGGTCAGATCCGGCATTATCCCGTAAAGCTCCTGAGCTCCGCCCCTAGATACTCTGAAGCCGGTTATGACCTCATCGAATATTAGAAGTGCACCGGCCTTGCTGGTCTCCTGTCTCAAGGCCTGGAGAAACCCCTCTTGGGGTGGGATGACCCCCACATTGCCTGCAACTGGCTCTACTATGACGCAGGCTATTTCCTCCCCACACTCGCCCATGGCCTTTCTGAAGGCCTCCACGTCGTTGAAAGGCAAGGTCAAGGTTAACTCAGCATAGGCCCTTGGAACCCCAGCGCTGTCTGGCACACCGAAGGTAATAGCCCCGGATCCAGCCTTGACCAGGAGG
Source organism: bacterium (assembly GCA_037481695.1). Lineage (NCBI taxonomy): Bacteria > bacterium. The sequence goes on along the minus strand of JBBFLE010000001.1, from coordinate 466,153 downwards.
CCATCTGCGTGCCCATGGTAGCATCCTTCAAACTTCACGATCCGGTCCCTACCCGTTACCCCTCGTGCAAGCCTGATGGCTGACATGGTGGCCTCTGTTCCGGAGCTCACCATCCGCACCATCTCCACCGAGGGGATCCTCTCCACTATGAGCTCTGCCAGCTCTATCTCCAGGTCAGTGGGAGCTCCAAAACTGCTTCCCCTGGACAGAGCTTTCTCAATAGCCTCCAGCACCTCTGGGTGTCGGTGCCCCAGGATCATGGGCCCCCAGGAACCCACATAATCCACATAGGTGTTTCCATCCGCATCCCAGAGGTGAGCTCCTTGGGCCCTTTCTATAAAAAGGGGGTCTCCTCCCACGGCCTTAAAAGCCCTCACTGGGCTGTTCACACCTCCTGGCATCAGCTCCAGGGCTCTTGCATAGAGATTTCTGGATTTGGCTGTGGAGCGTTGCATGGAAACCTCCCGGTCCTGATCACCCGGCAAAAAAGACTGCCACAGGTGCTGCGGCTCTTAAGCCGCAAGAGTAAATTAAAAAATCAACCAGCACAAATGCTTCTTAAGAAAACGGCTATTGTTTCTCGTAGATGCTTTAGACCATCAAAAACAGCTCATCCTCCCAGATTGCATCCTTGAGGCATATTGCTGAAAGCATCGCAGAAGATCCGCTTCATTGGGTATCCAAAGGCAAAGCCTCAGAAATATTGCATGCTGGATTTCTTGTTCTCCTTGTTGCTGAAAAGCAGCACATACTCATTCAGGCCTGTGAGATGGGCCACTTCCTGGGCTATTCTCTTACAATCCTGTGGATCTTTCCCGTGGATCATGGCGTAAAGGTTGTAAGGCAGATTTGGCCCAGGGGGTCTCTCATAACAATGGGTAACCTGTTCATAAGAGGCCAAGAGTTTTCCCACTTCCTCCAGCCTTTCCGGGGGCACCACCCAAGCGCTCATGGCATTGGCCACGTAGCCCACCTTCTGATGACGAAGTGTGGCCCCGAAACGGCGCAATACCCCTGTTTGCTTCATCCTGCGTATACGCTCCAAGAGTTCCTCTTGGGATACGCCCAAGCCTCTGGCAATTACCTCATAAGGGGCTTCCACCAAAGGCAGGTCATCCTGAAGAATTCTTATGATGCGGCGGTCCAGCTCGGTCAAAGGAATTTTGGACTTAGGCATGATTGGTACCTACCATGTCCCCCGAGACGCTGTCAAGAAAGCCCCTCCAACCACCATGGTGTAGGGTTGACAAAGGCATGGCCGAGTTGATAGCGTGGCCAGCGTTGAGTTGTTCTTACAGCCATGAACTTGCCCTAAGAAGATCTCAAGAATCACCGGAGAGGCACACGTGAACCTGGCCAGTCTCTTGTGGTTCACCGGCTCCAAGTACCCCCGCCGTATTGCCCTGGTAGATGAGGGAAAAAGATGGGACTACGCTGCGCTTCTGGAGCGGGTCAAAAGCCTGGCCGCTGGAATGCTTCAGAGGGGAATAAGGCCTGGGGATCAAGTAGCCATCATGCTTCCCAACTGCCATGAATTTGTGGAGGCTTATTTTGCCACCCTGGCCTTGGGGGCCGTGGCCACACCGGTGAACTTTCGCTTCTTGGCTCAGGAAATACGCTTTGTATTGGAAGACTCGGAGGCCAGGGCTCTTTTTTTCCATTCATCTTACGCCAAGAGGGTAGCAGAGGCTCTGGAGGGCCTGCCAGGCCCAGATGTGCTTGTAAGAGTAGAAAAGGAGGCAGAGGGTCCAGGTGAGGAGTTTGAAAGGCTTCTTTCAGATGTCAGCAACATCGAGACTCCCTTTCCAACACGGGAAGAAGACCCCTGCCAGCTGATGTACACCTCAGGCACCACGGGTGCTCCCAAGGGGGCCCTCATCCCACACAGAGCAGTTCTTTGGAACCTCATCAACACCATGTACGGCAGGGAAGACCGGGAAGGGGAAAAGGCCTTGATCATAGGCCCCATGTATCATACGGCCGCCCTAAACAACCACCTCACGATCCAGATGGCCCTGGGGGGCACCGCCATCCTAATAAGAAGTTTTGAGCCTGAGCTGGTCCTAAGGGTCATCCAGGAGGAAAAGGCCACCACCATCTCCGGGGCCCCCACCATGTTTCACATGCTCATGGAGCATCCCAATGCCAACAAGTACGATCGAAGCTCCATTACCAAATGCACCTCAGGAGCCTCCATCCTTCCCCAAGAGACCCGCAGGAGGCTTGAGGCCTTTTTCCCTGGGATCCAGGGCATCTATGATGTGTACGGCTGCACGGAAGCAGCTCCCACCATCAGCATCCTCAGAGATCAGGAATCCAGAAAGAAACCTGGTTCTGTGGGCAGGGCCCTGCCATTTGTGGAGGTCAGGATCGTGGATGAGCAGGACCGGGAAGTGGCTCCCGGGGAAGTGGGGGAGCTGGTATGCAGGGGCCCCAACGTGATGCTGGGATATTACCGCAAACCAGATGCCACCCGGGAGGTCATGAGAGGTGGCTGGCTCCACACCGGAGATCTGGCCCGCATGGACGAGGAGGGCTACATCTACATAGTTGATAGGAAAAAAGATCTCATCATAAGCGGAGGGGAGAATATTTTCCCCAGAGAGATAGAGGAGGTGCTCCTGGAGCACCCGGCCATAGCCGATGCTGCGGTGGTGGGCTCTCCAGATCCCCTTTGGGGGGAAGTGGTGCACGCCTTCTTGGTGCTCAGAGAAGGTTACAGCCTGAACCAGGAGGCGGTGGTGGAATACTGCAAGAAGAGATTGGCCGGTTACAAGAAGCCCAGAAGGGTTACTTTTCTGGAACAGATCCCCAGGAATCCCTCTGGGAAGACTCTTAAGACAAGGCTTAGAGAGATCTCCATGGAACAGGGCAAAGCTTGAATCCCCGGGGGGGTTGGCCCATGAGAAAGCAATCCAGGGCAGTGGTTCTAAAAGGCCCGGGAAGCTTAGAGATGAAAAGCTTCCCGATCCCTGTAATAGGAGAGGATGAAGGGCTCCTAGAGGTGGAGCTAGTGGGGGTCTGCGGCTCTGATCCCGCAATATACTCGGGCAGATCCACAAGAGGCCCCAGGCCTTATCCCATCATACTGGGCCATGAGATAGTAGGAAGAGTGGTGGAGATGGGTGAGATTGCCAGAAAGCGAAGGGGTCTGGAACTGGGGGACAGGGTTGTGCTGGAATACGCCTTTGGCTGTGGCTCCTGCGAAATGTGTCTTTCTGGCAGTTACACCCTCTGCGATGCGAATTTTACATATGGTTCCATGATCTCATGCAAGGAGCCTCCTCACCTTTTTGGGGGTTACAGCGATTATGTGTACATCCATCCCAGGGCCATGGTGCACAAGCTGGGAGAAGAAGTATCTCCGGAGGTGGGTGTGCTCGTATGTGCTGTGCTGGGCAATGCCATCAGGTGGCTCAGGCACAAGGGAGGAGTCTCCATAGGAGATTCTGTGGTGATCATAGGTCCGGGCCAGCAGGGCTTGGCCGGGGTTGCAGTTGCCAGGGAGGCAGGAGCAGAACCCGTGGTAGTGGTCGGGCTGGAAAGGGATGCCCCAAGGCTGGCCATGGCCAGGGAGCTGGGGGCGCACCTGACGGTCAACCTGGAGAAGCAGGATCCTGTGCAAGAGGTGGCCGAGGTCACAGATGGGAAGATGGCTAAAGTGGTGATGGATGTCTCGGGCAGTCCTGGAGGGGCGTGCCTGGCCATTGCCTTGGCCGGTAAGAAAGCCACGGTGGTCCTGCCTGGGATCTACAAGAAGGAAGTCTCCCTTGCTCTGGACCAGGTAGTATTCAAGGAACTTAGGCTTCTGGGTGTTTTTTCCCACGATTTTCAAGCTGTGGGACCGGCAGTGAAAATGGCCCGCCAGGGGAAGTATCCCCTTGATCGGCTTGTGAGCCACAGGTTTCCCCTTGAAGAGGCCGAACGGGCCCTGAGGTTGGTGGCAGGGCAGGAGCCGGGGGAGATGCCCCTCAAGGTGGTGCTGGACCCCAGGCTTGAGGCCGCTGGTTTCTCAGGCCAGTAGGATTCAGGATGCTCTCGGGACACCAAAAAAGGGAGGCGCGCGTGGAAGGTAAGCTTTTTGATCTCAGGGGAGAGGTAGCCCTGGTGACAGGGGGTTCCAAGGGCATAGGGAAACACCTTGGGTGTTTGCTTGCAAGACACGGAGCTTCAGTGGCCTTGGCCAGCCGCAATCTAGAGGAATCTCAGGATGCGGCCCAGGAGATAAAAAATGCTGGTGGGGAGGCCATAGGGGTCTTTGTGGATGTCTCCAGGGTGGAGAGCGTCTCTTGCATGATAGAGAGGGTGATGGAGTGGAAGGGCAGGCTGGATGTGCTTGTGAACAACGCTGGCACCAATGTGAGAAAACCCGCATTGGAATTCTCGGAACAGGAGTGGGACAGGATTCTGGACACCAACTTGAAGGGAGCGTTTTTCTGCTCCCAGGCAGCGGCCAAGGAGATGATTCCCGGAGGAGGCGGCAGGATCCTAAATGTCTCATCCGCTGCGGGCGGTATGCCGGTGCCCTGGCTTGCCCCTTACAGTATAAGCAAGGCAGGCTTGAATCACCTCACCCGAATCCTGGCTCTGGAATGGGCCCCCTATAACATAAGGGTGAACGGGATAGCCCCAACATACATAGAGACTCCCCTGACCAAGCAGTGGCTTAGCGATCCCAAACGTTATGAGATGCTCAGGAAGAGGTCTCCCATGAGAAGACTTGCCACACTCTCGGATCTGGACGGAGCCGTCCTGCTGCTGGTTACCCAGGCATCATCCTTTATCACAGGGCAGACCATCTTTGTGGACGGCGGAAGCGGGGCTGGCTGGGCTCTTCAGTGGGAAACTCCCAAGGATGGGCGGCCAGGAGAAGATCCATGAGCTGGCCTAGCTTTCCACAACACATGCAGGCCAAGGCCTCTCTTTACAGCTCAAGAGTCTTCTTGGAGGACTGGAAACAGGAGAAACGCTACACTTATGGCGAATTCGCCGAGCACACCAGCAGGATGGCCTGGGCCTTTTCCAAATTGGGAGTGGGCCCTGGAGACAGGGTGGCCATCCTGCATCCCAACCACACGGATTTTGTCCTGGCCTATGCTTCGATCATCCAGGCAGGCGGGGTGGCGGTCCCCATAAACACCCTCTACAGCCCAGGGGAAGTCTCTTACATCCTGGAGGATTCCGGAGCCGAGACACTCCTTACAACCCACGGCTTCAAAGCCCTCTTGGAACAGATCCCAGGAGGCCTTTCTCATGTGCGCAGGGTTCTCATAAAGCAGCCCGGAGAACTCCTCTTCCAGACTCTGGAGAGGGCCTGCGGAAAGCTAAGAAAAGATTTCATGCATCCCGCAGAATCCGAGGCCCCGGCCTTTATCTTTTACACCTCAGGCACCACCGGCCGGCCCAAGGGGGTCATCTTGAATCACAAAAACCTCGTCTTCGGTGGGGCCAACACGGCCCAGCACTACGGCCTGAGGGAGGATGATGCAGCCCTGGTTAGCCTGCCCATGGTGCACATCTTTGCCAATGCCAGTCCTGTAATGGGGGCGCTCAACAGCGGGGGCCGGGTCCTCATAATGGAGAGGTTTCAAAGCGCTTGGGTGCTGGAGGCCATGTCAAAGGCAAGGATTACTTGGTTCCCAGGCGTGCCTACCATGTTCATATACCTCATGGAAGAGATGAAGCAAAACCCCATGAAACTGCCCTCTCTTCGCATGGGCCTTTCAGGGGGGGCATCCCTCTCGGCAGAGCATCTGACACGTTTCCAGGACATGTTCCAGGTTCCAATCCTGGAGGTATACGGGCTTACGGAATCCACGGGTCTTGTAACGGCAAATCCCCTTTACGGCATTCGCAAGGTTGGGTCCATAGGGGTGCAGGTGGCAGGGGTTTCTGTGAGGCTGCTGGGAGAGGATGGGAATGAGGTTGGACCCGGAGAAGTGGGGGAGATAGTCTTCAAAGGGCCCAATGCCACCCCCGGTTACTGGAGACTGCCTGAGGCCACGGCCCATGCTGTCAGGAATGGATGGGTCTGCACAAAAGACCTGGCCCGCAAGGATGAGCAGGAATACTACTTTATCGTGGGAAGAAAAGATGAACTCATGATCTGCGGGGGCTACAACATTTATCCCAGGGAGATAGAAGAGGTTCTTTACCAGCATTGGGCAGTAGGCGAGGCGGCCGTGATAGGAGTGCCCCACCCGCACTTGGGCCAGGTGCCCAAGGCCTTTGTGGTGCCCAAGGCCGGCTTTTCCCTGAAACCTGAAGAAATAAGGGCCTTCTGTGAGGCTCGCCTGGCTCCGTACAAGGTGCCCAAGTGGGTACAGATCCTGGAGGAGATGCCCAAGAGCTCCACCGGGAAAATCCTGAAGAAGAGCCTTTCATGACACCACAGAGGTAAGGAGCATGCACTCGCTTTTGACAGAAGAACAAAGAGCCTTTTGGAATAGATGCCAAACCTATGCCAGGCAGGAGCTGGCCCCCCTGGCTCAGACTCTGGGGGAGGTGAACGTGGTTCCAGAGGCCCTTCGCAGATCCCTGGCCGCCTCAGGACTTTATGCCCCACTGTTTCCTGAACAGTACGGGGGCAGCGGGGTGAGTGCTGTTAAGATCTGCCTGGCCAGGGAAGCCCTGGCATGTGTGTATGGGCCTGCTGACACCACCTATGCCATGCAAGGGCTTGGAAGCCAACCCATAATACTGGCCGGTTCTGAAGAGCAGAAGAAATCCTATTTGCCCCCTCTGGCCAGGGGGGAGAGACTCACCACCTTTGCCTTGACAGAACCAGGAGCCGGCTCGGATGTAAGCTCTTTGGAGACATGGGCGCAGGAAGTGGATGGAGGTTTTCTGCTCAATGGTCTCAAAAGGTTCATATCCAACGGATACTCCGCTGACATGGCAGTGGTTTTTGCCCGCAGCCCCACTGAGGCGAATCCCATGGCGCTGTCTGGATTCGTGGTGGAGAAGGGGATGAAGGGCTTTGAAGTGCTTCGCAGACTTGAGCCCATGGCAAGCCATGATTTGGTGGAATTCAGGTTCAAGGATCTCAGAGTCCCCAGCACAAGTCTGCTGGGATCACTGGGCCAGGGTTTTGCCTTGGCCATGCAAACCCTGGAGCTCATGAGGATGTCGGTGGGGGCTGCGGCTGTGGGAATGGCACAGGCAGCCTTGCAAGAGGCACTGGCCTGGGCCAAAAGCCGTGTACAGTTCGGAAGAGCCATATCCGAGTTTCAGGGGGTTTCTTTTCAGATCGCCGATGCTGCCACCGAGACCGAGGCTGCCAGGGCTCTGGTATACCTTGCCGCAATCAAGAAAGAAAGAGGGGCTGAAGACGCCTCTTTGTTTTCCTCCATGGCCAAGCTCTTTGCCACAGAGGCTGCGTTTCGGTGCATAGACAGGGCCTTGCAGGTCCATGGTGGAATGGGGGTGCTCAAAGGTTCAAGAGTGGAGCAGCTCTACAGGGAGATAAGGCCGCTTAGGATCTACGAAGGCACCTCCGAGATCCAGAGGTTGGTGATTTCCAGAAAACTGACCAAGAAAGACAAGGCCTTGGGGGCTGGGTAGTGGGGATGATCTGTTGCCCAGAGCCGAGCTCTGGCAGGAAGGAGATTCAAGATGGACTCCAGACGCATAAAAGATTTGATCAGAACAGGCAAGCTCTATGACCTGGGGATGGAATACTTCGTGGGCATGCCACATCACCCCAACCATCCTGGCTTTGCTTTAACTCTTTTGAAGCTGCACGGGGAGATAATGTATGAAGGGGGGGTCTCGGCCTGCAACTGCCTTTTCACCACAGGAGGGCACACAGGAACTCACCTGGATGCACCTGGCCACATAAGCCTTGACAAAGAGGTCTATGGAGTCGGGGACATACAGCCCTGGCAGGACTATCACGGCCTCAAGAAGGGGGGCATAGAGACCATCCCTCCCATAGTTACCAGGGGGGTCTTGCTGGACATAGCTGGAAAGGAAGAGGTGGAATGCTTGGATGCTGACTACAGGATAGACTCCAGAGTCCTGCGGGGTGCTGCCGAGGCCCAGGGAGTCTCCATTGAACCCGGCGACGGGGTCCTGATCCGCACCGGGTGGATCCGCAATTACCCGAACCCCCTTCATTATGTGTCACATGAGAAAGGATGCCCTGGGCTGGTGGAAGACGGGGCCTCCTGGCTTGTGGAACAGAAAATTAGCTGCGTGGGATCAGACACTCTGGCCCTCGAGAAGACCCCTACCTCCAATCTGCCGGTTCACGTGATACTTCTTGTAAAAAACGGGATTCTCATAATGGAGGTCTTGAACCTGGAGGAGCTGGCCAAGGAAAAGGTCTATGAGTTCTTGCTTATGGTCTCACCTCTCAAGATCAAGGGAGCAACGGCCTCTCCGGTGAGACCTGTAGCCTTGAGCTGAGTCTGAAGGTGCAAGGTCTTGGGGCAAAACCGGGTTTGTGGCACGACCCAAGAGCAGAAGAAAGGAGGTTCTACAAATGGGAAGGAAGCTTATGGCAGGATTCTGCGGGGTGATCTTGGTGGCAGCTTTGTTTTTGGGAACCACTCCTGGCTGGGCAGCTGAGAAAAGGTTGGTCATAGCCACAGCCTCCACAGGGGGGACATGGTATCCCCTTGGAGGCGGAGTAGCCAACCTCATAACTAAGTACGTGGCCAATACCTCTGCCTCGGCCAAGCCCTCGGGGGCCTCGGTGGAGAACATCAGGAACGTTGGCGGAGGAAGGGTGGATCTGGCCATAGTAATGCCGGATGCAGCCTACTTTGCTTTCAAAGGGGAAGCGGATTTCAAGGCAGACAAGAAATACGAAAATTTAAGGGCCCTTTTTGCCACGTACCCCATAGAGGCCTATTTTTACACTGTGGAGAAGACCGGAATAAAGAGTTTCTCCGACCTGAAGGGCAAGAAGGTGGCGGTAGGGGCGGCTGGATCAGGTACCGAGGTCTTCAACCGCATGGTGCTGGAGATGTACGGCATCACCTATGATCACATCAAGCCCCAGTTCCTCTCTGCCCCTGAGGCCACCGAAGCGCTCAAAGACGGCACCGTGGACGCAGCCATGTACCTGCTTGGCACACCCGCTCCCACCCTCATGGAGCTGGCTACCCAAAGAAAGATAGTGTTCATAAGCATGGAGCCCGAAAAAGCCAAGGCCTTCTGCGAGAAATATCCCTTTTACTCCCAGACCACGGTCAAGGCTGGAACGTACAAAGACCAATCTCAGGACTTCAACACCGTGAACTACTACGGGATCTTCATCTGCAACAAGGACATGGAGGAAAAGCTGGCCTACGATATCCTAAAGGCCGTCTTCGAACACAAAGAAGAGCTGGACCAGATCCACGTGGCCTTCAAGGACATAAAGCTCCAAAACGCAGCCAAGAGCATAGCCATTCCTCTTCACCCCGGAGCTGAGAAGTTCTTGAAGGAAAAAGGAGTAATCAAGTGAGCAGGGCCTCAGGGCCCGGCTGGGCATTGGCTTTCTTGGTGTTATGGGCTCTGTCTGTGGTTCTGTGGCTGAGTGCAACCCCGCGGGCCTGGGCTCAGGAGCCTATGGCTTTGGTGCTCAGGCAGGAGGGTAAGGGGGAGGCTCTTTGGTGTGGGCCTGTATGGCCGCAACAGGAGTTTGTTGTGGAGTTTGTTCACTCCTATGAGCGCTTGCCTGTTAGGGAGCATTACAGGATCCTGGGGCCAGGCAAAATTTTATTTGAAGGCCTGGTCACCAGATCCGTGCTCAACGGACAAGGTTTTTTGGCATCGGAGATCCATACCAGGCCCGATGGATGGCTGCAAACTGGTGCAGTGCGGACAATGTTGAAGAGGGTGGAGTTTATCATGGGTGCCAAAGAGCATGCGAATCACCGCATCTTGCTGGGCGGCAAGATGCACTTTCTGAACCAGGAGGTTCCGGCCGGTGCCTTGGTCCTGTTGGGGGCCGAAGAAGGCTTATGCTCTTTGCCCAAGCCCTGACAGGAAGGAGAGATTCAGGAATGACCCATAGCGGTGGAAAGCAGGGGGGAGCTAACTTTGTGGGATTGGTCGTGACTGTGACAGCAGTGGCCATGTGCGCTTTTCACCTTTACACAGCCCAGTTCGGTCTGAGGCCAGCTGTGATCCAAAGGGGCATTCACCTTTTTTTTGGAGTGCTTCTGGTCTTTCTATTGTATCCCGGCATGAAAAAGGGGCCGGCCAAAGGCCTGGTGAGGCTGCTGGACATGCTCATCATGGGAGCCGGGGCCTCAGGCCTCCTGTACATCGTCAGCCAGTACAGGAATATCGCCATGAGGGGAGGCGCTCCCAACACAGCTGATTTGGTATTTGGCTCCATAGTCATCCTGGTTACCCTCGAAGCCACCCGAAGGGTATTGGGTCCGGCCCTTAGCATCATAGGGGCCTTGAGCCTGGCCTATGCCTTGTTTGGAAATCACATCCCAGGGGACTGGGGCCACAGGGGGGTCTTTGTGGATGAGCTCGTGGAGTATCAGTTTTTGACCACAGAGGGCCTTTTCTCTGTGCCCCTGGGGGCCAGCGCAAATTTTATCTTTCTTTTCATCCTGTTCGGGGCCTTTCTGGTCAGCTCAGGCACAGGGGACTTCTTCATCAAATTTGCCAATTCACTGGCCGGTCACCTAAGGGGAGGTCCTGCCAAAGTGGCTGTTCTTTCCTCGGCCTGCTTTGGAACCATCTCGGGCTCTGCAGTGGCCAATGTGGTCTCCACGGGCTCCTTCACTATCCCACTGATGAAACGCATAGGTTATAGGCCTGTTTTTGCCGGGGCAGTGGAGTCGGTGGCCTCCACAGGGGGGCAGATCATGCCGCCAGTGATGGGTGCAGGGGCCTTTATAATGGCAGATATGCTGGGAGTTTCCTACCTAAGGGTATGCATGGCAGCTGCCATCCCAGCCTTGCTTTACTTCTTTGCGCTTCTGTACATGGTGCACATGGAGGCCTTGAGACAGGGGCTGAGGGGGTTGTCCAGGGCAGAATTGCCAAGGCTGGTGCCTGTGCTGCGGGAGGGAGGCTATCTGCTTCTTCCCGCCCCTTTGCTGTTAATACTATTGATACTGGGTTACTCCCCCATGAAAGCCGGTTTCTGGTCCATAGTGGCTGTGCTTTTGGTGAGCAGCTTGAAAAAGGCCAGCCGCATGAGCCCCGCAAAGATCCTTGAGACCTTCGAGAGGGGCGCCAAAGGCTCCCTGGAAGTGCTCACAGCCTGCGCCACGGCTGGAATCGTCATAGGGGTTGTGACCCAAACAGGACTGGGTCTGAAGTTCTCAAGCCTTGTGATCCAGGCTGCAGGGGGCCATCTACTGCTGGCCCTTGTTTTTGTCATGCTGACCTCCCTGGTCCTGGGAATGGGACTGACCACCTCGGCAGCATACATACTCACGGTGATCCTGGGAGGCCCTGTGCTGACAAAACTGGGTGTGGATCCTCTGGCTGCCCACATGTTTGTGTTTTACTATGCGTGCCTGAGCACCATAACCCCTCCTGTGGCACTGGCGGCCTTTGCCGGGGCAGGCATAGCGGGTTCTCCTCCCTTTCGCACAGGATTTGAGGCCATGAGGCTTGCCCTTGTGGCATACGTGGTGCCCTTTATATTTGTTTTTCACCCGGCTCTGATCTGGAAAGGGGAGGTGGCCGTCATAGCTCAGGCTGCTATTACTGCCATGGTGGGTTGTGTTGCCCTGGGCTCTGGAATGATGGGCTACCTGGTGGGGAAACTTCACCTGGTGGAAAGGGGGACCTTGATTTTGGCAGGAGTGCTACTCATAAAACCCGGATCCGAGACCGATATTCTAGGGGCAGGCATTCTTGTGCTGGTCTGGGCCGTGCAGTTAACAAGGGTAAGGCTCTCCAGAAGAAGAAAGCTTAATGAGGCAGGGATTCCGGAAGCAAACGGGGGTTCCTGAGAGAGAGGTTTCCTGACCAGAGCTTAAGCAGGGGGAAAAGCAGGGTAGGAAAGGAGAAAAGGGCAATGCAACTCAAGATCAAGAGGATCTACGATCCAGCTTCCCCCCATGACGGTCAGCGTATACTGGTGGACAGGCTGTGGCCCAGGGGGATATCCAAGGAGAAAGCAGAGATAGTTTTCTGGGCCAGGCAACTGGCACCATCCCATGAGCTTAGGCGCTGGTACGGTCATGATCCTGCCAAATGGGAGGAGTTTAAATCCAAGTACTTCCAGGAGTTGAAAGCGAATCCACTGGAGCTGGAAAAACTTCTGGAATACCTTCGCAGGGGGCCAGTTACCCTTCTCTATGGCTCAACAGAGACCAAGCTCAATAATGCAGTGGCTCTCAAGGAATACCTGGAGAGAATGCTCCAGGCGAGCCAGGAGAACATTGAACTCTAGCTTGGATCATTTTCCAGGATTGGGGATGCTGGGGGCTAGGCTCCAGCTCCTTGATGCTTTGACCTGTTTTAAGCTTTGGAGCGGGGAAGCACCCCACAGAGGGAATCAGGCTGCATCTGAATATAAAGCCAGTGTACCCCAGGACATGGTGAAGATGGCCCTCTTATTATCCGCGAGTTGTGAACAGCGCGGGCTGAAGCAAGGGATCATAATTGGCGGTGAAAGTTAAACTCCGGGTCTTTTCAGGGCCCCTTTCCCAAGGCAAATTGTAATTGAGAGTTTCTTTTGCAGGTGCGGGAGGAGGGGTCTCATGAACATCCCAAAAGAAGTGGAAGAAATGATCAGGGGCAACATTGTCATCTTGGTGGCCACTTCCAGTCTGGAAGGGGTGCCCCATCTGGCTGCTGCCAGAGGTATGACCCTGGTGGACAAAGAGACGGTTAGCATAAAGGACTGGCTTTGCCTCCAGAGCCTAGATAACCTGTCAGAGAATCCCCGTGTTGCTTTGTCCCTCATGGATGAATGGGGGCAAAGGGGTTTTCAACTGATCGGAACCGTTGAGATGGGCCAGGTGGAGGAGATGTTGGACGGATACATGTCTGAGGATGAGGGTGCGAGGCTTGTGCCTCAGACAAGAAGCGCTTTGACTGTTCGGGTTGAAAGAGTCTTGGAACTTTGCCTGACTCCACATCCGGAGGAGAATTGATCTGGCTCATGGGACAATGGGAGGCCCCGAGGTTCTAGGCAAATGTTCCATGTGAACTGGAGGATCCTGCAGCCAGAAAGCTTGGTGTCTCAAAGCCGTGCAGCCAAATTCATTGCAAGAGGCTTTGGCCGGCCTGTGATCATACTGAGAGCGTGTGTACGTCGCCCCAATGGCAACCAAAACATGAAAATGGTTCAAGGAGGTTCATTACATGGAGCTTAGAGGAAAGCGTGTAGCGATTCTTTTGGAGAACAAATACAATGAGTTTGAGTTTTGGTACCCGTACTTTCGGATGAAAGAGGCCGGAGCCCAGGTCACCATAGTGGGCACAGGCCCCAGGGAATATCTGGGCTCTGGCGGATTGCCGGCTCCTCATCCAAGTGTAAGGGAGAGTCTGGAAGAGCTCGTATCCGTGGAAGAAGTGCAGGTGGAGTCTTTCGATGGGGTTATCATCCCTGGTGGATTCGCTCCGGATTACATGCGCAGGAATCAAAGTTTGCTTAGGTTCGTAAGAGACATGCACTCTGCAGGCAAAATAGTGGCAGCCATCTGCCATGCGGGGTGGGTCCTGGTTTCTGCGGGTGTATTGAAAGGGAAGAAGGCCACCTGTTTCTATGCCATCAAGGATGACGTGACAAATGCGGGCGCCCAATACATGGACAGGCCGGTGGTAAAAGATGGGAACCTCATAACCTCCCGCTGTCCCGATGACCTGCCGGAGTTCTGCAGAACCATCATAGAATCCCTGAGATAGGCTCTTAAAAGCTCAGGCGGTTGCCCAAGGGGTTTGGGGCAGTAGCCTTAAGAGTAACCCATGGTGGGAGACAATATTGCCTGGTTTATGAAGGGGGAGGGGTTTATCCCCTCCCTCAAGGGCTTGAGTTTTTCCCGTTTGTGGGGCGGCCTAGGGCGTACCTCCCAAGAGCAACCCAACCGGGTGGTAATGCTTGGGATCATGTTGAAGGCAGTTGAGAAAACCCGCCTCATCCCTTCATCAGGCAGGCGTTTCGCAGATCCGGTGCCTGATGGCACTCCAGCCAACTATCTCGTAGAGAGCAGAGAGGCCAACAAGGATGTAGACGATCTTGCTGGGCAAGGCAGTACTGCCTCCGAAGATATGCCCTATAAGATCCACCTCGAAGACCCCCCAGATCCCCCAGTTGAGCGCCCCTGCAAAAATGAGCACATAGGAAAACCAGTCAAGTAATCTCATGGGGTTCATCTCTCTTCCTCCTGATCCCCTGGAACAAAGCTCCCAGGTTTACTTTAGCATTCAATAGTAGAATAGCTTCCACTGGGGCCGGTTCAAGGGAACCTGGGGGGTAGGCCCAGATTTTTCCCAGACTTTGACACCTGCCATTCTAACCTACTGTAATCATAGGGGCTGTTTTTGGCTTTCGTAGGTGCAGGCCATGTAAGTAATTAAAATCTAGTAATTTTCTGTAGCATGGGTATCCTGGCTTTCTGGAGTGTGAGGATCATGCACTGCCAGATTGCGGCAAATACCAAAATCGAGTGGGCGCCAAGGCAATGGGGTATGGCCTTGTCCGCCAGGTGCTCCATGGCCATGCCCACTCCTGTCAAGCCATTGGGTACTGATGGGGCTGGGGATGTATCCTGTTGAAAGCCGCCTCATGGCCACAAGCTTGCCCAAAGGGTCACTGATCCCCCTGCATTCACCAAGGGTGAACCCAAGGGGCTGAGGTCATTAGATACCCCCATAAACTGATCCACATAGAAATGCAGCTGAGTTTGCCCATAGCTAGTGAGATCTGAGATGCCATACTTTTTTACCCAAAAGTGCTTTGAGCTGAAATGGGTAAAAACTGGCTGCCTTGAATTTGGCTTCTGGGCACTTTATTGAATTTTTCTCTCCCAAGCTTTGCCGTTTCCCCTGTTTTGCTTAATGGATGGTGTGCACTTTGTGGGAGCGATCCCTGTCCGCATCAGGGGCTTTCTTAAATGCAAGACAAAATTCGAGTTGACCAGGACGGGAAGATAAAGCCTTTACCAGACACACGCGGCCAAGAATTGGAAAGGTTCGGTCTTATGCAATGGATGATCTTGGCCGGGGTAAGGGAAAAAAAGTTGCTCCTTGGCTACAATAAAATCAACTACTTAAAGTAATTATGGTGCCAGGCACCAACCAAAATGGGGTTTTGGGGACCTAGTTTTCAAGAGATGGCCTTGGCCACCTCCAGGAGCTTTTGCACCACCTCCTCAGGGGTCTTGCCAAGCAGGCGCACCATGGGCTCCTTGCCCAGATCTCCCTTGTCATAGATGGCATCCGGGATCTTGCCCAGCATTGATATGGCTCTGTCGGTGCCCCACTCCAGTGTGGAGCCTTCCTGTTCTTTTATTTCCCTGGGCTCCTCTGTGCGATGGAAATGGGCCAGGATCAGCCCGGCCCTTTGGCAGGCTTCTATCACCTCTTTGGAGTATCTAATGTTCATGGCAGAGCGCATGGCCGGGTCATGGCGCATGGCGGCCAGTATCACTTTGGCTATGTGGCGGGATGCCCCGAAGGCTGGCTGCATGGAAACGAGAATCCTTTTGCCCACCTGGCTTATGCGGCCTGGTACAGCCGCCACCTCATGGAAGCTCTGGGCGCCTGGCAGAGCGTAACCCAGGTTGGATCTGACCTCGGGGATGAGTTCCCCCAGAGGTTGGTCTTGCAGTGTTTGGAGCGCTTTTGTGAGTTCATCCAGCACATTTTGTCTTTCCCTCCACCTGAGCACTTCCCCGTAAGGATTGGTGGGTCCAAATCCTTTGCCCAAGGGAACTCCAGTGGCAATGGCTCTGGCCACAAACTCCTTGGAGCTTGCCACAGCCTGCCTGAGGTCTTGTCCCTGTGCCAGGAAAGTGGCCAGGGCAGCCGAAAAAGTACACCCAGTGCCGTGGGTGTTTCGAGAGGCCAACCTGTGCCCGGGGAGAAGATGAGCAGACTCGCCGTCAAAGACCAGATCCATCGGTTCATCCTCCAGGTGCCCTCCCTTTACAACCACATGGCGAGGTCCCATGGAGTGGATGATTCGGGCTGCCCTCTCCATGTCCTTTGGATCCCTCACAGGGATTCCGGCCAGCCTGGCTGCTTCGGGCAGGTTAGGGGTGACCACATAAGCCAGGGGTAGCAGCTCTTTACAGAGGGCTTCAACAGCCTCTTCTGACAGCAAAGAGTCACCACTTTTGGCCACCATAACAGGATCCACTACCAGGAGCTCCACCTTGTGCTCCTTTATCCCCTGTGCCACGGCCCGCACGATCTCGGCTGTGGCCAGCATTCCGGTCTTGGCTGCGTCGGCCCCTATGTCACCCAGAACAGCATCCATCTGCTCTTTTACAAACTTGGCTGGCACCAGATGAACCCCGTAGACCCCCCTGGTGTTTTGGGCAGTAAGAGCCGTCAGCACGCTCATGCCATAGCCGCCCAACACAGTTATGGTCTTGAGATCTGCCTGTATGCCAGCTCCTCCACCTGAGTCTGAGCCGGCTATGGTTAGAATCCTCTTCATGGATCAGTTCCTTTCCCATAAACAGAATTGCTAGGCACATGAGGCCGCTTTTCTCCACAGACCGGGCTTTCCGTAATCAGCCCAGTCGCAATACCCGGTCAAAGAGTGCGGCCAGAGTCTCCATCTGAGATCGTTCCCGCCAAGAAAGCTCCCCCTCTCCCAAGCTTCTGCCCAGGTAACCGTTGGCCACCACCGTATGGAAGGCCTGCAGCCATGAAAAGAGCCTCTGGGCTGAGCCAGCCTGCAGGTACATGCTCACATCGTTCAGGAAGATGGTCTCTTTTTCTGCCCAGGTTTGGCCCATGACCTCCTCTATGGCCAGAAGGTTTGCCTTGGCCATTTCAAGAATCTCTTTGTGACTGGTGCCCATGAGTCGCGGCGGCACCAGAGTCGGCCTCAAGTACCTGAATCTCTCTCCCTGGGCGGGCCTCAAGGTGCCGCCTACTCCCCTCAATCCCTTGGAAGCTGCCAGGTGGACGGGAATCTCAGGCGCCAGATCCAGGATCAATATGTTTCCGCCGACTCCCCTTCGGTAAAACTCATCCAAGATGGCCTGGCTGAGGGTAGTCTTCCCAGAGTTAACATCCCCCACTATGAGGGTTCGCTTCCCTAAAAAATCCTCGACTGCTAATTTCATTTTTGGGATCCCTGACCTCAAACCACCAAGACAAGCCCAATTAGACTTGCACAGGGCACTTTGTCCGGTTGCGAGGAGTGCCCAATGGGTACCATGGGCCATCCCACAGACCTTGCTATGGCAAAGACGTCGAAGCCGCAGGCTTCCATAGCAGGCCTTGCTCTGAGGGGATGGGCGCAGGCCTTGCCTTGCAGAACCGCACAAGAAGTCGAGGGAAGGCAAAGGGAGCACTCCCCAGCCGCAAAACCCATGGCCAAGGGGAAACCCATGTAGAAGGCCGCAGCCTCCAGCCTGGCCACCATCTCTTTGTGTCTCAGTTCTGTGTCGAGGTGTCTGGAACGCCAGGCCTCCCCCACGAAATCTTGTACTCGAGCCTCCAGCTGGAAAAGCACACCCCATGAGTATTCCCTCAGGATCCTTCTCATGATGCGGGGTTTAAGTGGGTTATGGGGCGGACACATGGCACTACTGCCATAGAACTTGCAAAGGGGGATGAAGCACTTGGCCCTGGCCGCTTCTTTTAGGATCAGGCGGGAGGTGGGCACTATAGCCACTCTCCCTGCGCCCAAACTAAGTGCTTCCTGGCACAGTTGGTGGAGTTTTTGTGCGATCTTGTCTTGCAATTCCGTTGACCTTCCCCTCACGCAGAATTGATCCCAAGCCTCTGAAATTGGGAAGCCTCATCATGGCCTGCCCAGCTGTTCCCTGGGATCAGTGAGCTGGGGTCTGCCCAAACCCCAGATGTTCTTATCCATTTTCATGCCCAAAGCGGGCAAGGACCCAAGAGCAGAATTTGGCAGTATAGCTCTGCTCAATTCGTTGCCGATACCCATACCACCAGAGCCACCGCTGTACCCCAAAGGCCCATCAGTGTATACTCCCAAACACTGATCCTCCACTTTCCCAGAAGTGTGCGCTTCTTCCTGGCAAAGCCTCTGGCTTCCATGGCCATGGCCAAATCTTCTGCCAGCTGAAAAGACTGAATGAGCAAAGGAGCTAACAAGGCTGTCAGATTGCCCAGATTGCGAAGCCTGGGTCTCAGATCCATGCCCCTGGAGCGCTGGGCCTCTGTTATGGCCCTAAGCCGCCTGCCCATGAGAGAGACATAACGCATGGAGCTCACCAATATGAAGCAAAAGCGGTAAGGTACCCCCATCCTGCGAAGCCCACCTTCCAGTTCATCCGGGCTGAGGGATCCAAAAAGCAGCAAAGAAGCCAGCAGAAGAGCCTGGAAGCGCAAAGCCGTCTCCAAGGCCTCCCTGAGAGGAAAAGCAGCAACTCCCACAAGAAATACCATCAGCACCATGGGCAGGGAGACCTTCAGGGACTTCAGCCAAAGCCTGCCCATGCCAAACAAGAAGATCCCCAGGCCCAACATTGCCAGCTCCACACACACCAGCCAGAGCTCACGGCTGAACAGCACAAGGCTCAGTGTGAGAAGGCCCAGAATCAACCTCGTCCTGGGGTCCAAAGATCTCAAAGCTCCCACTTCACACCCCGCAGCTCGCCAGCCCCAGTGACACTTGGGTGCAAGGCCTTATCTGTCCCTCTTCCAGCTCCAGACATCGGTCCGCCACTCCCTGGGCAAAGGCTCGGTCGTGGGTCACCATGACAATGCTGGTTCCTTGGGCCTGCAGCCCGATGAGCAGCTTGGCCAGCTCCATTCGAGACCTACCATCCTGGCCCGAGGTGGGTTCATCCAATATAAGGATGTGGGATCCCATGGCCAAGACAGTGGCAATGGCCACCCTTCTTTTTTCTCCCTCGCTAAGCTTGTAAGGAGATCGCTCCAGGAGGGGCACTAGCCCCAGAGCCTCACAAATGGATTGCAGCCTTTGGGGAGAACAGGAGCTTCTTGATATGGGTCCTGCCAGAATTTCCTGTTTCACCGATGGACAAAAAAACTGGTCATTGGGGTTTTGGAAGACCATGCCCACCTGGGAGGCCAAGGCGGATGGATCTTTGCCTGCAATGGGTTCCCCCATGAGCAGAACTTGCCCCTTGTCCGGGCTGAGAAGCCCGTTTAAATGCCTTATGAGGGTTGTCTTTCCAGCACCATTGGGCCCTAGTATGGCCAATATCTCTCCTTGGTGGAGCCGAAAGGAGATGTCTTTGAGTATCCGCCTTTGGCCAAGCCTCTTGTGAAGCTCCTTTACCTCCAAAACCACCCGGGCTCTTGAGAAGTCTCTTGGCGGCTTGGCAGGATAAGTGGGTACAAGCCCCAGCTGCAGTAGCTTTTCCCTGGCCTGGGAGGGAGGGCCGTCAAAAAGAACTCTTCCCCTTTCCAGTATCACACATCGCTCTACTTCTTCCAAAAGAGTCTGAATCCTGTGCTCTGCGATCAAGACCGTTCTGCCTTGGGATCGCAGATGACCAAGGGCCTTTTTCACTTTCTCAGAGCAGACTTCATCCAGATGCGCCAGAGGTTCATCCAGCACCATGGTGGGACATGGCAGACAAGCACAGGCAGCTATGGCCACCAGTCTCTTTTCTCCACCCGAGAGCTCTGCCGGGCTTCTTTGTAGCAAGGGGTCCAGAGAAAACATCCGGGTGGTCTTCTCTATTCTTTCAAGGATTTCCTTCTCGGGAAGGCCCAGGCTCTCCAGAGCAAAGGCCAATTCCCTTTCCACCGTAGGATTGAAAAGCTGAGCATCAACGTTTTGCATTATGAGACCCAGGTAGGGAAGTAACTCCGAAGGGGAGGCAAGACCCAGTTCCATGTTGTCCAGAAAAGCCTTGCCTCTGAGTCTACCCCCCAGGAAAGAAGGGATGAATCCCCCCAAAAGAAATGCCAGGGTGGACTTGCCCGAGCCGCTTGCTCCTGCCAGCAGTAGCATTTCCCCTGATCTTACCTTGAGATCCAGGCCATCCAAAACACTCTGGCCGCCAGTGCCAGGGTATGCGTAAGTAACACCTTGCAGCTCTATCATGCTTGCCAGATCCCGGCCTTGCGGAG
The DNA here is from genome assembly GCA_037481695.1 of bacterium. NCBI lineage: Bacteria > bacterium. The sequence continues at coordinate 445,981 of JBBFLE010000001.1, read as the reverse complement.
CAATTGGAGGGCCACAATCCCCAGCAGGGCTCCGGCCAGGGAGCTGGCTGCAAAGGCTCCTATCATGACCGAAACTGCCATGGTCTTCTTCATTATCATGGGAGCCACAAGCCAAACACTGACAAGTGCTCCCAGAAGGCCTGTACCAATTACTTCTCCCAAGGCTGCCGCATAGGTTCTGCGAAAAAGGACATATGCCCATCCGGCCATGAAAGCCCCTATCATACCTCCTGGAAATGCCAGGGGTGTTCCTACTCCCAGAAGATTTCTAATGATGGCAGCCGCAGTGGCAATTCCCAAGGCGTACCAAGGACCCAACATGACCCCGCCTATGACGTTTATCATGTGTTGGGCGGGGAAAAGCTTTATGAATCCCAAGGGAATGAATAGGGGGGACAAAGTCACTGCCATGGCCACCAGGATCACTGCCCGAGCTACCTTCCTTGTTTCCATTTTTCCTCCAGCACTCATTGCTCCTGTTGTGTTTGTTTTTGCTCCTCCCCCAGGATCAACCTGAGCACCAGATTGGCCTGGTGATGGGCGGCAATGCCCACCCTGGGCGCCATGAGGCCCCAACCGGGTCGGGCTGCCGAGACCTGGTCTCCCACTATGTAAAGGTACGGTGAGATGCGTTCTGTTCTGATGGTGTTATTGGGTCCGAAGCCCGCCAGCCCTGAGGCCGCCACCACCGTGGTGCCAGGCATGCGCTCCAACACTGTTGTTATGAGCATTTCCTTCATCTCGGCCTTGTCGAAGGCTTCCACGATGATGGGGGTGGAGGCAAAGATCTCTGGTATGTTTTCCCTCTCCAGCATTACCTCGTGAGCTTCCACGCACACATAAGGGTTGATGCGGGCCAGGTTCTCCTTCATGGCCTGCACCTTGGACATGCCGATCTGCTCCACGAAGTACTGCTGGCGGTTTAAGTTGCTGGGCTCCACTATATCGAAGTCAGCCAGGATCAGGGTTCCAACACCCACCCTGGCCAGCGCTATGGCCACCGAGGAGCCCAGCCCACCCAGGCCAGCTACTCCCACTTTGGCTTTCTTGACCTTCTCATGCACCCCCGGGCTGTGGCGAGCCACCATGAGGCCCTCCAACTCCTGAGGGGATGGGATCTCTCCCTTGCGTATGAGAACAACACGGTCTCCCTGTCTCACAGGAAGGTCCTGGCTTTGGGGAAATCCGTTGTAGATGAGAATGTCGGCCCCAGGTTTGAACCGATCCCTCAACATGAACAATGTGGTGCCCCCATCCACCTCCAGGGGCTGCTCGTTGAGCAAAATTTCCAGCCTTCCCATGGGAACTCCTTTTCTGGAATGCCTGCCAAAAAAGAAAACCGCTTCCTCAAAAGAGGGAAGCGGCATCCCCAAAGTGCCTCTTGCCAGAAGGCCCCGGGCACACAGGCTCCAGGTGTATTTTCTAGAGCCCCAGTCGCTTCCCTACGCTGGTATTACCCAGATCAGGTTCTAAGGGTTGTCGCTGCATCCTGCGCGACTCTCAGTAGACCACCCCTAGCGACATCCATAGAGTAGCAAATCAACCTGATTTGTCAATTACCATCTGGGGCTCACTAGAGGTGAATAGGTTGGCTAAGTTGATGATATCCTGATATGAACCGGTCCTTGTTCCAGCCAGATCCTATTTTTCTTTTGGCTGGGCCCGGATTTGGATTGGCAAATGATCAAAAGCAGCCAAGGCCTGGTGGTTTGGGCCCTGATCTGACAAGGCTTGGAAACAGTCCGGGTGGGGCCCATTTCATGTTCACGGGAGAGGTCTGAAGCTGTATTATTCAAGGTTGAAGCAGGCACAGAGATTGGGGGTGGACATGAAGATAGAAGCCTTTTTGTCACAAGGGTGCGCCTCACGGCATGCTCTGGAGGCCAACATAAGGGAGGCCTTGGTCCAGGAAGGCCTGGAGGCAAAGATCAGTTTCCTGGTGGTAGGGGAACAGGAGGCCAGAACCCTTGGCATTCCCGGTTCTCCCACGGTGTTTCTCAATGGAGAGGACCTGGAAGGGCTGCGATTGTTGGAGGGCACCGTTTCTTGAAGGACTTACAGGGACGAGGCCGGGCGCCTCGGAAACGTACCCTCAGTAGAGCTCATAAGAAAAGCCTTGAGAAGGGCCGCTCATTCAGAGGCGAGCAAGGGCCTCCCTTGAGAGGCCTTTCAATTCATCTCGGGGCTTTCTCGAGGGGGGAAAGTCTTGTGCGTAACGGTGCTGGTTGGGCTGGACAACTCCAGGATTCTTGCAAGTTCTGATTAATCAGATTATACTGAATTTAATTCCATGGGGCCTGGCCTTTTGCCAGCACATGAATCAAGAGGTGGTTCATGCCCAGACGAAAGCGTTTCCCTGAGCTACTTCCTACGGTCGGGACCTGTTGCAGGGTGGAATCTTTGGTGAGCGTAGATGAGCGGGGGCAGATGGTGCTTCCCAAGGATATAAGGGAAAAGGCTGGTATTGTCCCGGGGGAGAAGCTGGCCCTGGTGCTTTGGGAAAAGGAGGGGGAGGTTTGTTGCATTGTGCTGATGAGGACTCAGGCCCTCTCGGCCAAGGTAAGGGAAATGCTGGATCCTGTGGTGCAGAATGTCATGGCCGGCCAGGAATTGCTCAAAGACAACAGGGGAAAAGGAGATGCCAATGGATGATATAGAGATAAAAGAAAAGGTAAGGCAACGCTATGCCAGGGTGGCTTTGGGGGGAGCCTCCTGTTGTGGCACCAAAGGCTCGTGCTGCGAAGGGGGTTCTGTGCAGGCTGTGAGCCAGCTTTTGGGTTACTCCCAGGAGGAGCTCTCCCAGGTGCCTGAGGGAGCAAATCTGGGTCTGGGCTGCGGGAATCCAGTTGCCCTGGCCTCTCTCAAGGAGGGACAGACCGTGCTGGATCTGGGCTCTGGTGCGGGTTTCGATTGTTTTCTGGCAGCCAGGAAGGTGGGCCCCCATGGAAAAGTCATAGGCGTGGACATGACCCCGGAGATGATCCAGAAAGCCCGTAAGAACGCCAGGGAAGGAGGATTCCAGAACGTGGAATTCCGTCTGGGAGAGATAGAACATCTTCCAGCCCCGGACAACTCCGTAGACGTGATAATCTCCAACTGCGTCATAAATCTGGCCACAGACAAGGCCCAGGTTTTCAGAGAGGCTTTCCGGGTGTTGAGGCCTGGGGGACGGCTCATGGTCTCTGACATAGTTTTGGAAGGAGAGCTGCCAGAGTCCATTCGCAGTTCTGTGGCAGCTTATGTGGGGTGTGTGGCCGGAGCCATGCAGAAGGAAGATTATCTAGGGGCCATGGAGAAGGCTGGATTCCAGGATGTGCGGGTGGTGGAGAAAACAGGTTTTTCCATTGATTACCTGAGCCAAGATCCAACGATAGCCGAACTGGCCGATTCCCTCAAGGTGAGCTTTGGGCAGGAGCTGGCCAAGGCAGCCGAGGCGGTAGTCAGTGTGAGGATTCAGGCCTGCAAGCCCACAAGTACATAGGCCTGTCTTCATGGTTCATGGCATATGATGTATGATCATAAAAAAATCAGGAGACCCGAAAATCCATGAAGAATTTCCTTGGGACTGCGGTATTTAGGAGATCTATGTTGCCTCTTCTGGTTTTGGCAGGGGTGGCCATGGGTTTTTCGGCCCTTTGGAGGGCCCCTGTTTCCTGGGCCCAAAAAAAAGATGAGATCACGATTCTACACACCAACAATGTGACAGGGCATCTATTTGGGTGCCCCACCTGAGGCAACAGAGTGCTGGGCGGTCTTGCCCGGCGGGTAGAGCTCGTGGAGAAGATCTGTTCCAAAGGCTCCAACTGTCTGGTGGTGGACTCCGGGGATCTTTTCTTCCAGAAAAAAGTGGATGCTGATCTTAAAAAAAACCAAGCCAAGGCCCAGGTGCTGGCCAGGGCGTACAAGAAGATGGGCGTGGCAGCGGTAAATGTCGGGGACCTGGATCTTCTCTTGGGAGTGGAATTCCTCAAGGGGCTGGAAGGTGAAGGCCTTCCCCTGATCTCGGCCAACCTGGCCGAGGCCTCCACAGGAAAACTACTGTTCCCAGCACAGCGGGTGATTCATAGGGGCTCCCTGAAGATAGCTATGGTGGGCCTCATGGGACCGGAACTGGACCCGCAGGTTCGCCAGGCAGTGGGAGAAAATGTCTCTGTCCTGGATCCCTGGAATGCGGCCAGGAAAACCGTGGAGGGGCTTAAGGGCAAGGTTGACTTGGTTGTGGTTCTCTCAGATATGGGTATGGCCCGGGACCAGAGGCTGGCCACAGAAATCCCTGGTATCCAACTGATACTGGGAGGTCATGATGGGAGGTTCCTGTCCTCGCCTCACCGAGAGGGATCCACCTGGATTTTTCAGTCCTATCAGAAAGGCATGTACCTGGGCAGGCTCACGCTTCAATGGCAGGATCCCTCAGGACCCATTCGGGATGAGGCAAGAACCTCCAGGCTGCAACACGAGCTTGTCAGACTAGAAGGCCGCATCAAAGCTCATGAAAAGGCCAAGCTAGATTCCCGCAGCCCCTCAGTGGATCGCTCTTTGAAACAGCTCATGGAGCAAAGGAGCAAAGTGGAACAGGAACTCCTGGAGGCGCAAAAAGAAAGCGGCAGAGGAAATAGGTTTTCCTGGAGGCTGGAGCCCCTGGAGCCATCTCTTCCAGAGAACAAGGAAGTAAGCGGGTGGATTCAAGAGGCGCAAATCCACTCTGACTAGACTCAGAAAGAGCAGGTTTTCTTTACAAGCTGTAAAAAGCCCGGACTCCCCCAGGCTCATGCCAAGGCTCAGATGAATTACCTGCCTCAAGCCTCAAGGCTCTGAGCATTGAAAAACAAAACATGTAGAGCAACCAGGCCTTCACTGTTTTTTTAACCCGGATCATTCCCCAATATCCAGGAGTTTGGGGCTGCGCCCCAAGGCTCTGGCACCACTAGCGTTTTAAGGCCCAGAGCCCAGAAGGGCTCAATAGGGGATACGGCTGCATTGGGTATGAATAAGTTCCTCCCTAGATATCGTAGAATTAGCTTCCTTCAGGGACTAATCGTGAACAATGCAGGGCAACAAACGGGGTGGCACGAGGGTTGCAACTTCCCCTAAATGGCGCTTCTGCAATGGGCTCAGAAGGTATGTCCATGGGCGGAACTCTACGAAGGCGGATCTACCTCAACTTTGTGCTCTTGGTGGTCATCTTTGCTGTGCTGGGCTGCCTGCTGGGGGCCTATCTCATCAACCGGATTGCAGTGGAAGAAGCCCAAAGAAGCGTGCGGCTCAATCTCCTGTCAGCCTGGGGCGTCATCCACGGAAAGCTGGAGGAGCTCAGGATCCTGGTAAGTGTCCTGGGAACCGGCAAGAGGGTGGCTGTGGCCTATGGTGCCGGGGACTCCTCTGCTTACAGAGCCTCTCTGGAGGCGGCCCGCAGACAATGCGGATTCGATTTCCTGTCTCTTACAGACGAGCATGGCCGGGTAATTCTGAGAACTGTAGAGCCTTACCATGCAGGGGATGATCTTTCCCTGGATCCTTTTGTGAGCTCGGCTCTCAAAGGAGGCACTCCAAGCGGATTTTCCATCCTGAGTGCAGGGCGGCTCAGAGCCGAGGGCGGGGACCTGGAAGAAAGGGCCTTCATGGCTTTCGAACCAACACCCAAGGCAAAACCTAGGGCCAAGAGCTTTGAGACCTCTGGCATGGCGCTCATTGCTGCAGCCCCTGTTAAGGACGAAAAGGGCAACATTGTTGGGGCTATATATGCGGGGGTGCTAGTGAACCGCAACTATGCCCTGGTGGACAGAATTCCATCTGCAGTCTTTGAGGAAAAACTTTACAACGGCAAGCCCCTGGGAACCGTAACCATTTTCCAGTGGGACGTGAGAGTGGCTACCAATGTGACCCTACCCAATGGTAACAGGGCCATTGGCACCAGGGTGAGCGCCAATGTGTACGACAAGGTCCTGGAAAACGACGTGAGCTGGTACGACAGGGCGTTTGTGGTGGACGACTGGTACATCAGTGCATACGATCCCATCCACGACCTGGAAGGCAAGACCATAGGAATCCTGTATGTGGGGCTACTGGCCCGAAAATATGACGACATCAGGGGAGCTCTGTGGAAACTCTACGCACTTCTGTGTGTGGCTGCAGCTTCAGTGGTTCTGGCCATAGGAGTCTTGTTCGCAAGAAAGCTCTCGGGGTCCATCTCCAGCCTGGCCCAGGCAGCAAGCCGCATAGCCGAAGGCGATTACGACATGCAGGTCCCGGAGCCGACCACCCAAGACGAGGTGAGAGCCCTAACCAGGGCTTTCAACCAAATGGCTGCAAGCCTAAAGGATCGGGAGGAACGCCTCAGGCAGACCAATATGCAACTGGAAAGCATCAATGAGTCTCTTCAGAGACTCAACGCCAACTACATGGACATGCTGGGGTTCATTTCCCACGAACTCAAAAACACCCTGGGGGTCATATACACCTCAAGCAGGACCCTGGAGAAGGGACTGGCGGGTCCCTTGAGCGAACCCCAGTCAACCCTGGTGCAAGGCATCTCCCGCAGCATTCAGTCTGCCATTTCCATGACCCGCAACTACCTTGACCTAGCCCGGATCGAGAAATCGGAGCTCTCCCTGGAACTAAGGCCCATTGATCTGGCAGAGGAGGTCATAAGGCCCGTCTTGGAAGAACTTTCCTCGGCTGCCTCCGAGAAGGCAGTGGTGGTGCAGCAAAGCATCGAAGCTCCCATTGCATTGAAGGGAGACCCTACCCTGCTTCGTGTGGTGGTACGCAATCTTGTGCACAACGCCATCCAGTACGGCCGAAAAGGAGGGCTTGTCCGCATTGAGGCAAGAAAGCAGGGCGCCCAGGTGCATCTGGAGGTATGGAACCAAGGCCAGGGGCTTACTCCAGAGCAAATGGAGCGACTGTTCCAGAAGTTTGTGAGATTTCAAACCGAGAAAACCTCCGAGAGAAGGGGTACAGGTCTGGGGCTATTCATATCCAAGGAAATAGTCACAAAACATGGTGGGCAAATAGAGGTCAGGTCCCAAAAGGGCAAATGGACCAGCTTCCTGGTAAGCCTGCCTGCCTGAGAAACTCTAAAAAGGACTGCCTCGCCTAACCCAGGGGAGGCACCGCGAGGAACTCAAGCCCAATTAATCTTTAATTTGTGTGGATCAAGGGTCTTGGCGTGCAAGGTTCTGGTCATTGAGTTGCTGCCTTGGGAAGGCCGGATTGACCAGCTCAGTGCTTAGGGGGCATAATCCTTGAAAGAAACTGATGGGCCATGGGGCCCTGGGTTTGGCCTCGTGGCCCTAAGTTTCTCTAGAAGGAGCTTCGGCATGATCTACTATGGCTGGTGGGTGGTCCTGGCCGGCTTTCTCATAGCCCTCTATGTCAGCGGAGCGCTTTTTTTCGGCTTCACGGCCTTCTTGGAACCCATTGTCGCCGAGTTTGGCTGGAGCTACACGCAGGTTTCCCTGGTTGTGGCCCTTAGGGGGTTGGAAATGGGGATCTTTGCCCCCCTGGCAGGGTATCTGGTGGACAAGTACGGCTCCAGGAAGCTGGTGCTGGCTGGTTCCCTCATAGTGGGCCTGGGTTTCCTCTTGTTAGGACTCACCCGATCTCTTTTCATGTTCTACGGCGCCTTTCTGCTTTTGGCCTTCGGGGCAGGAGGTTGCACCAGCGTGGTGCTCATGACAGCAGTGGCCCGCTGGTTCAGAAAAAGAATAGGCAAGGCCCTGGGAATCATGGCCTGTGGTTATGGAGCAGGAGGCCTGCTGATCCCACTTTTGGTCTGGTCCATTGACCTGCATGGCTGGAGGACAACTCTCATATGTTTGGGTCTTTTGATGTGGTTCATGGGTATTCCCATGGGATTTCTCATCAGGGAAAACCCAAACCCAGAAGCAGATTCTGAGCCTCGGCCCCATGAAAACCAAGCTGTTTCCCATTCAAAACCTTTGAAAATGGAGCAGGAAAAGGGCTTTCGATCCTCCTTTTGGGACAGATCCTTCTGGACCCTCAACCTGGCCGAGGCCTTGCGAATGATGGTGCTCACAGCCGTGGTGACACATGTGATGCCTTATTTGGGCAGTATGGGGGTGGAAAGAAGCCAGGCCGGACTGGTGGCAGCAGCCTTGCCCCTGTCGAGCATAATAGGGAGGTTTGGTTTCGGGTGGCTGGCCGATATTTACCAAAAAAGGGCTGTAATGATGGCTGCCTACGGATTCATGTTGGTGGGACTGGCAGCCTTCTCTCAGGCCCAGGAGCAATGGACTCTTTTGCTTTTCCTGGCTTTTTTCCCACCTGGCTTCGGAGGCACCATGATCTTAAGAGGAGCCATGTTGAGGGAGCACTTCGGGGTTGGTTCTTTCGGTAAGCTGCTGGGGGTAACCATGGGGACCGCCTCTTTAGGTGGCATGCTGGGTCCTCCTCTGGCAGGATGGGTATTCGACACCTGGGGCCTGTACCAGCCCATTTGGCTCGCCCTATGCGTGGTCATGGGGTTGAGCATCCTGATAATCTCCACCGTACGTCCCACAGCCTGAGCCATTTCTGTTGCCCTGGCGGCTCACCCCAAATTCTGACCACATGGCCACTTCCACAAGAAAGGTCGTGTTCTATAACAGAATTATTTCTCAGAAGTTGTGAAGGGATTCCTGGTCCACATGTTGTGAACGGTCTAGCGGTCAGCAAGGAGCTCTTACACCAGAGCCTGTGGTTCCGCCGCCTTCTCTTTTTACTTGACAAAAAGAATGGGACGCTATTTCATAGCTCATTCATAGGAAGCTTTGCTCATAGGGGACAGAGAGGCCCCAGCAGGAGGTCGCAAGGAAATGAAGGCCTTAAGCATGGTAGGCCGGGCAATGAGGTTCATCTTTTCTAAGGAAGAACTGCCTGAGGATCATCCCGGCCCATTTAGGAAGCCTGATGATGGACAGGGTCTTCTAAGCTGGCTCCTCAAGCCGGAGATGCTGGAGAAGGACCCTATGCCTGCCAGTTTGCCCAGGCAGTCCTTTCTGTCATGGCTTTTTTCCAAGGAGCAGCTTCCGCAGGATCCTGCAGAGGCCAAAAGAAAAGGGGGTTTTTTCAGAGAACTCTTTGGGCCCGATCCCCTCCCATGGGGGAATGGGACAACACAGGGGACTGATTGATGGAACACGGCAAGCATCTGGCCAGGATGATCCTGCTGGTCTTCTTGGTGCTGGTGGTCTTTCATATTGTCCGCACCCTTTTTACCCCCAGCTCCTTCGGCAGGTACGGGCATTACCGTGCAGACAACGTGGCTGAGCAGATGGCCAAGCCTGTGGCGTATGGGGGCAGCGCTTCCTGCGAGGCCTGCCATTCCCAGCGCAACGCTCAGCTCAAAGGCGGGTCTCATGCAACGGTGGAGTGCGAAATCTGCCATGCTCCTTTGAGCTCTCACGTGGTGGACTCAGGCAAGATCGGGGAAATGCCAATCAACCGCTCCACCATGTTGTGCCTCAGGTGCCACGAACGATGGGATGGCAGACCCGGCAAATTCCCCCAGATAGAGCTGGAGGAGCATCTGGGCAAGATGGGGGCTGCCGTGGGGCCTGAGGTCTGTGTGGGATGCCATGATTCCCATGATCCCAAGATGGGGAGGTGAAGGCGCCATGGGCAAGGAAACCACTAGAAGGGGCTTTCTGGAGGCTGCCGCAACAACCGCCCTGGCCATCACCTTGGGCCGAAAAGCGGGCCTGGCTGCAGAAGCCGGGCTCAGTGAATACAACTGGGAAGATTACTCATACGTTTATCTTGTGGATGCCAGTAAATGCATAGGTTGCGGCATGTGCGTTCAGGCCTGTCAGAAGGAGAACCGAGTGCCCGATGGTTTTTTCAGGACCTGGGTGGAGAGATACCGCATAGGGGAGGGAGGACGCGTGGAAGTAGACTCCCCCAATGGAGGTATCAATGGTTTTCCTGCTACCATCTTAGACTTTAAGGTGACCAAAGGGTTGTTTGTGCCCAAGCTATGCAATCACTGCAAGAACACGCCTTGTACGCAGGTTTGTCCTGTGGGAGCCTCTTATACCACAAAGGACGGGGTCGTGCTGGTGGACGACAAGCGCTGTATCGGATGTGGGTATTGCGTACAGGCATGTCCCTACGGAAGCCGTTACCTTCACCCCGTGAGCCACGTTGCTGACAAGTGCACCTGGTGCTACCACAGGATAACCCGGGGTCTGAAGCCAGCCTGTGTCATGGCATGCCCTGTGGGGGCAAGGGCCTTTGGGAACATGAAAAATCTTCAGGATCCCGTAAGAAAGACAATAGCCACCCAGCCCGTGCTGGTGCTTCAGCCTGAACTGCTCACAAGACCCAACTGTTATTACAAGGGATTGGACAAGGAGGTCAGATGATCCCCGAGATCCGCGTTCCTGAGGTCGTGGGATTTGCCTTTCCCAATGACATACATATCACTTGGAGTCTGATGATAGTACTTTACCCGTACCTTACGGGCATCGTGGCCGGGGCATTTGTGATCTCGGCTCTCTATCACCTCTTCGGCAGAGAGGAACTGCGCCCCATAAGTAGATTCTCCATGGCCACATCCTTTGCCTTTATGGTGGTGGCCACTCTTCCCCTTCTGAATCATCTGGGCCACCCCGAGCGGGCCTTGAACATAATATTCACCCCCAATTTTTCCTCTGCCATGGCAGGCTTCGGGATTCTTTACAACACCTATCTTCTCATCTTGCTGCTGGAGGTCTGGTTCGTCTGGAGAAAGGACATCATTCTGCTGGCCAGAAGAAACAGAGGCCTCAAGCGCAAGATTTATGCGGCCATGGCTCTCTGGACATACGACATCTCTCCCCAGGCCTTGGAGAAAGATCACTCCGCCATCAGGGTGCTTACGGCCATAGGAATTCCCGCGGCCTGCATGCTCCACGGTTATGTGGGTTTTCTCTTCGGCGCCCTCAAGGCCAACCCATGGTGGTCCACCCCTTTGATGCCCATAATTTTCCTGGCCTCTGGAATGACCTCTGGAGTAGCCATGCTCATCATTCTGTATCAGGTAGCCATGAAGGTGAGTGGGCAGAAGATAGAATCCGAGACCATAGCCTCCTTGAATCGCTGGCTGTGGCTTTTCATGATCGTGACCGTTAGCCTGGAACTCTTGGAGATCATCACCCTTGCTTACGAGCAAAGCGAAGCCTGGGAGGCCATACACCCTCTTCTCACCACCAAGCTGGCCTTTTCCTTTATTTCGGTGCAATTGATTCTGGGCTCTCTCATCCCCTTCATCCTCTTGATGATAGCTGTCACCATGAACCGTTACCTTCACGACAGGGTCAGGAACACCCTTTCTTTCGTCTCTGCCCTTCTGCTTCTCATCCAGGTCTTTGCCATGAGGTGGAATGTGGTCATCGGAGGTCAGCTTCTAAGCAAAAGTTTCCGAGGCTTCAGGGAAACTTACTCGCCCCAGCTCTTCGAAAAAGAAGGGATCCTGGCAGCGGCGGGAATATTCTGCCTGGCCTTCGTGGCCCTTTTTGTCTTCGCAAAAATACTGCCGGTTTTTAAAGCCCTGGAAGAACCTAGAACAGTCAAGCTGGAAGCCGAGGCAAAAAGAAGCTGATTCCAGCTTGAAGTTGGCACCTCTTTGCACAATGAGTGCTTGGGGAAAGAGCTACTTCATTAGGTAACAGAATTGGACTAGGCCCCTTTATTCACCACTAGTGAATAGTGCGGGCCAAAAGAGAGCGTCTTTCCAGTGGTGGTTACTGCTTCCCGAAGCATACTCAGGTTCACAAAGCCCTCCTGCCAAAGCCTGGATGTATGCCCCGAGGTGGGAAGGTTCGGGGGGGGGGCCAAAGCATGTTGTGGCCCTAGAGCATCCTGGGCAAAACGGCTAACCCGCTCCTGTGCCAGGTCTTTAAGATCTAGGGATGGTTTCAAATACCCGTTTGAAAAGGTTGAACTCAGGAATTTGGTTGACCCAGAAGCCTGAGCCTGAGAAGATCAGCTTCGGCCATCTCTGATTTCTGCTCAGGTAGGACTGCTTGCTGCTGGGCTTTGTTCTCGCCCTGAAAGGCGGCCCCATGGGGGAAGTTCTTTTAGGAGGGGTTTCTTTGCTACCAAGGAGGAAAGTGATGGGGAGCCCAGGTTGTGTGCTGGTGTCGGCTTTCTTGGCCTTGGCCATTGTGGCCGCTACTTTACAGGCTCATGGGGACGGGTCTGGTTTCGGGCAGGCGGCGGCTTTACTGTGGAGACCCCGAGCTCATTCATACCAGTGAGGGGCACGGAGCTGGGTATAGAGGTCAAGGCCGATGGGGAGACAATTCTTTCCGCTTGGGGTACGCCAGGTATCTCATGAATCCTTTTTTGGCCCCACAGGAGCTTCGCCCAACTGACATAGCCGGGTTCACCGTGGGTCAGAACGCTCTGACCAGCGCTCTGCAGGAGGACCTTTCCCTGGCCTGGGAGTGGCAGGTCTCGCCCCGAATCTTCATCAAGGCGGAGGGGTTCAAGAGTAAGCGGACAGAACAGCATGATGACCCCATTGCCGGAGAATTCATCTCCCATGACCGGGATTTGTACGGTTGGAGCATTGATGCCAATATCCTCATCTGGGACTACTTGGGACTCACTCCTGGGTACATATATGTCCGGAACAAAGAGCACGAGCTCTATCTGTTGGGAGGTCTAAGGCCCGAGCGTTGGCGCGAGGACCACGAGTTCAGGGTGGGGCTCCATTTCCTGCACCCCACTGGATGGAAGGCCAGGCTCCAGGCGGCGTACATGAAGCAATTTCTGCGCGGGTTCCAAGCAAACGACCCGGCCGACTTCTGGGTGCTGGATCTGGCTGTGGAAAAAGAGCTTTTCAACAAGCGGCTCAAGATAGGCGGCCGAGTAGAGAACCTGTTGGACGAGAAATTTAATCTTATCGGGGACGTGCTTTCGGTGGAGACCAGGGAGCCAAGCAGGAGGTTCGTGTTCTTCATGCAGTACAACTTCTGAGCAGGAAGGCCGCAGTCCTCTTTTGAGATCTCCCCAGAGGAGCCTGCAAAGCCAGTCGTTCTTCCAGGTAGTTGCTGTGCTTTTCCAGCTTTTCTCAGGGCTTTGGCCAGATTCCCATGAATGTGCTAAGATATGCCATCAAGCCTCCCGGGCACCTAGTCAGGCAGCCATCATGGAAATTCATTGGCACTTAAGCGAAGGGGATTTCTTCGAGGGCCTTTCCAAGGAAAAGCAGGAGTTCATCTCCCTGGCCAAGAGAAGATCTGTGGCCAAGAACGCCTATGTTTTCATGGTGGGGGATCCTGGAAATTCGGCTTTTTACCTGGAAAGCGGTTTCATTAAGATATTTCGTACAAGCCCCCTTGGCAAGGAACCCATCGTCTTCATACGAAAAGCCGGGGAACTCCTCGGTCTGGCAGAGGTGATGACCGGGGGGGAGCGCAAGTGTCACGCGCAGGCCATATGCTCTTCCCAACTATTGGAGATCAAGAAGGAGGATTTCGAGTTGATCCTCTCCCGGCACTTTGTTCTGGCCAAGAGGGTCATGGCCGTGCTTGGCAGGAGGCTCAGGTTCCTGGGAGAGCAGATCGAGAACCTCATGGCCAGCGATGTGGCAACCAGGGTCTTGAAGCTCCTGGTTTATCTGTGTTACGAGGGACTGCTGGATTCCAGTTCCTGGAATCGGCCCATAAAGGTGCCAGTGAGACTCACCCAGGAAGAGATAGCCTCTTTGACAGGCTCCTGCCAGCAGACCGTAAGCGAGGTGCTGGGCACCCTGAAGGAAGAAGGTCTGATCGTTGTCTCCAAGAGGGAGATAATCCTGATCAAACCCAAAGAGGCCATCTCCAGGGTGTTCTAGCAGGCACGGCCCAAACATTAAGATAAAAAAACCGAAATCATTGAGCCACAACTTCCATCGGTAAATTATGACCCTGCCCGTTTAGGTGACCTGCCCTTGTTCCCACCTAGTTGGTAGCTGCAACAGAAGGCCACCAAAGAAGAGTCTCTTATCGCCTAGCCGATAGAACTCGTTTTCTTTCTCTGAGATCTTTCCAGGCGGTTACATTCCTTGCAAGGCAGCCAAACAAGAGGTCTTTTGGTCAAGAAAGGCAAGCGGGAAAGCGGCAACTGTGAAGATTTCAACAAGAAAGGAGGCTAAGAGATGAGAAGCACGAGGCTGGTTTTGATGCTGCTGGTAGGGCTGATGGTCCCATCCATCGCCATTGCTCAGGATGTAAAAATTGGCCTTCTTCCAAGGCTTCCCGAAAAGGAGCTTTTGGTCATGTTCACCCCGCTTGCCCAGTACCTGGAGAAGGAAACCGGGAGAAAAGTCTCCTTGGTGATCCCCAAAGATTTTTCTACTTTCACCCAACAGGCCATTGCCGGTGAGTTTCATCTGGGATTCGCGAACCCCAACATCTACATCGTCATCAAGAAGGAGAGCCCCGAGGCGGAGCCTCTGGGCCTTGCCTCGGAGCCAGGTGTGGGCACCAAGCTGCAGGGGGTATTCTTCGTGGTCAAGGAAAGCCCCATAAAGAATCTCCAGGACCTCAAGGGCAAGAAGGTCTGTTTCGTGGACCAGGGCTCTGCAGCCGGGTACATTGCCCAGATGCTGGAACTCCAGAAAGCGGGAATAAAGCAGTCCGATATCCAGATAATCTTTGCAGGTAAGCCCCCAAAGGTGGGAGAGATGGTCCGCGATGGCGCAGCCGATGCTGGAGGAATGCCGGCCAGCGTATATGCCAGGCTTCCATTTGAGTTCATGCTGCGAACCATTGGGAAGACAGCGGATTTGCCCAACTGGCCCTTTTTCACCACAAAGACAGCAGATAAGGCAATGGCCAGCCAGTTCAAGGAAGCGCTTCTCAAGCTCAAGCCCAAGACCGCCCAGGCCGACCGTGTGCTTTCTCTAGCCAACCTGGAAGGTTTTGTCCCCACAACGGATGCGGATTTCCAAGTGATGCGCGAGGCAGCTAAGGCAGCCGGTATCTTTTGATAAGAGAAAACAGAAAGGGGGAGATCTATGAACGGAGAAGCCCAGAGCACCTTCCTAGAGGAGAAGATGAAGGCCATCGAGGAGGCCGAGGAGGGCGAAGGCGCAAAGCCTCAGAAGGCCCTCATGGGGTTGGGCATAGCCTTTTTAGTGCTTCTGATCCTTCATTTTAGCCCCACACTACCAGGCCTGAGGCCTAGTGCCCAGTCCGTGCTGGGGGTCTTCCTGTGGTTCATAGTCTGCATGGTCACAGACGCCCTGCCCAAGGCCATAGTGGGGTTTGCCTCCCCCATGCTTCTGGTGGTCTTTGCTGGCCTGAAGCCTGGTGTGGCTTTCAAGTCGTTTTCCACCGATGTCTTCTTCCTGGGAGGTGGAGCATTCGTCATAGCTGGTATCATGATGGGTACACCTTTAGGCAAGAGGATCGCCCTCACCCTGGTGACGGTTCTCAAGTCCAACAAGGTGACAAGAATCCAAACGGGCCTTGGCCTCGCGGATGTGGCAGTGGGAGGAGTTCTGCCCACTGTCTCAGAGACGGCGCTCTTTTTGCCTGTCACCAAGGCCATAGGCACACTCATGAGGGGAAAGGAGCACCTGCCTGAGGTCAAGAGGATCAACACCGCCTTACTCCTCCAGACCCCAGGGCTCACTCCTCTGTTTACCGGCACCCTTATCCTCACAAGCCATTTTCCCAACATAATGCTGGCCGGTCAGCTAAAGGAGAGCCATGGAATATACATTTCCTGGCTGGATTGGCTGTGGCTCAATCTTCCACTATGGGGGCTTCTGCCCATCATGTTCATCTACGTGTTCAGTTATTTCAAACTGTGGAACCTGGAGATACCAGGTGCAGAAGAAGAGATTCCCAAGATGAAGGAGGAGCTTGGAAAGATAACCTGGCCAGAGATATGGGGGCTCATCTGCATAGGCACAGGGCTCTTGCTCTGGATAACAGAAGAGTTCCACAAGATACCCTCAGGAATGGTCGCGCTGATAACTGCCTCGATGCTCTTTATGCCCTGGAGTGGCATCAAGTTTGAAAACGTGAACAAGCACATCATGTGGGATACCTGGGTGTTACTAGGCGGAGCCCTCTCTCTGGGCACCGTGCTATACGATACGGGCGTGGTCAAGTGGCTCTCAGACTTCATAGTTGAGCCGGTCAAGGGCTTGGGACTTCCCACCCTGGGGATGATGGTGGTCTTGGCCTTTGCCATGCACGTGGCAAGAGCTGGCATAGTGAGTGCCTTGGCCATGGGTGCGGCTTTTGTGCCTCTTTTGACGGGCATGGCCAAGAGCTTTGAGCTGAATGTGCTGCCCTTTACTCTGGTTCTGACCAACTGCCTGAGTTACGCGTTTTTCCTGCCCATTTCCATAACCGCATTTCTCATAGCCTGGGGGGCCTCAGGGGCAACGGGATGGACTGCCATAAGGTTCGGAGCGGGCCTGTCCATCATCGCCAACCTCTATGTGATTTTTGTGCAGACCGCCTGGTTGGCCTTGATCGGCCATCCTCTGTGAGAAGCTGCTACCCATGAGGACACAAAGGTAAGGATAAAGGGGCAAGACACAAATGAACATTTTGGCATCCATTGGAGCTCATGAATAATCAACTAGGGAGGGAAGAAGGTGAGCGAGAAAAAGATACCCAAAGACCTTACAGAGATTCCCACCGAGGTGGTGGAAACAGACCTGCTCATAGTGGGAGGCGGTAATGCGGGCTGCTTTGCTGCCATAGAGGCCAAGAGCCAGGACCCTTCCCTGAGGGTCACCGTGATGGAGAAGGCACATATCAGCAGGAGTGGCGCCACCGCAGCCGGTATGGACGCCATCAACACCTACATCCGCACGGACAAGGGCGAGACCCCTGAGTCCCTCGTGAAATGGAGCCGGGCCCAAGTGGGAGGAGGTCCCATAAGGGAGGATCTGGCATTGAGCAATGCACAGATCCTCAATGAATCCGTGGAGATGTTGGAGGATTGGGGCCTTCCCATAGTAAAAGACGAGGATGGTCACTACAAACTGCGCGGGCGCTTCGATATCTCCATACAGGGAGAGCAGCTCAAACCCATAATGGCCGAGAAGGCCATGGAGATGGGGGCTAAGGTCTACAACAGGGTGGCAGCCACTAATCTCTTGATGCAGGACGGCCGCTGCGTGGGGGCCATGGGGTTTGGAGTTCGAGATGGCAGGTTCTATGTCTTCAAGGCCAAGGCCACCATAGTGACCACAGGGGGGGCCTGCGGGATCTACAAGAACTATACCTCTGATTACTCGGGGGCCCACCATCAGACCTGGATGTGCCCTTTCAATGTGGGCACCGGCTACGCCATGGGCATCAGGGCAGGAGCCGAGATGACCTCCCTGGAGCAGAGGTGGGTGGCTGTGCGCACAAAGGATTTCAGCGGACCCGTGGATACTCTTTCTGTGGGCTATGGATGCCTGATCACCAATGCCAAGGGAGAGCGGGTGTTGAGGGATCGCTATGCGCATCTGGGAGGGGACAAGGCTCCTCGATTCGTGCGCCTCAATGCCCCCATGATGGAGTGGCTGGAGGGAAGGGGACCAGTGTATGTGGATACCACTGTGCTGGACGAAGAGGAGGCCAAGGACCTGAGGGAAGACCTCCTCAACGAGAGGCCCACCTTCGTGCTATTCCTGGCCAGTCGTGGGATAGACATCACCAAAGAGCCTGTGGAGATCTACGGGAGCGACCCATACATCGTAGGAGGCCACACAGGAAGCGGGTTCTGGGTGGACATAAAGCGTATGACCACTATCCCGGGGCTCTTCGCTGCCGGGGAGGCCGCAGGAGGAAGCCCGAACAAATTCGTGGGCGGCTGCGCCGCAGAGGGAAGGCTTGCTGCCAGGGGTGCCATGGAGTACCTGGGCTCGGTCAACACGCTGGATGTGGACCCCCAGAGGGTATCCAAGGAGAAAGAAAGGGTGTTTGCTCCACTTCTAAGGGGTCCAGGCTTTGATGGAATCACCCCTGTGGAGATGGAAGAAAGGCTCCAGAGGCTCATGGACGAGTACGCAGGAGGAATAAGCCAGTTCTACAGGATGAACGAGGAGAGGCTGGACTACGCCCTAAAGAATGTGAAGATTTTACAGGCTCAGACCCAGTATCTCTTCGCCAAAGACCTCCACGAGCTCATGAACGCCCACGAGGTCATAGACCGGCTTGATGTGGCGGAGCTGCTGATTCACCACCTCAAGTTCAGAAAGGAAACCCGCTGGCCTGGCTGGCAAACCCGTATGGATTACCCCGAGCCCAATCCAGAGCTGGACTGTTTTGTGGAGAGCAGAAGGGATCCGGTTACAGGATCAGTTGAGGTTTTCACAAGGCCCTATGAGCAGCTTATCCCTGGGGACCGCACCGAGGGATGAGCTGCAATGGCAGGCAATGGGAGCAAATTCTAGGAGCCCTGTTCTTGAGATGCACTACTGGAGCTTGTCCCAGGATGCGAGGCATGAAGCAGGGTGTTGTTGTAAATGGACCATTCTCAGCTAGAGGATCCAATTGGCTTGGCCTGGATTCTCCGCTGTTTTTTAAATAATGCTGACTGATAAGGAGGTATTTTCCATGCCGCCCAAGGTGGACAAAGAGAAATGTGACGGTTGCAAGGCGCAGCAGGAGCCCCTTTGCGAGCAGGTATGTCCCGGGGACCTCATGACATTGGGAGAGGACAAGAAGGCTTATTGCCGCATGCCGAGGGACTGTTGGGATTGCATGTCCTGTACCAAGGCATGCCCTGTGGGGGCCATCGAGACCCGGATACCATATCAGCTGGGCTACCACCTGGCCAAGCTGATTCCCATGATGGGCACCAACACCATCACCTGGACCTGCATAGACATAAACGGAAAGGTGGAGAGGTTCAGGTACGTAAACCGGGGAAGGCTGGATTGATGCAAACGGCGTCCTCAAAGATAGGGCTCCTGGTATGGGACCAAGGGGGCCGACTGGCTCGGTCCCTGGACCTGCAAGGTCTGCTGGGAAAGCTCTCCAAGCTCAAAGGGATCTCATCTTGTTGGGTGCTGGAGGATCCGTGGAGCCCCAGCGGCCTTCTTAGAGTAGCCCAAGGCATTCGAGAAGGGGAGTTGGGCCGATTGCTCTGGGTGGGCCCCTTCAGCCAAGAGCAGCAAAACTTTCTGAAACAGAGGCTTGCAAAGGAAGGGCTAAATCCCTTTCTCCAAGAATGGTGTGATCTTGAGGAGCAGGGTCTCTGCCGCGATGATCTGGAGCAGACAGTTAGGAACAAAAAGGCCCTGCTCCTGGTTCAGATGGCCCTGGCCAGGATTCGCCTTCTAGATCCCCTGGAGCCCGTTGAAATCCCTGCCAGCCAAAGTGTGCTTGTCATAGGAGCCGGTGTAGCTGGCCTACATGCCGCCATTTCCCTCTCAAGTCTTGGCAAAGAGGTGCACCTGGTGGAAAAAGAAAGCGGCGTGGGGGGCAAGGTGGCCTGCCTTCACAGGTTTTATCCCAGGCTGTGCGATCCCATCTGCGGCCTGGAGTTCGCCATCGATGCTCTGAGTGCTTCTGGGAGAGTCTTCTTTCATACACTCTCCAGGGTGGCCTCCTTGGAAGGGGGTCCTGGAAACTTCCAGGTGGGGCTTGAGCGTAGACCCAGGTTCGTGGATGAAGGCGCATGCAACGGATGTGGGGAGTGTGAAAGAGTCTGCCCTGTGGAGATCCGGCCCACAGGGCATGGTAATTCCCACATGACCCGGCCCCAGATCTTGAAGGCCATTCACCCGGCTTTGCCCATGGGATTCCCCAAGGCGTATGTTGTGGAAAGGGAGCATTGCCCTTCCGAGTGCAGGGAGTGCCAGAAGATATGTCCCAGCCGGGCTGTGCACTTGAATCAGGAGCCATGGGAAGAGGAGCTGACCGTGGGGGCTATCCTGGTGACCACGGGTTGGGATCCTTATCCGCTGTCCAAGGTGGAGGAGTTTGGCTACGGGCTCTATCCAAAGGTCATAAGCAACCTGGAGATGGAAAGGCTTCTGGGCTCTGCCACGGAGCCACCCCAAGAGGTGGGCTTTATCCAGTGCGTAGGAAGCAGGGACCAAAGGCATCTTTCCTACTGTTCTTCTGTTTGTTGTTCAGTGACCCTGAAGCAGGTCCTCTATCTGAAGCAAAAGGCTCCTGAGACCTCCTGTTACGTCTTCTATCAGGATATCCGTTCCCCAGGCTTTCAGGAGGAGCTGTACCAGAAGCTGAAGGAAACCCAGGGGGTCACCTTCATCAGGGGCCTGCCTTCCACCGTGAGACCCGATGGTGAAACAGGAAGGATGAGGGTGAGGGTAGAAGACACGCTTTCGGGCAAGGAGGTGAGTCTTTCACTGGATCTGCTGGTGCTGGCAGGGGGGATGAGACCCTCCACGGAGTCGCAAGAGCTGGCCCAGGTGCTGAGGCTTCCCATGAATGCCTGGGGTTTTTTTGAATCTCACCTCCAGTGCCATCCAGAAGAGAGTCACAGAACAGGCATATACGTGGGAGGATGCTCCCGCGAGCCCATGGGAGTGGCTGCTTCCATAGAGTCGGCTCAGCATGCGGCCCTTGAGGCCGTGCGTTTCACCAGCGGAACCATTTTGGTTAGCCCCACATACCCTGTGGTGGACAAGACCAAATGCGACAAGTGTAAGCGATGCATGGAGGAATGCCCCTTTGGAAGCTTTTATTTTGACGAGAACGAGTTCCCAACTCCTCATCTGGGCAGGTGCAGACAGTGTGGCAACTGTGTTGGTATATGCCCCCTGGCAGCCATTTCCCTAAGACACATGACCATAAAACAGACGGCCGCTCAGATTCAGGCCGCCTGCGCTTCCTTCATGGAGGAAAAGGAACCCACTGTCTTTGCCTTCCTCTGTCGAAACGACGCGTACCATGCGGCCAGGGCTGCCATGGAACAAGGGCTCGAGGTTCCTCCCCATGTGGTTTTTGTGAAGGTGCCCTGCGCTGGATACGTTAACAATGCCCTCATAGCCGATGCCTTGGCCATGGGTATAGACGGGGTGCTCATAGGGGGGTGCAACGACGGTCAGTGTCATTACGTAAGAGGAAACGAACTCGTCAAGAAAAGAAGTGATGACCTAAGCGACAAGCTCCAAAAGATGATGATCGAGAGGGACCGGGTACGTTTTGTGAACCTGGAGATAAGGGATTCCTTGAAATACAAGCTCATGGTGGAGCAGTTCGTACGGGATCTAAAGGTCATGGGCCCTAATCCGTTTAAGATCTAGTCCGGTCGTTAGCCACGAAGGTGAAAAGAAAGAAAAGGGCCTCGCCGCAACAATGATGAGGTTTCCTCTGGAAAAGCCCAGGGAACATGCTCCTAAAGAGGCTACCTGAGCCATTTGCCGGAGAAAAAGGCAAGAAAAATCTGAGCTTGGAGAGAATTGCACTGAGCTTAGGATGTGATTGAGTTGGCCCTGTCTTGGGAGCTTACTAAAGGATGTGGGCCAAGGTGTCATAGACCTGGTCCCAATTATTGGATGTTCATGATCCACGCGGGCCAGAAGAAATTTTGCTTCATGGATCAGATGAGTGTGAAGGCTTCCTAGAGCATCTCTGGGGGATCCAAGGCCTAGGGACATGGGCGAGGGAAAAACAACAGGACATAATGCGGCTTGTGAGGATCTGCTTCAGGCGCTCAGGTGCGTGCAGTGCGGCAAGTGTTCCTCGGGCTGCCCCGTGGCCTTTGAGACTAGGCACACCCCCAGGAAGGTGATGCGCTTCCTGCAGCGGGGATGGGTGGAAGAAGCGGCTCGGAGCCCTTTTTTGCAGCTTTGCGCCCAGTGTCAGGCCTGCACTGTCAGATGCCCTAGGGGAATTGAGGTTTCGGAGGTGCTTCTTGCCGTCAGGAGACTTGCAAGGGCAAAAGGATGGGCAAGAGAGGATGGATTCCACAGGAGCATGGAGAGGATGATTCGCGAAAATGGCAGAGTCAATGAAATGAAGTTGGGCCTTGCAGCCCAACTGGGGAGAATTCCCAGACATCCTCTAGAGGATCTGCTTTTGCTTTTCAAGATGTTTCTGCGCGGAAAACTTCCATGAAGTACCTCTATTAT
Organism: bacterium; assembly: GCA_037481695.1. Lineage (NCBI taxonomy): Bacteria > bacterium. The sequence goes on along the minus strand of JBBFLE010000001.1, from coordinate 423,948 downwards.
CCAGGGTGCAGTCTCAAGGGAACGGCCAGGGAGTACGAGGAGTCCCTCATGGCCGTGGCCCCTAGCCTTGGCATCGAGCTGGAGGAAATACAGGGGTGGAACTGCTGCGGGGCCTCTGCGGCAAGGGAAAAGGACCCGCAATGGGCCAGGTCCCTGCCTTTTGCCAACCTCGAGAAGATCCAGGCACAGGGGATGAATATTCTCATGCCTTGTTCCTCATGTTATGCAAATCACCTCCGTGTGCTAAAAGAGATTCAGGGGCAAAATGGCTTAGAGGGCCTCCATGATGGAAGCAGATCTCCCAGGGTGAAGCACCTCCTGGAGGTTTTGGCCATGGATCTGGGCCAGGAGGCCATAAGGGAACGGCTGGTGAGGCCTCTGGAGGGGCTCAGGGTGTTGCCCTATTACGGATGTCTTGTGGCAAGGCCCTTTCCCATGGCAGGAAAAGAGAGCATGGAGAATCCCCTTGCCTTGGAGAGGATCATCACTGCGAGCGGGGCTTGCAATGTGGCCTTCCCAGGCAAATTGGACTGCTGCGGGGGACCTTTACTCTTTACCCAAGAAAGGGTGGCCTTGAAGCTGGCTGCGGGAATCTTGGAAGAGGCCGCCAGGCTCAGGCCTGATTGCATGGTTGTAGTCTGTCCTCTTTGTCACTTGATGCTGGATGCGAAACAAAAAGCAGCAAAGAAAGAGTCTAGGGTAGAGTTCAGGATCCCAGTGCTTTACATAACCCAGCTAGTGGGCCTTGCCCTGGGCTTGAGTCCCAAGAGGCTGGGCCTTCACAGACTCATCACCCCCCCGGATCTCCTTTTAGCAAAGCTCTCAGCAGCAAGGTCTTGAGGCAGTGCTTTAATCTTTGGCCAGGCCAGCCCACATCCCTCCATAACTTCACCCGGGCCTTCCTTTGTCATGGGAAGAGAAAGCAGATTTCAGCCAGCTATTCCTTGGGGCCTTGGCTCAAATAATCCCCCAGGAGCTGACGGCTGTGCTCGTCCTCGTGGCAGTAAACACAGAGGTTCTCCCAATTGGATCCATCGGGAGGATTGTTCCTGTGGTTGCCATCTTTGTGGTGCACGGTCAGGAGGTGACGATCCTTCCATTCAAACTCCCTGGCACACTTGGCGCAGATGAGCCCGTGGATCTTTAGGGAGCGTTCCCTGTAATCGCTTCCGGGCGGGGAAGCGCTCCTTTTCAGTTCCCTGACGATTTCCTCTGCTGGACGCTCACCGCCGGAATCCTTGGAGCCTGCTTTTTTCCGGACCCTGAAGCCCTTACCGTACATGGTAGGTCACCTCTGTGCTTGTTGTGTTGAGCGATCTTCTTTGGACTCATAGTTTACACCATGAGGGAGATTCCGGCCCACCATGGCATTGGGATTTGCCTGGATGAACTCCACCTGCTCATGCAGTTGTCCCCAAACTCGAGCTTCATTTGCCGTAAAGCACCCCCAAGATCACCTCTCCCACCTGTTTCAAGCTCTGCGGGGAACAATGCTCAGGGTTGTCCCCAGAAGTGTGCCAGGGGGGATAATCCATGTCTATGAGGTTTATGACCGGGATTCCCCTTTCCAGAAAAGGAACGTGGTCATCAAACACAGCTGGCCCTTTGTTTTCGGAAAAAGCCTTTACCCCAAGCCTTCTGGCCACTGCCCATACCCTGTTCACCACTTGAGGTGCCCGCTCCAGGGAAATGGCCTCCTTGGGAATCCTGAGGTTTTTCTTCCCCACCATGTCCAACAGGATCCCGTAATCTGCCTTGAACTCGGGATGCTCTTCCACAAAGCGACTGGAGCCCACACAGAAGGGGTCCTGCTCAGGACCTGAAATGGGAAGGCCCCCCATGTCCTCCATATCAAAGAGCAGTATATCCACGTGCACAGGCGGAGGGTTTTGTCCCAGGATTCTGGCTACTTCCAGAAGCACGGCCACTCCCGAGGCCCCGTCATTGGCTCCAGGCACAGGCAGGCTCCTGCGGGATGGGTCCGGATCCCTCTCGGCCACAGGCCTCGTGTCCCAGTGGGCACAAAGAAGCACGCGTTCGGTGTGATTTTGGTGGGCTGGGTAGGAAATGGCCCAAACATTGGTACCCTGGACCACACCCAGCAATGCGCTCTTGTATTTGAAACGGTGATGATGCACCTGGGGAAGATAAGCCTGTAACTCCCGGGTAATATAATCCAGACATCTCATATGCCCTTGGGTCCCAGGCACTCTGGGGCCGAAACTCCACTGAGCCTTGAGGTGCCCGAAGGCCCTTTCCCCATCAAAAGAGGACATTCCAAGGGGTCTGGCCACCCAAAAAAGGAGAGCCCCTGCAGCCAGAAAGCCCAGGATTCCCCCCAACCAGAGAAGCCTGGCCCTTGTGACTTCAGTGCTGCGGCTCTTTTTTTTCCGGACACAGGAGGCCTTTGCACCTGGTTTCATTCCATTGCCTTTTGTTTTGATTCAGGAGCTTAGTTGTTATGATAGATAGTAGTCCATGGGTGGTGCAGAATCCATAGGAGGTCACCTGGGTCTGGTTCCTGGATGAGGCCTGGGAAAGTGAGGTCAGCTGTGAAAAGAATCATCCTGCTGCTCCTTTTCTTGATCACTGCAATATGCCGTGCTGAGACAAACCAAATCAGAATCCTGTATTTCAATGATTTCCATGGCTTTGCTGAGCCCCACAGACCGCTGGGGGCTGCAGAAGAGCTGGGAGGCGCTGCATGGCTGGCGGCTAGGGTAAGACAGCTCAGAGAGGAGAAGCCCTCTCTTTTTCTGGCAGCCGGAGACATGATCCAGGGTGATAACTGGGCCAATCTTTTCCAAGGGGAGTCAGTGGTGCAGCTCTTGAACCAAATGGGCCTGGACGCCATGGTGCTCGGGAACCATGAGTTCGATTTCGGGCAGGAAGTCCTGTGGAGTCGTATTGGGGAGGCCAGATTTCCGGTCTTGGGAGCCAATGTGAGGGGAGCTAAAGGGGTTGTACCCCATGTGGTGAAGGAAGTTGGAGGCATAAGGGTCGCCATCGTGGGTATCTTGGGAGCAGACACTGCTCTTACTACCCATCCTAGGAACCTCTCAGGCTTGGTGTTGCTGGATCCAGCCCAGAGTCTTGCCGCAGAGGTCGAGCGCCTCTCACCCCATGTGGACCTGCTGGTGGCTCTTACCCATTGCGGTTTCGGGACCGATCGGGACCTGGCTTCTAGGGTCAAAGGGGTCCAGGTCATAGTGGGTGGCCACAGCCATACCAAAGTGGATGTGCCCGCATTGGTGGGAGACACCCTTGTGGTGCAGGCCTGGGAGCACGGCAAGGCCCTAGGGGTACTTGACCTTTGGCTTGAGGGCAAAAAGGTCATACATTGGGAAGGACGTTTGGAGGAGATTCGTGCCTCAGCCGGGCCTCCGGATCCTGCTATTCATGAGCTGGTGAAGCATTACTCCATGAAGCTCAGGGGCCTTCTGGATAAAGTAATAGGCATCAGCCTGGTGGATCTGGACGGGGAGGCAGTACGGGACAGAGAGACCAATCTGGGAAACTTGGTGGCCGACGTTCTCAAGGAGGTATCAGGGGCTCAGGTGGCTGTTATAAATGGTGGATCCATAAGGAAGAGCATTCCCAAGGGTCAGATAAGTATGGGAGATGTTTACGGGGCACTACCCTTTGACAACTACCTGGTGGCAATACCTGTGAAAGGTACCCTGCTTTGGGATGCACTGGAACATGGTTTGAGGGGTCGGGGAGGTGGGCGTTTTCCGCAGGTTTCGGGCCTCAGCATTTCTTATGTGGCTGATCCCAAAGGATTGCGGTTAAAGGAGGTGAAGGTCAATGGCCTTTCTCTGGATCCGGAGGCCATCTATGTGGTGGCCGTGAATGATTTCCTGGCCGCAGGTGGAGATGGTTACAAGAGCTTTTCTGAGGCCATAAGAAACAGTGCCATGCCCTACCTTGTAGGCGGGACACTGGTGGCCGAGGGCCTGGTTTTTTCAGAGCCAGGTCGCTGGATCCGCGATCTGGTGGCAGAGTACATAAGTAAAAAGAGTCCCATAACTGCCAAAACAGAGGGGCGCATTCAAGAAATGGAGGGACCTTGAGGATTTTCGTCAACGGCAAGCCAGTGGATCTCTTGCCAGGGATGAGGGTGCGCCATGCTCTCATTCAGTTGGGTTTGCTCCACGAGGGGAAGAATGGTAGTTTTCGAGTCCAGGACCGCTGGGGCAATCTCTTGGGCCTAGACGGAGCCCTAAGAGAAGGGGAAGAGATCCATGTCCTAGGAAATGACCAGGACGGCCCCAAGGCAACCTGAGCAGAACAGGTAGTAAACTCCATGGTGGGTGCCATAGCAGGAGACATAATCGGATCTGTGTACGAGGCCAGACCCATCAAGACCAAGGAGTTCCCCTTGTTTCATCCACGTTGTAGGTTCACTGACGACAGCGTTCTTACCCTGGCCATTGCCAAGGCCCTGATGGAGGACAGGGACTATGCTCGCTGCCTCAGGGAGCTGGGGCGTCTTTATCCAAGGGCGGGTTATGGACAGGCTTTCTTCCGCTGGCTGCAGGCATCGGACCCCCGGCCTTATGGAAGCTGGGGAAACGGTTCTGCCATGAGGGTAAGCCCCGTGGGTCTGGCCTTGGAACAGGAAGAAGATGTCCTGAGAGAGGCTGCCCGAACGGCCCTTGTGACTCACGACCACCCAGAAGGGATAAAGGGGGCTCAGGCCACGGCCTTGGCTGTTTGGCTGGCACGGACCACACGGGACAAAGAGCTCATGCTCAGGGAAGTCAGTGAAAGGTTCGGGTATGATCTCAAAAGAAGCCTGGCTGATATCAGGCCGGGATATTCTTTTGACGTATCATGTCAGGGCACTGTACCAGAAGCCTTGATAAGCTTTCTGGAATCAGAAACCTGGGAGGACTCGGTCAGAAATGCCGTCTCTTTGGGAGGAGACAGCGACACACTGGCCTGCATAGCAGGAGCAGTGGCTGAGGCTTATTACGGCCCTCCGCCTCTTGTTGTGGTGCAAAAGGTAAAAGAGCTCCTCCCCCAGCAGCTCTGGGAGATTCTCTGTGGTTTCTACTGTGAGTTTTCTCCTTGGCCCCTGCCCACCTGCTGAAGATCTCTGGCTGCATTTGATGAGTGAGTGGAGTACACACCTTCAGCCTGCATCTTTACATTGTCTGTGAACAATGGGAGCCAGCTTGATGAGATCCTGGAATGAGCTGAATTTGCCCATGGGGTGCTTGGCTGGGGCCAGGCCTTAAAACGGCTAAGAGTAAGCGGGGCTTTAGGTCGCAGCCCCCACGCCAAAGATTCTGGGGAATGAGCCGGGATAGTCATCCTCCGGCATAAATGGGTACCAGCCTGATCTGATCCCCCTCCTTTAAAACTTCATTCAGCAGTTTTGAGCGCGAATCCAGCCTGTTGTTTTTGAGAATCACCAGATCAGACCTCAAACAGGAATTCTCCTGATCCAAAAGCAGATCTTGCAAACGGGGGTTTCTGCTGGCCATGGTGCGCAGAAGCTGCCACAAGCTGGTTCCCTCGGGGATTTCTACAATGGTCCTGGAACGAACAGGGGAGAGCACTTGGAACTCCTCTCCCAGCTCGCTTCCAGAGCCCAGCCAAAGCTCCAATTCCACCTGGATCACTTTTTCTTCACCGTTGTTATGCTCTCAAACCAATCCTTTATTCCAAGTCTTTCCAATGTCTGGGGTAAGGGCTCTCCACTGGAAGGATCCCATCCCATTTCCTGGTGGTAGAGCCTAATCATCTCATCCCATCGGGCCATTATGTCCTTGCCCGCTGCCGGGCCTTCTTGGGGCACGGAGCCGTAACGTCTGGATGGGCGCATCCGCTCCATTTTCAGCCCATGGGCAAGGTTGAAAAGCCTCAAGGCATTGACTGCCCTCAAACCCACCTGGAAGGCGTCCTGCAGGGTGAAGTCCCACCCTGTGACTGCATTGAAGGCCCGGAGAGTGAACCCCGGGTGTATGGAGGCTAGCCTGCAGATGCCAACACAGTCATCGAACTGCCTAATGCCGTTGAACCTGGCGCAGGTTCTTGCTACCTCCAGGTGGTCGAAGGGATCGTCCAGTTCCTTCATACCCACAAAACCAGCATGTATACCCCCGAAGGAGCTCTCTATGGTGGATGTGTTGCTCACACATGTGTCCAATAGCTCTGTCCAACGCCCCCTATGATCGTGGCTTCTAGGGCTGGCCCCTTGCATGGTGTGGATTGCCCACTGCTCGGCCTCCCCCCCCAATTCCCTAGCAGCCCTCATCACACCTTCGGCAAGGAGTTTCCCGAGAAAACCTTGTCTCCTGGAGATGCGTCCCAGGAGTTCTCTGACATCCTCCACATTTCCCCAGTTCAACTTGAGCCCCTCTGTCTGTGTGGGGCTCAAGAAACCTTTTTCATAGCATTCCATGGCCCATCCGATGCACCAGGAAGCCTCATTGCAATCCATGCCCAGCCTGTCCACCTCTCGGGCCAGAACCACTGTTGCCCCCAGATCCGTGTTGCCGATCTGTGGCCCCCAAGCAGCAACCTGCTCGTATTCGGGCTCTTCACCAATAAAGCCCTTATAGGGTCCTTGGGTAACCGTCACCTCCTTTACGTGGGCCATTCGACACTTGAAGCAAGGCCTTGCCTTGACCCGAAAGTGGGTCCTCAGGTACTGCCCGTTCATCCTCTCATGTTCTTGGAATAGGTTGCTCGTGTAGTTGCGCACGGGAAGGGCCCCTTGGGCATATATGGAGGAGAGCCCTCCGGCGGTGCCCCACTTAAAAAAAGGGCCGAAACCTTTCATGAAATCAAAGCATTCAAGGTCGATCTCCTGGAGCCTGGCGGGTTCGGCAACACAAAAGCCTCTGGGACCCCTGTGGGCCACCAGGGCCTTGAGGTTCTTGGCTCCCATGACAGCACCGAGGCCGTTGTGTGCCGCCACATGGCCTCCGTCTCCTACTATGGCCGCATAGCGTACCAGGTTTTCTCCAGCAGGCCCTATGGCGAAGACACTCACCTGGAGTCTCTTGGCTCCCAGCTCTTTGCGGATTCCCTCCTCGGTCTGGTCCACTGGCAGCCCCCAAATCCAAGATGCATCCCTCAGGTAACCGGCTCCGTCTTTCAGTTCCAGATAAACAGGCCTGGCAGAGTGCCCCTGTATGACCACACCATCGAATCCGGAGAACTTCATATAGGCGCCCATGAACCCGTTGGCCTGGGAAGATCCTGCCAGCTCGGTCATGGGACCCTTGGAGACCACGTTGAAGGTGGCTGCTCCGCTGAAGCCAGATCCTGCCAGTGGGCCACTGGTAAATATGAGACGGTTCTCTGGGTGATCCCAGCAAACATGGGGCCCCACTTCTTCCAGCAAATACTTGGCTCCCAGCCCCACGCCTCCTACCCAAATCCTGAGTTCCTTCTCCGATAACTCCTGGATCCATAGTTTTCCTTTGCTCAGATCCACTCGAAGCAGCCTGCCCACGTATCCTGGTGGAGCCATTTGGGACCTCCTGAATCTTTAAGAGAATTGTAACCAGAGCATTGTTTCAAAGGGGTAAGTTCCACTGATAAGACAGGCCTAGGCATCAGCCCTTCAAACCACATTACTATGCTGGAAGATCTATGCAAGACACAGCAGACAAGCTCTACTGTCGCATCAAGGGGGAAAATCCGAGGCTTCCAAGGCTGATCCCATGCGACCCAAAGATTGAGCCTCATTCATTGCAAGAGCACTTTGAAATCATAGAGAAGAAACTTCAAGAAAGAGCTGCTTTTTCCTTCCTGTATACGTAAACAGGCTCCTCAGTTCCTGCTATGACCCCTGGAGTTATTAAACATTCGGCAAGGCCCTCCAGATCAGGCAGGTTATACATGATGTCCAACATGGCCTTTTCCAGAATTGTCCTCAACCCTCTGGCGCCGCTCTTTCTTTGTATGGCCTCTCTGGCCACGGTCACCAAGGTGTCGTCCAAGAACCGCAGATGCACGCCCTCCAGATCAAAAAGGGCCTGATACTGCTTCACCAAGGCATTCTTGGGCTCAGTAAGGATCCGGACAAGGTGTTCTTCGGTGAGTTCATCTAGGACAGCGACTATGGGTAGGCGACCCACGAACTCCGGGATCATTCCGAACTCTATGAGATCCTCAGCCCTTACCTCATGGAGGGGATGAAGATCTTTGGAAGTTCTTTCCTTCTGTGCTTTGAAGCCCAGAGATCGCTGTTGTATCCTGCCTTGCACGATCTTGTCCAAGCCTACGAAGGTTCCGCCGCAGATGAAAAGGATTTGAGTGGTGTCCACCTTGTGATACTGGCCTTTCATGCCCTTGGGATGAAGGTGCACCACAGTGCCTTCCAGCATCTTCAAGAGGGCTTGTTGAACTCCCTCCCCAGAGATGTCCCTTCCGTTGGCGGAGTTCACAGTTCTCTTGGCGATCTTGTCTGCCTCATCAATGTAAACTATGCCCTGCTGAGCGCGCTCCTCGTCGAAGTCTGCGTTTTCCAGCAGCCGCATGATGATGTCTTCAACATTTTCTCCCACATAACCGGCTTCGGTGATGGCTGTGGCGTCTGCTATGGCAAAGGGAACCTGCAGAATCTTGGCAAGGGTTTGAGCCAGGAAGGTCTTGCCCGATCCCGTGGGGCCTATGAGCAGAATATTGCTCTTTTCCAGCTCCACTCCTTTTAGAGTCTTCTTGGCCTGCAATCTCTTGTAATGGTTGTGCACGGCCACGGCCAAGGTTTTCTTGGCCTCCTCCTGGCTTATGACATATTCATCCAGGGCCTTCTTGATGCGGGAAGGCTTGGGAAAACCTCCTGTGCGCTCCGCCCGGAACTCCTCAGCCAGTATTTCATTGCATATCTGCACACATTCGTCACAGATGAAGGCTTCTGTGCCCGAAATAAGCTTTCGCACCTCGCTCTCGCTCTTACGACAGAAAGAACAATGGAGGCCGATATCCTCGTCAAAAGGTGTTCTGCCCATTAATGCGCCCCCCGGCTCTTGTCAGCACATGACAAGATTTTTATAACACAGTGGCCTTTCCAAGCAAAGCTTTGCTGAATTCTCATCGACCATCAAGGGGCATTACTTTAGTCGGTCAAATAAGAAGCTTTCCCGACTGAGAAGGATCGTACCCCCCCAATCCCCCAACCCTTTCCCTGAAATCCTGGCTTCCAATGATTTCCAAAAGCAGGCCAACACCCTCGGTTTCAAAGAATATTTCCGGAATCACCAGGTCATATCTTTCGGCCTTGATGGGAATGAATTCCAGGCCCAAGGCCTTTGCAGCCGCCAATATTCCCAAACCAGCGTCTGCAGCCCCGCTGGCCACAGCCACGGCCACGGCCATATGGGTGTATTCCTCTTGATGGTAACCCTGTATGCTCTGGGGCTCAATACCCAACTCCCTCAATTGAAAGTCCAGCAGAACTCTTGTGCCGGAACCCGCCTGGCGATTAATGAAACGGACCCCTGGCCGAGTGAGGTCTTTTAGCCCTGTAATGCCCAGGGGATTTCCCGGGGCCACCATCAGGCCTTGTTCACGATATACCAGGTGGACCATCCTGATCCTGACCCCCTCCAGATAGCGGGCCACATAACTGAAATTGTAATCTCCTGTCTGCGGATCCAGAAGATGGGTTCCGGCCAGATGAGCCTGGCCTTTCTTTACGGCCATGAGCCCTCCTAGGCTTCCCACGTTGCTTGATGCCAGCCCATAGCCCTTCCCCAGTGCCCTAAGTCTGTCATGTATGAGATCCAGGGTGAGATCGTGGCTTCCTATGGCCACAAGGGTCCTTCGGATTTCTTGAGGCGTCCTGAGGAGTTCCACATCCACCTCCTCCCCCTCGGCCAGGCCCTCCAGATCTGCCGGAACCCTTAGAACTCCATCGGCCCTTGTAAGAGTGGTTATGGAGCCGGCTGCACGGGCAAGAGGTGTGGCCGCCATCTTTTCTCCCACCTGCCCCAGCCTGACTCTGACAAACTCCTCCATGCCTATGCGAGAGGTTATCTTCCTGGCCACCCTGGCCTTTACCTTGGGCCTGGAAGGTGGATCCACCCCCAGCAGCCTGGCCAACAAAGGGGCCACTATCTGTTCACAGGAGACCACAGCAGAGACCGGGTAGCCCGGGTTGCCTATGACCGGCTTTCCGTGTACTACTCCCAATACCGTGGGCTTGCCTGGCATCATGGAGATACCGTGAATCAGTACCTCCCCGAGCTCTTCTATGACACCTGCTGTCAGGTCTTCGGAGCCAGCAGATGAGCCGGCATTTATGACAACCACGTCGAACTTCTCCAGAGCGCTTTGCAAGGCTCTTTTCAACTGGTCCGGGTCATCCCGCACTATGGGAAGACGTTTTGGTTCTCCTCCCCACTGCTCCACCAGAGCTGCCAGCACAACCGTGTTGAATTCTATGAGTTTTCCCTGAGGTAAAGACTCCTCGGTTTCCCACACTTCCCACCCCAGGAGTTCCTTACCTGTTGGGATCAATGCCACCTTGGGCCTTGGGCGGACCCAGATCCTGGTGACCCCAGCTGCCAAGAGAGCGCCCAGGTCATAGGCACTAAGCCTATGATTCTGGGGCAGGAGCAGCTCTGTAGCCACTATGTCCTCACCGACCCTCCTGACGTTTTGCCAGGGGTAAAGAGGCCGTTCTATCTGAATGCTGTCCTTTCCCAATTCAACAACATCCTCGATCATTGCTACCGCATTTGTGCCTGGAGGAAGGGGGTTACCCGTATTGACCGGATAGGCATTCTGCCCAAGCTTGAAGACAAGGGGGCGGTCTGGGTGGGCCGAATAGGTCTCCTCTGCTCTTAGGGCCACCCCATCCATGGCTGCGCCGTGGAAGGTGGGAGCCGAAATCTTGGCAAAGACGCCCCTGGCAGTCACTCTACCAAGGGCCTCCACAACCAGAACCTCCTCGGGCTCCCTCCAACCCCCCACAGGAAACCTCTCCAGGAAAACCTCTCTGGCCTGCTCCAGAGATTTCATCCTGAGATACACGCGACGTCTCATGGAAAGCTCTCCACCTCCACCCATTCCCCTTTGTACAGGCCCTCAGAAAGGGGATCTATCCGAACCAAGCCTTCTGCCCTAGAAAGATTTCCTATGAGGCCCGAGGAACCCAGCAGTGGAACGGCCCATAGCTCCCCTTGCCTTTCTTCCAGGGTGACCCTCACGTAGTCTTCCCTTCCCTGAGCTGAAGCCAGATTTCTACTTAATCTTGCCCGAAATGGCCTGGGTCTAAAGGGATATCTCCTGCCGCAGAGCCTGTCCAAAAGAGGTCTGCCCAGCAGGTGGAGGATCACCAGGGCTGACACAGGATGGCCTGGAAGGCCCAAAAAAGGCTTTCCCCCCACCCCTGCCACGAGGGTTGGCTTTCCCGGCCTTACGGCCAGCCCGTGAGCCATGACTTCAACCCCCTCCAACCCCTCGAGAACTTCCATGAGAAAATCCCTTGTTCCCACTGAGCTTCCCCCGGACACCATGACTGCATCGGCCTTCTCCAAGGCCTCCACAAAACTCCTGGAGAGTTTCTCTGGGCGATCCGGTATTATTCCCATGTAGTGGGCTATCCCGCCATGGATTTCCACCCAAGAGCACACGGTAATTCCATTCACATCCCTGACCTGAGCGGGGCCCGGCTTACTGGATATGGGGACTACTTCGTCCCCAGTGGAGAAAACCGCTACGGTGGGCTTTCTGAAAACACTGAGCTGAGTCATGCCCAGGGCCCCCAAGAGGCCGAGATCCTGGGGTCTCAGGGTCCATCCTGAAGGCAGGACCTCTTGACCCACGGCCACATCTTCCCCTGGCCTGACAACATTCTCCCAGGGCGCCACGGTCCTGTACACTTCCAGGGTTTCTGAGTCCAACTGCTCCGCGTGTTCTATCATAACAACAGCATCTGCCCCTTCAGGCAGCATGGAGCCTGTGGCCACACGCATTGTGTCAGAATCCCCTATGGCCTTCTCAGGGGCCAGCCCCATTGGCACCTCACCCACCAGACGAAGAAGGGCAGGTTGTCCATCGCTGGCCCCGAAGGTATCTTTGGCCTTCACAGCAAAGCCATCCATGGTGGCACGCGGGAAATGAGGCAGATCTTCCTGGGCCACAATCCCTCCGTATAGAACTCTGCCCAATGCACCCCAAAGCTGAACTTGCTCCTGTCCCACAGGGGAAAACTTCTCAAATTCCTCCACAACCTCCTGGCGGCTCCTCACCCTGAAGAAACGGATCACCCTTTTGCTCCCTGTCCCATCAGATCCAGGGAAAGCCCGTTGGCTTCCATGGACTCCCAGAATTCTTTGGCCACCGACTCAACTCCTGGAAGTCTCCCTGAACCCAAAATTTCCCTGGTGATTTGATGTACCAAGGCCTCTTCCCTGGCCCTGGCCAGCGGATAGGTTTCAAAACTCTGGAGGAATAGACTGAATCGCACTATGTGCACCAGCTCGTGTGTGGCTACATAGACCACCAAGGGGAAAAGCGACAAGTCCTTGTCCCTCTCCAAGGCCCTGAGTATCACGTGATCCTGAAGACATATCTTGTAGAAATCGAAATGAGAACTGCGCAGGCCGCTTTGGGCTGGTTGCCCAAGATAACGGATTATCTGGGCAAAGGCCTCATCGGTCAGCTCGCCTTCGTGGAGCTTGACCGCTGTCTGTATGTCATAGCGGCATCTTCTCCACTGGCTGGTGGAGTACTTGAAGTGCTCGCTGGTCAACTCCTCGGCTACGGCAACGGCCTCGTCGACCGTTGAGAGATGCTCCTGGTCGAACTTGCGCCGCGCAATGCCTAAAGATCTCAACCCCCAGCTCCATGGGTCCACTTACATAAAGCGGATCGCAAAATCAAAACCGGCTCTTGTGCCGGAGAGGCGACTTGATGGCGGAGAGACCGGGATTCGAACCCGGGGTAAGGCTTTTTGGCCCTACACTCGCTTAGCAGGCGAGCCCCTTCAGCCGTCTCGGGCATCTCTCCTCAATCAAACCACTGGTCCCTAAGACCGTACAATTCCACTATAGACCAGGGGCGGCTTAACCGTCAATGCAGACATCCCCAGGCAGGCCCAGGCTCTAGCCTGCTTCCATAAAACCTCAAATGATCTGCCCTCTTCTTGTGTGTGGGGCCCCACAGATCTCCTGGATGAATCATTCTAGCTAAGTCATCTGCCCAGGTCGGGGCCTGCCAGAAGAATTCTCAGAGGCTTCAGGTCTCGCAATCGGCTGGCCAGACTATGGCCCTTGGGATCCTCGGCGAGGTGGACCCATCCCCCTACATACAAAAAGGGATCGTATCTCAGGGCCATGTTTCTGACCCTACAGGCCAAAAAAGACTCCCTGACCAGTCCTGTCTTACAAGACCAGGGCGGGTTTATGCCCAGCTCTTGTAGCGAGGTGTTGGACTCCAGGCAGCGACGGGCCCTGGCATAGGCTGCAGTGATTGTGTCTTTGAGGTTATATCGGCCCATGGCCAATAAACTGGAGAGGTTCTCTCTTGTTAAGATCTCAGTTTCGTACCTGGGAAGCTCTTCCCGGGATACCCAATTCAGGTCCATGAGGTGCAGAGGAACCCCTCGGCTGGCTGCATAATGGGAACAGGCCACATATTCAAAAGGAAGTCTCAAGGCTTCTCTTATCAGCCTTATATGGGCCTGGGTCCTCATGGGAACAGGGAACTCCTTGAGGATCCCATCTAATCTTTCCAGAAGCTGGGAACTCCTTTTCTCTCTCCAAAGAAGTCCCAAGGGGCTCATCTCCAGGCCCAGGGCCTGGGGCTTTATCTCCTGCAGGCTTTCCCAGAGGCGGTCAGCGCCTTTGGGATCTTTGTGTACTACCCCCAAGAGGACCAAGAGCCCCATAAGAAAGGATCCTATTGCCCCCTCATGGCCTTGGGAAGCAGCCAACTGGCAGCAATGTTAATAAAGCTTCCCATGGCTACTTGGGAGGCATTCGAAGAGCTCCGTCAAGCCGGATTGTCTCACCGTTTAAAACAGGATTCTGTATTATGTGTTGGACCAGCATTGCAAATTCCTGGGGTCTACCAAGCCTGGGCGGGAAAGGTATCTGTTGGCCCAGAGACGTGCGAACCTGTTCGGGCAGGCCTGCCAGCAGGGGAGTATCGAAGGTGCCAGGGGCGATGGTTACCACGCGGATCCCAAAGCGGGCCAACTCCCTGGCCGCCGGAAGGGTGAGTCCTACTATTCCTGCCTTAGATGCAGCGTAGGCAACCTGTCCTATCTGTCCCTCAAAGGCGGCAATGGAGGCCGTATTGACTATCACACCCCTCTCTCCTTCGGGATCAGGCTCATTACGGCTCATATAAAAAGCCGCCCATCTCAAAACATCGAATGTGCCCACCAGATTTATGTTGAGCACCCTTGTGAAATGGGCCAGATCGTGGGGGCCTTCCTTACCCACAACCTTGGCCGGGGTGCCCACCCCCGCACAGTTGACAGCCACATGCAGTGAGCCGAAGCTTTCTATGGCCAGTTTCATGGCCGCCTGAACCTGGGAGGTGTCGGTCACGTCAGTGAGGGTAAAGACCGCCCTCGGCCCCAGCTCCTTGCATATGGCCAGTCCTCTTTCTTGGTTCACATCCAATAGAACAACGTTGGCCCCCATGCTGTGGAGAAGCCTTGCCGTGGCCTCCCCAAGCCCGCTCACGCCTCCGGTGATCAAAGCAGTCTTGTTTTGGATATCCATCTTCTCTCATCTCCCTTCTTAGGCTTCACCCAAATGCCAACCTCTTTTATCTTCCAAAAGAGCCTGCCCATGCTCGTACTAAGGAACTCAGATATCATAGCTCAAACCCACCCAGGCGCCTCCAGAGCTTAGGGCTGCGCAAATACCTCTTGGACTGCAAGTGCCCTGGCAGGCTGCTCAATCCTAATGAGCAAGGCCTAGGCGTGTCAAGAAGATCAGCAAGGGCCCTCTCCATGGGGGAATCCTTTTCATGGAAGTTTTCCTGGCACAAGAAATCCCTGAGATACTTCCACAGGCAACTCTAATGAATTCCCGACCGTCAAAACAATTAAAGAAGGAGGTGATGAGCAATGAAGCCCAAGAGACTCATTACAGAGGCTATCTTCTTGGCTTTTTTCTTGGGAGTCTCATCGGGTTGTTCCCATGTGATCTCATCGGAGATGAGGGCCGCGGCCAGAGAGGATCTGGATTTTACCATGGTATTAGCGGATCCCGAGCGCTATCATGGAGAACTGGTGATCTGGGGGGGTGTGATCCTGGAGATCCACAACAAGCCTGACGGCACTACTCTGATGGTCTTGGAAACACCTCTGGATTGGGAAGGGGCACCCAGGGATGCTGAGTTTTCCCGAGGCAGGTTCCTGGCCAAAACAGGGGTTTTTCTGGATCAGGCCATATACAGCCAAGGTCGAAAGGTGACCTTGGCCGGAGAGGTGGCTGGGCGAGAGCTTGGAAAGATAGGGGAGCTTTGGTACGGGTACCCTGTGCTTTCGATCCGGGAGATACACCTTTGGGAGGAACGCCTGCAAGTTTGGGGTCCTGCCTATCCTTGGGCACCTTATTGGTATGGAGGAGGACCGCATTGGTATTGGGAATGGTGGCCCAGGTGGCGTGGGCACTGGAGAAGGCGCTAAAGAGCATCAGGAACCTAGTCATGGCAGGGTTGCTTTTCTTTGGTTTCTTGGGGGGGCTCGTTTCGGAAGCTCTGGCGGACTGGCCCGCGCGGCCCCTCATCGAGCGGCTCAAAGACGGCTCAAGGATGGGCCTTACAAGACTCACCTCGGAACTGAGGGGAAGTCCTTTCGTGTTGGTGGGGGAGCTTCACGATGAACCCGACCATCACAGGGCCCAGTTGATGCTCATTAAGGCCCTGTGGGAAGCCAAGGTTCCTTTGGCCATAGGCATGGAGATGTTTCGCACGGATGCCCAGCAAGTCCTGGATAGTTGGGTAAGAGGTGAGATCTCTGAGGAACAAATGGAGCGGGTCTTCGCAGAGAACTGGGCAGAAACTTCCTGGATTCTGTACAGGGACATTCTGCTTTTTGCCAAAGAGCATTCCATTGCTGTCCTGGGATTGAACATCCCCAGGGAAATCACCCAGGGGGTGGCCTCCAAGGGTTATGAAAGCCTTCCCCAAGAGATGAGGACGCAGTGGGGAGAGATCACCTGCGACGTGCAGGAGCCCCACAGGAGTTTTTTGCGCTGGGCCTTTGAGTCTCACGAGGGTTACAAGGAAGAGCAATGGGAGAATTTCTGCCAGGCCCAAATCCTTTGGGATACAGCCATGGCGCTCAGGCTCTTGGCCTTTAGGGAGGCAAATCCTGACACCACGGTCGTTGTACTGACAGGGGTAGGACATGCCTGGATGCACGGGATTCCCAAGAGGATAGCACTCAGATCCTACTTGCTTTGCAGAGTGATACTGCCCGATCTTCAAGGAAGACTCAAGGAAGGCAGACTCAGTACAGAGGACGCCGACTACCTCTGGCTTAGATATTGATTTTTTAGTCTCTCAGCAGTGGCAGGCGGGGGCCAAGGGAGATGCCCTCGGGGCCCACAAGAGCCTATAGGCCCACATCTCCACACCCATGGCCAGGGCTTTCCAAAAGAGATCTGCATAATTGGGATCCACGAAATCTGCTGGTGCAAAGCAGCGGGCATCAGGCCTTTGAACCAAATAAAAACATGCGGCCCTTTCGCCTTCGGCTGCCAGAGCCATCAGCTTTTGCAGGTGGCGCTGACCCCTTTGGGTCACAGCGTCTGGGAAATAGGCCACTTCGTACTCTACCAGAGTGACATTCTTGGCCTCGATCCAAAGACGAGTGCCTGGTGAAGTCAGAAGAGCATCAATTCTGCTCCCACCTACCTGCACCTCGGGATGGAACTTCCCGTATCCTCGAACCTCGGGAAAAAGCCCCAGCTCCCATGCTTTCCTAAGCAGCCGGTTGGGTGTCAGGGTGTTGATGCCCACCCAAACCCCATTGGAGCGAATCAACTCCAGTGTGTAGGGCAGCTTCCTTCCCGGCTTTTGTGAAGGAGACAGCAGAACCTGGTTGCCAGCCCTCAAGAGCCCCACCATGCTCCCAGAATTGTTGCAATGCACCCATTGTGCACCCTGTTGCGTTTCCACTTCCACAAGGAATCTCTTTTCCCTCCTTAGAAATGTGCCTGTGAGAATTCCCTCGGGAAAAATAATCAGAGGTTTTTGTTTCAAGGTTCAAATTCCTTTGATGAAGTCCCGGCCCCCGTGCCTAGGTCACACGGGGGCTGGCATCTTAGTTTATGAGGCGGTAGGGCTGAGACCTCTTGGCCCACTCGCTGGCCGGCCAATCCCGCTGAAGCGTCTCATAAGCTTCTCTGAGGTGTTTGGGTTCATGGGTTTTCTTGTAAAGAGCCACACCCTTGAGGAATAAAGCCTCTGCGGCTGAGTCGCTCCTTGGATGCTCCTCCAATATGACCTCAAGAGCCCGCAGGGCCTCGTCGAATCTCCCTGCGCCCAGGTGAAACTTGGCTATTCCCAGCCAGCCAGAGGGTACGAACTCCTCAGGAGGCAGAAAGCCCACTGTTCTGTGATGCTCTTGGCCCTCAGTGTCCAAAACAAGGAGAGTGGGAGTCCACTGCAGGTTGAAATCCTTGGCAAAAGGTTGAGTGTCAAAAGAGAGCCTAAGCCCCACAAAATGGTTGTTCACAAACTCACTGACCGCTTCCTTAGGATACGTGACCGCATCCATCTGTTGGCAGCCTATTCAACCAGGATTGAAGAAATCCAGAAGCACAGGCTTTCCCATTTGCCTGGCTTTTTTGAAGGCCATGTCCCAATCAGTTTCCCAGACTATGGTGTTGGATACCATTGGTCTTCTCCTTTCTGGCAGTTATGAGAAACCAACTGCCTCAGTATGAAGTTCTTGTTTGTACCATTCAATAAGGAGCACTCGTTCGTCCAGCAAATGGGTTAAACTCCATGTACAGGCCCGCTGGTGAGCAGATAGAGCAACTTGGAAGGCTGGTTGAGCCCCAAGAGGCGGGCTGCCTCTTGATCGTAAAATGCTCCTACCCCGCAGGCTCCAAGACCCAGGGCTGTGGATGCCAGGTAAATTCTCTGACCCATTCGGCCTGCAAGAATCATGGCATATCTGTAGGCCCTCGCCCCCATTCGGGACTCGAGGACTTCCAGGTTGCTCAGAAAGATCACCTGAAGGGCCGCCTTGGCCATCCAGCTTTGCTCCAGGCAGGCGTAAGCCATGTTCCTTGCCAAATCCCCTCGGGCTGCCTCAAAAAGAAGCCCTTGCTGGATGTCAAAGATATAGAACCCGCAGGCCAGTTCCTCCACCTCCCGCACCAGGAATCCAATGGCCAGAAGCCCATCTGGCCTCTGGGAGGAAGGAGTCTCCATCATCTGCAAAGACTCCAAGAGCCAATAAAACCTCTGCTTATCCAAAGGCCTGGGAAGATAAGCCCTCTTGGACCTGCGCTGCCAAAGGGTGTTCACATAGCCCATCTCATGGGTCCTGGGCCGGGCTCTTTCCAAAGGCTGGGGCATGCCCAGGCTGAGCCCCAGCTCCTGCCCCATCCTGTATCCAGGCTCGTTATCATGGGGAATAAACTTGCATCCGGCTGCGTGGGCTTCAAGGATCAGAGGAAAGATGGTTTGCCTGGGGGCCGAAGGCTCAGCCCAGGGGATGTTATCTGGGGGTAGAGAGAGCACAGAACTCAGGGTGGAATCCGAGGCCGTAGAGGCCCCTGCTTCCACCATTGCCAGGCAGACTTCATGTCTGTGATCCAAACCAAGGAATGAATTCACCTTTTCATCTTGAAAGTCCAAGAGGACTCTGGAGGGTCTGCCTGCAGCCTTGAGGGCCAATAGCAGGTTCTCTAGGAGATGACCGGTATCCAACAGCAGGTATCTGTACGCCCGCTCCCGGTACTTCCAAGAGCTTCTAAAGAATATGACACTCAAAAAAAACACCACCCCGGTTTCATCACCCTCAGGGTCTGCCTGGATGGTCCTTATTTGCACCAGGGAATCTTCCTTGAGGTTATAGTGATACAGACCAGAGGGTAGTCCCTGGACCCCAAAGGCGCTCAAATAGATCTCGCAAGGGTAAAGAGCGCCCGCCGAGGGAGTGCTTCTATAGAAGAACTCACCGCCCTGGTATGTGCTCTTGGCCGTGATGGCGCAGGTAAGCCTTAGAGTCATGGCCAGCTCTTCCAGATTCCAGGCCTTGGAGCTTTTTGAAGCCTGATGGGTTCCAAAAAGCTCCAGCATGCCCATGGAAGGGATCTCAAACTCTTTGGGGAGGGGCCACCTGGGTGCATGGGGATAATTCTTGTAAACAGTGGGCTGGTTCAGCCAGTCCAGTGGGGCTCCTCCCATGAGATTCCGTTCATAAGAGGTGGTTTCATGGTAAGCCTTGGGGGGCACAGGCATGGCTGAAACCTCCTTTGGGAAGGCTGCTTTTGGCTTCGCCACTGACAAAGAGCTTATGATGCGCCTCTAGTTCATCATATCCCAGCCAGGATCATTGCCCAAGACCCAAGAGGTTGGGAAGCTAGCCCCAACTTCTGGTTACAACTGGCCATTTTCAGTC
Organism: bacterium; assembly: GCA_037481695.1. Taxonomy (NCBI): domain Bacteria; species bacterium. The sequence continues at coordinate 404,378 of JBBFLE010000001.1, read as the reverse complement.
CCAAATCCAAGATCCACCCGAGAGGGTAAAAAGGAGTTCGCTTCATCACAAATGAACTGGCCCAGGCATACCATGAGACAGCCAATGCTCATCAACTGCCAAAAATGTGTAACACGGCTCATGCATTCTCCTTGGCCTGAAGCCCTTTTTTTTAACCAGAGCAATTCCCTTAGCCCTACCTTGTCAGGGGCAGGCTGTCCGGCAAAGAAGTCTCGAGTTCCTGATGTGCCCAAGAGGCAAGCATGGCCACTTGGCCAAAGAGTGCAGGTAATTACACTTGACTTTTTCTTTGGGCTTGGGGAATGTTTCTAATGCATGTCTTGAAGGGGGGCCTTGAAACCCAAGATGATCCCTCCTGGGAACCATGCTGTTTTGGACCCTGATTAAGTTTCTTGAAGGGAGAGATGTTGGAGAATACTTCCGGCTCCGCAAAAAAGAAGCCCTCATATCCTGCGGAGGAATGGGTGCCCCAGGAGGTGTTGCGACAAGAAAGGCAACGTGCCAGGGAACTTCGCCAAAGCGCGTGGTGGAGAAGAAAGCTGGCCAGAGGTATTTGTCATTACTGCCGGCAGAAGTTCCCACCAGGGGAGCTAACCATGGATCACCTGGTGCCCCTGGTCAGAGGGGGCAAAAGCACCAAGAGCAACTGTGTGCCTTGCTGCAAACAGTGCAACACCAAGAAAAGCACCTTGCTGCCCCTGGAGTGGGAGGAGTATCTGAGAGGGTTTCAAAGGGAAGACTCCAGCCCTGAGTGAAGTCTTCCCCTTTTTGGCTCCTCAGGTTACGCGTTCCACCCAGCCGTGAGGATCCGGACGGCTACCATACTGGATTGCCTGGAGCTCCTCATAGAGCTTCAGGGAAAGCTCCCCTACCTTCCCCTGGTTGATCTTGTAAACTTCTCCCCTATAGGAGATCTCTCCCACAGGGGAGATCACGGCTGCGGTACCCGTGGCAAACATCTCCTTGAGGCGACCCAGGCGAATCCCGTCTATGACCTCATCCACTGAGATGGGCCGCTCCCTGACAGGTATCCACCAGTCCCTTGCCAGCTGAATGACAGAGTCCCTTGTTATGCCTGGCAGGATGCTGCCCCCCAAGGGTGGGGTCAAGAGCTCATCCTCCATCAAGAAGAAGATGTTGCTCGTGCCCACTTCTTCCACGTATTTTTGGTTTACTGCATCCAGCCAAAGCACCTGTGTGTAGCCGTTCTTGTGGGCCTCCTCCATGGCAAGAAGGCTGGCAGCATAGTTTCCACAGGTCTTGGCCTCCCCCACTCCTCCCCGCACAGCCCTAACATACCTGTCTTCCACCAGGATCTTGGTGGGGTTGAAACCCTGTGGGTAGTACGCCCCCACCGGCCCTGTCATGATGTAGAAAAGATAATCTGGAGATACCTTGACTCCAAGGGCTGCCTCTGTGGCGATCATGGTGGGTCTTATGTACAGAGATGCTCCAGGGCTGCGGGGCACCCAGTCCTGATCCAATACCAGGAGCTTCTTGAGAGCTTCCAAGGTGAATTCCACATCCAACTCGGGCATGCACAGCCTGCGGGCCGAGCGGTTCATCCTTCTGAGATTGTCCCTTGGCCTGAAAAGCTGAATGCCTCCGTCGGGCCTTCTGTATGCCTTGAGGCCTTCAAAGATCTGCTGGCCGTAATGAAGAACCAAGGCAGCCGGATCCAATGAAAGAGGCCCATAGGGCTCTATGCGAGGATTCTGCCAGCCCGAGCCTGAATGGTAATCCATGAGAAAAATGTGATCCGAGAAGTATATTCCAAATCCCAGCTTGGTCTCATCTTGAGGCTTGGGCTTTGCCTGAGAAGGTTGTACCTGCCTTATCTTGATTTCCATCTTGTCACTGCTCCTAGGTTTGTATTCTTGGGGTCTGGGTTTGTTTTGTGGATCTGCCTGGGACCTCCCATTTCTTAGTCGTATGCAGTGCCTTTCAACTCTTCCACATATCTGGCTGCTGCTTTGGCTGCCGTAGCTCCGTCCCCACAGGCTGTAACAACCTGCCGAAGCAGCTTGCGCCTGGCGTCTCCACAAGCAAAGACCCCGGGTAGGGAAGTGCGCATCTCATCGTCGGTGAGGATATAACCCTTCTGGTCCATTTCCACAAGGCCCCTGAGAAAACCAGTGTTGGGAACCATTCCCACAAAAACAAAAACACCGGAGCAGGGCTTCTCCCATATGCGGCCGGTTGTCAGTTCCCGGATCCTCACCTTTTCTACACCCGCGGCTCCCCCCTCTATGGATTCCACCACGGAATTCCATACGAACTCCATCTTGGGATTGGAAAAGGCCCTCTGCTGTATGACAGGAGATGCTCTCAGCCTGTCCCTTCTGTGCACCAGGGTCACTTTGGCTGCCATCTTGGTGAGATATGTGCCCTCCTCCACGGCAGTGTCTCCGCCTCCCACCACCACCACCTCCTGGTCTCGGAAAAAAGGTCCATCGCAGGTGGCGCAATACGAGACGCCTTTGCCCCTGAATTCTTCTTCCCCGGGAACACCCAGGCGGTTCCAGTCGGCCCCCATGGCCAGGATGACTGCTCTGGCGTGTTGAATCCCCTGGCTGGTCAACAGCTGAAATGACTTGGGCTCCTGCACAACTCTGAGGTCCTGTACATCAGCCTGGAGCACCTCGAGGCCGAATCTCTTGGCCTGATCCTCCATGCGTTGTGATAGCTCGAGGCCTGAGATACCATCGGGAAATCCTGGGTAGTTTTCCACCCACTCCGTGGTGGCAACCTGCCCACCTGAGACCATGCGCTCCACAAGAAGGGTCTTCATGGCGTCCCGGGCGGCGTACAGGCCCGCAGTCAGGCCAGCCGGCCCCCCTCCCACCACAACGATGTCCCACCGGGGTTCAGCCAACTTACACCTCCCAAACCTCTGTTTCCGGGGGAGAGACTTTCCTCAGAGGGCCTTTTGAAGCATGGCCTCGATCTGCCCCTTGGGCACTGCTCCCACTATCTGGTCCACGGCTTCACCATTCTTGAAGAGAATCAAAGTGGGAATGCCTCGGATTCCATATTTGCCAGGGGTCACCGGATTGTTGTCAACATTCATCTTGGCCACCTTGATGCGGCCCTGATACTCCTTTGCCAGCTCCTCCACTATGGGGCCTACCACCCTACAAGGCCCGCACCAGGGTGCCCAGAAATCCACCAGCACAGGGGTCGTGGAGTTCAAGATCTCGGTTTCAAAACTGGCATCACTAAGTTCTGTCAGGTTTTCATTGGCCATCTCGTGTATTCTCCTTCCCAGGGATGAAGTTACTAAGGATCCTCGTCTGTTGCGACGCGGATCCGTGTTAGCTGGTAACACATGGGCAAAAGAATTGTCAATAGACTTCGGCTGCTTCCATTCTGGTGCTGTGGTCCTCAAAGGTGGAGAACTGAGGTAGAAAAGTCAGAGTCACCTTGCCCATGGGTCCGTTTCTATGCTTCCCAATTATGATGTCAGCCTTGCCTTTCTTGGGGTTGTCTGGACTCTTATTGTAGACATCGTCCCTGTATATGAAGAGGATCAGATCCGCATCCTGTTCTATGGCTCCGGACTCCCTAAGATCCGCCAGTTGGGGGATCTTGTCTCCTCTTTCTTCCACCCTGCGGTTCAACTGGGAAAGGGCCATCACTGGAACATTGAGTTCCTTGGCCAGGGCCTTCAAGGACCTGGAAATATCCGATATTTCCTGCTCCCTGTTTCTCTCAGGACCCTGTCTGCCTTTCATGAGTTGTAGGTAATCCACTATTATGAGGCCCACGTCGTGCTCGGCTTTTAGCCTTCTGGCCTTGGCCCTCATCTCCAGGGCGGAGATGCCCGGGGTGTCATCCACGAAAATGGGGCTTTCGCTCAGTACTCCGGCTGCAGTGGTCAGACGCGAAAGCTCTGAATCCCGCAGCAAGCCCTTTCGCAACTTAGCGCTATCCACCTGAGCCTCAGCACAAAGCAGCCTCAACCCAATCTGCTCCTTGGACATTTCCAGGGAGAAAACAGCCACCCCGATATTTTCTACCACTGCAGCGTGTCTGGCCACGTCCAGACAAAAGGCTGTTTTCCCCATGCCTGGTCTGGCAGCAACCACTATCAAATCCGAGGGTTGAAAACCCGAAGTTATGCTGTCAAGGTCTATCCATCCGGAAGGAACCCCGGTGATCATGGACTTTCGTTCGTAGAGTTTTTCTATGGTCTCGAAGCTGTTGCGTATGATCTCCTGAATGCTGAAAAAACTCTTACGGGTCCTGTCCTCGGCCACCTCGAAGATGGAACGCTCCACCTCGTCCAAGAACTGCTCCAGGTCTGAAGGATCTTCATAACACTGCTTGAGGATTTCTGAGGCCTTGCGCATCAGCTTCCTGAGCACTGCCTTTTCGCGCACTATCTTGGCATAATAGGCGGCGTTGGCTGCTGTGGGAACCTGTTCCACCAAAAGGGTCAGGTAATCTGTGCCCCCGGCCTTTTCCAGCTGGCCTTTAGCTCTCAACAGGTTGGAAAGAGTCACCAGGTCTACCGGTTCGCTTCGCTCAAAGCACTCCAGCATCCTTTCATAGATCAAACGGTGTGAATCCCTGTAAAAATCCTCTGGCTCAAGCACCTCCATGACCTTCAAGAGAGTCTCATTGTCCAGAAGAATAGCTCCCAAAACCGAGCGTTCGGCCTCCTGGTGATGGGGGGGGACCTTGAGGCTCAGGGACTCTCCTGCGCTCATGAGAAACCTCTTAGGCGCGAACCACCTTCACCCTTAGCTGAGCTGTAACCTCTGGGTGAAGCTTTACCTGGATCTGAAACTCCCCCAGGCTCTTTATGGGTTCAGGCAGGTGGATACGTTTTCTTTCCACATCGATCCCATTCTCTCTCAGGAGCCTCTCCAGGTCCATGGAGGTCACAGAACCGAACAGCTTGTCCGTCTCGCCAGCCTGCCTTGCCAAGGTGAGCTCCAGATTCTCAATGCGCTGGGCCAAGACCTGGGCCGCTGCCTTGGCCTTGTCCCTGGCTATTTCTATCTGCTTGCGCATCTGTTCAAACCGCTTGAGGTTGGCGGGGGTGGCAGGAAGAGCCTTTTTCTGGGGTATCAGAAAGTTGCGGGCAAAGCCATCTTTGACCTGCAATACCTGACCTGCCGAGCCCAAGCCTGGATCGTCGGCAATTAATATGACTTTCATGAAATCCTCTCCCTCATGCTCGGAGGGCGGGACTTGCCCACCTTCTCCTGAAATCGAACCATAGGTCGAAAAGCCCTATGGCTGCAACTGCCAGCAAGAGTATCTGTTGCACAAATATCAAAGCATATACTATGCCCCTCAAAAGAGGCGGTACTTGTTTTTGTCTAAAAAAGTTGGAAATAACGGCAATGCCCTGCAGGAAATGAACAGAGCTCATGAATATCAAGACATTGATCCCAACAGCTCCTGCCACCTCTACTGGCAAAAGCATAAGTATTCCTGCCAGGATAGTGAGCCACACCCAGTGGTAGGGCATGCCCCATTCGTCAAGCCTCTCTGGGCCAGGCCTTAAACCAGCCCGGATCACAGGGAACCTCCTGCAAACCAGTAAGGTCCACCATTGGAGAAGCAGGTTTGTGGAGGCGAAAACCCCAGGCAAAAATACCACCGCCATCCTTGAAACCCCGGGAATAGCCTGCCTTATCCTTCCCATTTCCTGCTCGGTCATGGCTCCCTGACCATAATGTTCCAGGGCCTGGCGTAGGGCTGCTTCCATGCTTTGAGTCAAGAGGCTCCAGGGGGCCTCCTCCCTTTGCATGGCCCAGACACCCAGCATAAAGACCTGCAAGGCCAAGGCGATCAGAACCGCGCTGCCCAAAGTCCGGTTCAAATCCCAAGAGCGTCTCAAGATCTCGGCCAGGATAAAACCCTGAGCCACCCATTGTGCCAACCAAGCCGTGCTTCCCAAATCCCCTTGGGCAAGCGTGTTGCCAAGCATAAGGGCAAGACCCAGGGCCCCCAGCCCCTTGAGACGCCCCAAACGTGTGCAAAGAAAGCATCCCAAGCTGGGAAGAAAAGGGAAAATTATTATTCTAAAAGGCAAAGGAGCCCAGGCAAAGGCAAAAAAAAACCTGTACTTACTGCCACGGCCAAACCAAAAAAGCCCCATTCGGGCAAAGCCGGAGAATCCCCTTGTTGGTGCTCTTGCTCCGTCATGCCCCCTTTTCCCCCTGCCTCAGAGCACCAGTGTCGTGTAAGGCATGAGGGCCAGGTGCCTGGCCCTTTTTATGGCCTGGGTCAAAGCCCTCTGATGTTTGGCACAGTTTCCACTTATGCGGCGCGGCACTATCTTGCCCCGCTCTGTGGTGAAAAACCTAAGGGTCTTGATGTCCTTATAATCGATCAACAAGGATTTGTCCGCACAAAAACGGCAGACCTTCCTGCGACCGAACCCCCTCCTACCTTTAGGAGCTGGCATGGCGGGATCAACCTCCTCATGTCAGACTGGAAAGATCTTACACCCAAACCTCTGGGCTTCTAAGACGCGAACCCTCTGAAGGTGCATTTCAATCTTTCTTGCCCCAGATAACCCGGGCTGGTGGTCCCCATGTGAATCCAAAAGCCCTGAGATTCTGCTCTCTAGGCTTCGGGGGACCCTTCGCTTTGTGCTGGCTGCTCCTCAGGGAAGCCCTCGGCAGCCGTCTCCTCTTCCAAAGAGTCCCCGCCGGGCCGGGCCTGAGAAAGCCCGGCTTTTACGGCTTCCACGTCCACCTCTTCATCCACCATAACGGTTAGAAACCTAAGCACGCTGTCGTCCAGGCGCAGAAGCCTTTCCAGCTCTTTAACAGCCGAAGGGGAGGCAGCGTAGTCTAGGAAAGTATAGTGGCCTCTGCTTTGCTTACGAATGGTGTAGGCCAGTCGCTTTTTTCCCCAATCCTGAACCTGGAAAAGTTGGCCTTGGCTCTGAATAGGCCCCAAAGCCTTCTGCAGCACCTTGTCCAGTTCTTCCTCTGAGAGATCAGCAGTTGTGATAAAGGTGGTTTCGTAACGTCTCACTGTTTGCCTCCCCATGGTCTATGGCCCCGACCCATGATCGGAGCGAGGAGAGAGAGCCTCTAAGGCTGGCTTTTTCTCTCTACAATCATAGTTTTATATCATGACCCCCTCCCGGTTTCAAGCCTTTCCTGCCCAAAGGTAAAATCACCCTGCCATGCTATCCGTAGTTGGCCAGCTCAGGAGCCACTGTCCCATGCCAGTGGCTGCTTGGCTTGGGCCTCCCAGATCAAAAAGAGAAGCTGGCCAGGAATCCCATGGGGCTTTGGCTGTATCATCCCGCCAGATTCAGGAGGTACACGTCATGGGGAGCCAGTTTGTAAGGGTGTCTTTTGGTGGGATCCCTGACCGTGACCCGGGATCTCAGGAGTATCTTTCCCTGCACCGAGTCCAATCGGATCATGCGCCTTTCTGTCATGGCCTTGACGCAGGTCCAATGGCCTTCCTCCATTCCCTCCGAGCGCCAAGTGTAGCCCACAATGGCCACAGATCTTCCTTGGCCTTGATCCAATGACTCTCTCAGGCGACTCCAGAACTGTTGCAGAGTTTGGGGACGGCTGTTGCCCAACAAAGGCTGGGATCTTTCTATGCGGATCCCTCCTTTCTCCAGTAAGAAATCCTTTAGTTCATCTAGCATCGGTGGCAAATCCCGAACACTGGTCCCCTCCCACAGGAAGGCTATGGATGGGCTTGCAGACTCAGGACTGCGCCTTCTTGTTCTCCTTTGCTCCAAGCATTGGTAAAGCCTCAGGACTATTCTCTGAAACAGCTCCAGCCTTTCCTTTTGTCCCAAGGGCTTGCCCGCCTTTATACAGAGATAGGATGCTGCATTGACCAAGGCATAGAGCCCGCAAAGTCCGTCCAGATCACCTTGCCTCATGGGAGATCTCATGCCTCTTTGCTCCTTTGCTGAGCCATCTGCCCGGGCCAGGCCTCTTGCCATCCCCAATGGGGATTCCCCCCCAGAGAAGATTCAGGTTCTGCCCCTTGCAGGACACACCTTGGAACCTGAGAAAGCATCCTCAGGCTAATTCCTCCTGGGCCGTGAGAAACCTCTCCACATGGGGTATGGCCCCTCTCTTGGCAAAGATGATCACCCGATCACCTTCCTGGATCACTGTCTCGCCATGGGGGATTACCACTGAGCCATCCCTTCGCACAACGGCTCCGATGATGGCATCTTGGGGAAAGCTCAGGTCCTTTAGAGGCCTGTACAGTAGTTCAGAGCCGTGCCCCACCACAGCCTCTATGGCCTCTGCGCTATCCCCTCCCAGGGTGGCCACACGAAGCACCTTGCCTTTCCTCACGTGGCGCAGAATCCTGTCCACTGCTGCCATCTGGGGGTTGAGAACCACGTCCACCCCTATGGTGGAGACAAGGGATGTGTAAGAAAGCCTGGAGACCAGAGCCATGGTGCGCTGTGCTCCCAATCTCTTGGCCAGAAGACAGGCCAGGATGTTCTCCTCTTCATCCTCTGAGGCTGAGACGAAATAATCTGTATCCTGTACATTGAACTCCAAGAGCAGATCCTGATCTGTTCCCTCACCACACAAGACGGCCACTCGCTTGAACTTGCCCAATAATCTGTTGCACAGAGCCTGATCTGAGCAAATGAGCCTTACGGAGAAAGGCTTTTCCTCTAGGATAGAGGCCAGATATTGGGCGATCTTACTTGCTCCGTAAAGGATCACCCTTTGGGGAGTCTCAACCCCTTTTCCCAGAGAACTGAGAGCCTCCATGACCCTTTGCCGTTCAGCCACCAAGAAGACCTGATCCCCCTCCAGGATCAAGTCCCCGCCGTGAGGTATTATGAGCGATTCCCCTCGTCTCAAGGCGGCAATGAGAATCTTTCCACCAGAAGCCACCCCGGCCTGCACGTCCCTGAGCCGGCGGTTCAGAAAAGGGCTGTTGCCGGCCATGGTGGTACTGACCAGTAAAACCCGTCCTTCGGCGAACTCGGCCACCTCACGACCCGAAGGGATCTCCATGAGTTGAACAGCTGCATTGGCCGTCTCTTTCTCGGGATGAAGACACAGATCAATGCGAAAGGGCTCAGCCTTGAGCTGAGCCAATGCTGCCTCATAAGCCTGGTCGCGCACGCGCGCCACCTTCATGGGCAGACGAGTCAGGGAGGAGGCCATGAGACATGACAGGATGTTGACCTCGTCTCTTCCGGTGAGGGCAATCAGCATGTCTGCCTGGGCGATTCCTGCCTCTTCCAATACCCTTGGATCGGCTCCGTTTCCAATCTTCACATGCACATCCAGGGCCATACCCACACGCCGGCCCACCTCCTCTCGTGCTTCTATCAGGGTCACCTCTTGGTGCTCTCTAGATAGGACCTGGGCAACATGAACTCCTACTTCCCCGGCTCCCACTATGATGACCCTCAAGGCTCCTCCCCCTTTCGTAAGGATCCCTGACCAACCCAGAGGAATTTCAGAGGCTCAAACTGCCCCAAGCTCCTCTAACAGCTTTACACATCCCCAAGAAAAACCTCTGGATGACAAAAGGAAAATGGCTCTGTTTCTGGAATCAATCCCGTTTCCCAGGCCGATCATATTTGGGGCCTGCATGAAAAACAATCCCATATTCGCATGGATGAAGCCTTTCTTGTCCACGACAGTCTCTCTTTGAAAGCCTTGTGGGCAAACCTCTTGAAGGTTCTGCGGCCTTCCCAGGAAATCTTTTCTTGGGTCACCCCCTATTCTTGGACGAGCCCCAAAGGGGATGGTTCACAGAAGTCTTTGGCAAGTCTTGTCTTGTCCAAGATGCTACCCAGATCTCTCAATAACTCAGGCCGGGTTGATTCTTTGTCCCAAGACATCCAGGTCCAGGATGGTATCCAGTATACCGTTTATAAAAGCAGGGGATTCTGCAGAGCCAAACCTCTTGGCCAGTTCTATAGCCTCATTGATGCTAACCCGCACGGGGATTTCCGGACAATATAGAAGCTCATAGATAGCCAGCCTGAGGATGTTTCTGTCCACGGTGGTCATTCTCTCCACCCGCCAGTTCTGGGCTGTTCTCATGAGCAGTTGATCTATTTCTCCAAGATGTTCTCGCACTCCCTGGACCAGCTCCGAGGCGAACCGTTTCAGTTCTTGTGAGGGAGCTTTGCTCTCAAGTTCAGGGTTCGCCTCCTGCCCTGGCTCCCCTGAGCCCAGAAGCTCCAAGACCGAACTGAGGCTGCAGTCTGTTTCCTCATGGGTCAGATCAGCCCTATAAAGGACCTTCAAGGCCAGTTCCCTCCCCCTTCTCCTGTAACCCATGAGCTGTCTCCACCTTTAGCCTTGCTTCCAAGAAGCCTGGCTTCATATGAGCCAAGTCCCACCAGGACGCCTAGCCTGTGACAGAATACGAACCTGCCTTGGGCTTGTCCCTTAGCCTTGTCAGAAAAGAAGAACAACAGACATTCTTCTTGGGCAAAGTCCAAAGCTCAAAAAGCGGCTTTGCTGAGATCTCACATGCTTTCAGACAGCGCCCTTCGAAGCTGCACCAGTTCCATGGCCGCCATGGCTGCATCCCAACCCTTGTTGCCAGCCTTGGAGCCAGCCCTCTCTATGGCCTGCTCGAGGGTGTCTGTGGTCAAAACCCCGAAGACCACCGGTATGGAGGCCTCCATGGATACCTGCGCAACCCCCTTGGACACCTCTGCTGCGATATACTCGAAGTGAGGTGTGCTTCCCCTTATAACTGCTCCAAGGCAAATGACTGCATCAAAGCGACCGCTGTGGGCTGCCCAGCGGGCCATGGCCGGGATTTCAAAGGCACCTGGGACCCTGATGATGTGCACATCCTGATCCAGTGCTCCATGCCGAACTAGGGCGTCCACAGCGCCTTCCAAGAGCCTCCCGCAAATAAATTCGTTGAACCGGCTGGCCACTATAGCTACTCTGAGCCCTTCTGCGCTTATTGTTCCTTGGTGAATTACCGGCATTTGCAGCCTCCATTGTATGAAATCCGATTCTGGGCCAGTGTCAATAAAAGCGCACAGATTTTCCAAGACATGGATCTTATGGCCTGTGTAGCCCCACTGTGGGAATCATAAGATCTTGGCCTCACTTGAGTTTCAACATGTGCCCCATCTTGTCCCTCTTTGTCATAAGGTACTTGAGATTCTTCTGATTGGGCTTGACTTCCAGGGGAACCCTTTCCACTATTTCCAAGCCGTAGCCTGCCAGGGCCACATACTTGGTGGGGTTGTTAGTCAAAAGACGCATACGCCTTATGCCCAGGTCCATCAATATTTGCGCCCCCACCCCATAGTCTCTCTGGTCCACCGGAAGTCCCAATGCCAGGTTTGCCTCCACCGTATCCTTACCCTGATCTTGGAGCACGTAAGCCTTGAGCTTGTTACAAAGCCCGATCCCCCTGCCTTCCTGCCTCATGTATACCAAAGCGCCTTTTCCCTCTTGTTGGATCATTTTCAAGGCATTGTGAAGTTGCTCCCCGCAATCGCATCTTTGGGAATGTAACACGTCACCTGTGACGCACTCGGAATGCACCCTGACCAGAACTGCCTCCTCCATGTCCCAGGTGCCCAGTACCAGGGCCAAGTGTTCGTTGGGATCCACGTCATTCTCATAGGCTATGGCTTTGAACTCCCCAGCTATGGCAGTGGGCAGAACGGTCTCTGCCACCCTACGCACCAGCCTTTCATGTTGAAGCCTGTATTTGATCAAATCTGCAATGGTGACTATCTTTAGGCCATGCTCATGGGCAAAGATCTCCAGATCGGGCCTTCGGGCCATGGTGCCGTCCTCGTTCATTATCTCGCATATGACACCCATGGGCTTCAGACCGGCCAGCCTGGCCAGGTCAACAGATCCCTCGGTCTGGCCGGTGCGAGCCAGGACCCCACCCGGCTTGGCTATCAGAGGGAAGATATGCCCGGGCCGGGCTATGTCCTGAGGGGTAGTGCGCTCGTCAACCAAAGTCTGTACTGTTACGGCCCTGTCGTGGGCTGATATGCCCGTTGTGATTCCCTTCTTTGCATCAACTGACACGGTGAAGGCGGTTCTGAAAGGACTGGTGTTGTCTTGAACCATGGGTGGAAGATTCAGCTTGGCCGCTCTGTCCTCCGTCATGGACACGCAGATGAGACCTCTGCCGTACTTTGCCATGAAATTGATATGTTCCGGGGTCACCTTTTCAGCGGCCATGGTTAGATCCCCTTCATTCTCCCTGTCCTCGTCGTCCACCAGGATCACCATCCGTCCATCCCTTATTTCTTTTATGGCCTCCTCAATTGTTGCAAATGACATTGAGACCTCCTTGAATCAAATCCCTGATCTGCGCTTGTGTAAGCCTGGAAATTGCCTTACTGTTCTCCAGTTCTCTTCAAGACAGATACCCGTGCTTGTTCAAAAGCTCCTCTGTTATCCCTCCAGAGCCGGTTGAGGGGAGATTGCGGGCCCGGGCATCCAACAGCCTTTCCACGTACTTACCCAAGATATCGCACTCTATGTTTACCCTTGCTCCCACGCTCTTGGTGGCAAGGGCGGTTCTGCTTATGGTGTGGGGAATGAGGGCCAGGCCGAACCAGTCGTTTCCGCAACGATTTATGGTCAGGCTGATCCCGTCTACGGCAATGGATCCCTTCTCTACCAGATATCGCCCCAATTCCCCAGGCACTCCTATCTCTAGCTCCAGATACCTAGTCCCACTTTGCCTTCTCTTCAGTACACCCACACCATCCACATGCCCTGTGACCAGGTGCCCTCCCAAACGATCCGAAATCCTGAGAGCGCGCTCCAAATTGACCGGCCGTCCCGGTGCTGCTTCTCCTAGGGTGGTCCTCTCCATGGTTTCTGGGGAAAGCTCCACCTGAAACGTTCCGGGACCTAAGGAAACGGCTGTGAGGCAAACTCCATCCACCGCCACGCTCTCTCCCATCTGTGGGTTTTCATCCAGAAGATGGCTTTGGATGGTGAATCGCAACAGCTCCCCACAACGCTCGATCCGTCTTATGAACCCCACATCTTGAACCAAACCGGTGAACACTTGGGCCTCTCGGGAAAAAACTTTAGGATGATTTTTTCTCTTTATCCTGACTCTGGCTGTTGGCCAGAAGTTCCTTAACTTCCTCTATGAATTGGGTAATATCTTTGAATTGCCTGTATACAGAGGCGAAGCGAACATATGCCACATCATCCAGATGATAGAGCGCCCTCATGACCATCTCACCAATGGCCGAGCTGTGGATCTCCTTTTCGCCCAGTTCCTGAAAGTGGCGTTCTATGCCAGAGGTGACCTCCTCCAAAACCTCCACGCTTATGGGCCTTTTCTCACAGGCTTTCTTGAGCCCGGCCATGATCTTGTTTCTGTCGAAGAGCTCCCTGGAACCGTTTTTCTTTATGACCAAAGGCAGAATCTCCTCCACCCTCTCATAGGTGGTGAATCTGCGCTGGCAACCAATACACTCCCTCCTTCTGCGAATAACATCACCATCTTTGGAAAGGCGGGAATCTATGACCTTGTTTTCCAGACTCCTGCAAAAAGGACACTTCATTCCATCACCCCTCCAAGCCTCTCCACAGAGATGCCACTGCTGGAGAGCATTTCTGATGAGAGCTGGTCCGCATATCCTTCCTCATACACGATCCTCAAGATGCCTGCATTGATTATCATCTTGGTGCAAATAACACAGGGGTGAGTTGTGGAATATATAGTGGCTCCCTTGATGCTAACCCCATGATTGGCCGCCTGAATTATGGCATTTTGCTCTGCATGCAATCCCCGGCAAAGCTCGTGGCGTTCCCCTGATGGGATTGCTCTCAGCTCCCTCAAACAGCCCACCTCTTCGCAATGGGGTAGGCCTGTGGGAGGGCCATTGTAACCTGTGGCAAGAATCTGCCTGTCTCTCACCAAAACAGCTCCCACCTGGCGTCTAAGGCAGGTAGATCTCTTGGAGACAAGCCTTGTGATCTCCATGAAGTAATCATCCCAACTCAGCCTCATGACACTGCCTTGGCCTGCCTGGACAGATCTGTGGCAAACTCCCCTCGCAGGGCTGGGTATACCGGGAAGCGTCTGCAGAGTTCTTCCACCTCGGTACGCACTTCCATTATGGCCTGTTCATCTCCAGGGGACTGAAGCACCCTATGAATCAGACTTGCTATGAGCCTCATCTGGGTCAGGCCCATGCCCCTGGTGGTCACCGCTGGTGTACCTATCCTTATGCCACTTGTGACCTGTACGCTCAGGGGATCAAATGGGATGGCGTTTTTATTCACCGTTATGCCGGCCCTGTCAAGGGCTTGCTCAGCCTCCAATCCTGTGATGTTGTGTCCTGTCAGATCCAGGCAGAACAGATGATTGTCGGTGCCTCCGGAAACTATGGAATAGCCCATCTCCATCAGGCTTTGGGCAAGGCATTGGGAGTTAGAGACCACCTGTTGCTGATAGTTCTTGAAATCCTCTTGAAGGGCCTCCTGAAAGGCTACTGCCTTGGCTGCGATGACATGCATCAGAGGTCCTCCCTGAATGCCGGGGAAAACCGCCGAATCTATGGCCTGAGCATATCTTGACTTGCACAGGATCAGGCCTCCTCTGGGCCCCCTGAGCGTCTTATGGGTAGTTGCTGTCACGAAATCGGCATGGGGCACAGGGCTCGGATGTAATCCGCAGGCAACCAGGCCGGCTATGTGGGCCATGTCCACCATGAGGTAAGCCCCCACTTCAGCGGCTATGTCCGCAAAGGCCTCAAAGTCTATGATTCGGCTGTAAGAGCTTGCCCCTGCCACTATCATCTTGGGCCTTGTGGCAAGAGCTATCTGGCGAATTTCTGCATAGTCCAACATCTGATCATCGCGTCTTACTCCGTAAGATACCGCATGGTAGAGTTTACCCGAAAAACTGGCCTGGGCCCCATGGGTCAGATGCCCACCATGGGCCAAGCGCATGCCCAGTATCCTGTCACCAGGCTTGAGGGTGGCCAGATAAACTGCCATGTTTGCGGCAGAGCCAGTGACGGGCTGCACATTGGCGTGCTCTGCCCCGAATAGTTCCATTGCCCTTTGTACGGCCAGCCTCTCCACCCTATCCACGTGCTGACAGCCACCATAGTAACGCCTGCCGGGGTAGCCCTCGGCATATTTGTTGGTCATTATTCCGCCTTGGGCCTCCAGGACCGCCTCGCTGGCATAGTTCTCAGATGCTATAAGCACCAAACGACTTTCTTGGCGCTCCAACTCGTCTCTGAGAGCCTTGGCTATCTCTGGATCCACTTCCATGAGCCTGGACAAGATTCAGCAACCTCCCCCCTGATCAGAGATTCCCTTTTCAAGCTCCCTTATCTGAGCAAGACGCATCTCGTGCCTTCCTCCTTCGAAAGGGGTCTCCAGCCAGACCTTCACAATCTCTTTGGCCAGTGCCTTTCCCAACAACCTTCCACCCAAGGCCAAGCAGTTGGCATCATTGTGCTTTCTGCTCATTATGGCAGTATACAGATCATGACAGAGTGCAGCCCTCACTCCCGGATAGCGATTGGCCACTATGGACATTCCTATGCCGGTCCCACAGATCAAGATACCTCTGTCTGCTTCCTTGTTGCAGAGGCTTCGAGCCACCAGGGAAGCAAAATCAGGATAGTTTACAGACTCCTGCCCATAACAGCCCAGGTCCTGCACCTGGTGGCCCATCTCCAGCAAGAAGCCCTTGAGCTCCTCCTTGAGCTCAAAGCCCCCGTGATCTGCTCCTATGGCTATTCGGTACCTCATTCTACTCTTATTCTAACAGGTCGGAGCAAGAGATGGATCCCTCTTTCGGACGGCCGGAGTCCTTTCTCGTCCGCCCTCTGATCCAAGGGAAGAGGTAGGTAGGATCGGGGGGTCAGCAGCGGCCGCCCCAAAACCACTGCGGCCGCCCCATCTCCTATGCGCGTTCCGCGATGTAGTTTATGGCATCCTGGACGGTTTGGATCTTCTCGGCATCCTCGTCCGAGATCTCCATATCAAACTCCTCCTCCAGGGCCATGATCAGTTCCACCAGATCCAGAGAATCGGCCCCCAGGTCATCCACAAACGAAGCCTCGGGCACGATTTCTTCCTCGCTGACGCCCAGCTGCTCCGCGATGATCTCTTTGAGTCGTCGCGTGATCTGCTCCAGATCTGCCATTCCACATCACCTCCTTGAGAAATTTCTGTGATGGCCAAAGGCCATCCGCCAACCTTCACACAAGCTATTTCAAGGCCCCTTGCAAAGGCCTCCTGCTCTCAAATGTAGAGCCCCCCGCTGACATTGATGACTTCTCCTGTGATGTAATGAGAAACGGGGGAGGCCAGGAAAAACACGACCCAGGCTACATCCTCCGGAGTACCAAACCTGGCCAGAGGGATGCTGCCCAAGACCTGTTCCTTTACCTTCTCGGGCAGTTTATCGGTCATCTCCGTGGCTATGAACCCCGGACACACCGCATTGACTCTTATGTTCCAAGGGGCCAGCTCCTTGGCCAAGGCCTTGGTAAAGCCTATGAGGCCAGCTTTTGATGCTGAATAGTTTGCCTGACCGGCATTCCCGCTGAGTCCAGCTACAGAGGCCATGTTGACAATACAACCTCTTTTCTTCTTCATCATGGAACGAGCCACGGCCCTGCTGCAATTGAAAGCTCCCTCCAGATTCACCTGCATCACCTGACGCCATTCCTCGGACTTCATCCGTACGAAGAGCTGGTCCCTGGTAATCCCGGCATTGTTTACCAGTACATCTATGTTGCCGTATTGTTTTTGAATCTCCTGACAGGCCGATTGAACCTGCTCTGGGTCTGCTACGTCAAAGGGCTTGACATCACAACTGCCCCCCTTTGAGCGTATCTGCTCGGCCACCTCTTGAGCAGCGGCCTGGGAACTCTGACAGTTGATCACCACATGTGCACCGGCACTGGCCAGCAGCAGGCTTATGGCCCTCCCGATGCCTCTGGATCCCCCGGTAACCAGGGCCACCTGTTCAGAAAGACTCATGAGCCCAAAATCCATCTCCATCCTCTCATCCCAGGGCCTTGGCCAGCTCCTGGAGGCCCTCCCCATCCTCCATCTGCACTGGGAGTATCTGAGGTGCGATCCTCTTGAGGAGTCCCACCAGCACCTTCTTGGGTCCCAGTTCCACCGCCACCTCTACTGCCCAAGAGGCCATCAGTCTCATGCTCTCTTCCCACCTGACAGGGTGGCTGACCTGTCGGGACAAGATGTCCACAATTGCACTGGCACAAGGATAAGGCGCTGCATCCACATTGGAAATTACAGGGAAGACTGGATCCCTAAAGTTCATGCCTTTGAGCACTTCCCGAAGCTTTTCTCCAGCCGGGGCAAGAAGGGGAGAATGGAAAGGAGCGCTTACTGGCAAGGCCACGACCTTCTTGGCGCCTCTTAGTTTTGCGGCCTTCCCCACTCTTTCTACGGCCGAAGCATGTCCAGATACCACTACCTGGCCCGGTCCATTGTAGTTGGCTGCCACAACGATTTCCTGGCCCGCCTCCTCTGCGCATATACGGTCCACTTCCTGGGCATCCATGCCTAAAATTGCAGCCATGGCCCCTTGGCCTTGAGGAACCGCTTCCTGCATGAATTGTCCTCTTTTCCTTACAGCCAGGACCGCCTCGGAAAAACTCATGGCTCCTGAGGCCACAAGGGCCGAGTATTCGCCCAGGGAATGCCCGGCAGCGCACGCTGGGGCAATTCCCAATTCTTCCACTGCAACTCTGTAAGCTGCTATGCTCAGGCTCAAAATGGCCGGCTGGGCATTGGCGGTCAAACGAAGGCGATCCTCGGGGCCTTCCAAACAGAGTTGGGTCATGTCCTCACCGAGAACGTCGCTGGCCTCCTGAAAAATTCTTCTGGCCACAGGGAACTGTTCCAGAAGTTGTTTACCCATACCCACATATTGGGAACCTTGCCCAGGGAAAAGCAGTCCCACACTCTTGGCCATCTAACCCGAACCTCCCTTAAAAAGACCCTGCTCTATATCCTTCTCAAAATCTGAACAGACCTGAGCCCCAGGTGAAGCCAGCCCCGAAAGAATCCACCAGGATAAGATCCCCCCTTCGTATCTTGCCGCTTCGTACTCCTTCATCCAGGGCTGTGGGAATGGAGGCCGCCGAGGTATTTCCGTACTTGTGCACCGTTACGATTACCTTCTCAGGTGGTATCTCCAACCGCTTGGCAACCACCTCCATTATCCTCAAATTGGCCTGGTGGGGAATGAACCAGTCCAGATCCTGGGGGCTCACTCCATTTTTCTGCATGGCCTCCTGCCCAGCCTCCACCATGCTGCGAACCGCATGCTTGAACACCTCATTGCCTTGCATCCGCAAGTAGTGAAGGCCCTGGTCCAGCATCTGGTGGCTGGGCGGATTCCGAGAACCGCCTCCGGGCAACTGGAGTAATTCCCACAGGCTCCCATCCGAATAAAGGTGAGTGGAGAGGATCTCGCCGTCACCGTTGCCATTGGAGGGGCCCAAGACAACGGCGCCTGCTCCATCTCCAAAAAGCACGCAGGTGCTTCTGTCCTGATAGTCTATGCGATTGGAAATCACCTCGCCGCCCACCACCAAGGCATTGCGGAAGGTGTTGTCCTGGATAAACCGATGTGCCACCGCCAGCGAGTAGATGAAACCCGGACAGGCTGCGTTCACATCGAATGCCACAGCCTTGTAAGCTCCCAGCCGGTGCTGGAGAACGCAGGCTGCCGAAGGAGTAATCATGTCGGCCGATACTGTGCCCACGACTATCAATTCAATTTCTTCGGGCCTCAGACCAGCCATTTCCAAGGCGCTCTCTGCTGCCGGGGCCGCCATGTCGGTAAGTGCCTGGCCGGGGTTAATCATTCTTCTTTCCTGTATCCCCGTCCTTGTCCTGATCCACTCATCGCTGGTCTCAACAATGCCCTCGAAAAAAGAATTGGGGATCACCCGCTCGGGTACAAAGGACCCTGTTCCTTTTATGCAGACTTTATTCACGAAATCACCCTGCTTGTGGGATTGGCCCCGAATCAAGGGCCTGGCTAATTTTCATTTCACCTGCAGAACCTCTCTACCCTTATAAAAACCGCACTTGGGACAGGCGCGGTGCGGGGCCCTGGGTTCGCTGCACTGTGGACAGGTGGAGACGGCGGGTGAAGCAAGATGATCGTGGGATCTCCTCTTGTCCCGACGTGTTCTGGATTGTCTTCTCTTAGGTACTGCCATGAGTCTTCCTTTCTCACGTGTCGGTGCACACGAGGGCTCATCTCCTGAGCTTGAGCAATGGTTCCCATCGAGGGTCCATCCTAGAGCCCTTACATTGGCAGGGCTCCAGGTTTCGGTCCGCCCCGCACTTGGGGCACAGACCCCTGCACTCCTCGTGGCACAACGGTTTCATAGGAAAAGATAAAACTATTTGCTCGTGAACCAGTTCAGAGAGATCTATCTCTTCGCCTTCGAAGTATCCAGTATCCAGATCAACTAGGCTAAGCTCCAACTCCTCCTTGGCAGCAACTTCAGACGAGAGCCTACACAGGGTAAACCTGCCCTCAACAGCAACCCGAAAGGGGAATGATCTCAAGCAACGTGAACAACTGAGCAAGGCCACTGTGTTGACGCTCAAATCCACCCTGAGATCCCTTCCAAAAGGAACAACAGCAAAATCCACCTCCACTGGTCTGTCCAATGTGATGGGTCTCACCGGGTCGTCGGCTCCAGGAGGAAGCGAAAACCAAGAGGGAGCCAAGGACCTGTGTCCAGAAATGCCCTCGGCCTTGATTTGCTTGACCGAAAATACCAAGCTTTCCATTTTTTGACTTGCGCCAGAGGCAGACCTCTATGTTTGCAAAACGCTAAAGATTTAACTATAAAGAAATTCTCAGGTATGTCAAGCTGAAAGAAGCTCCCCAACGGCAAGCAACTCCCATATGCTGGCCGCAGGCTCTGCAAATGTTCTCTGATGCCAAGGCTCCAAGTGCTGCCCATGGCCTGGATCATGGTGATTCGCGCCAGGCTCACCTCACATTCTCAAACCCCTGCAGCATGGCCCTGGACCCCCCCAAAAACCATTCAACCCAAAGCTGTTAATACATTACACCCCTCCACCACGGCGCCCAGAACAAGAGCTCAAACCCGCTTCTTTACTGTCAAGCTCACAGCCTCGCCTTGACCAGTGTTTCCACCACTGTGGGGTCTGCCAGGGTGCTGGTGTCTCCCAACTCCCCGATGGCCCCCTCGGCTATCTTCCTCAGAATCCTGCGCATTATTTTCCCGCTCCTTGTCTTGGGAAGGGCTTCGGCAAAATGGAGCTTGTCCGGGGTAGCGATAGGTCCGATCTCCTTTCTAACATGTTGAACCAATTCTTTTTTGAGCTCCTCGGTGGGCTCCACTCCGTGTTTCAATGTGACAAAAGCATAAATGCCTTGGCCCTTGATGTCGTGGGGAAAACCTACCACCGCGGCTTCTGCCACCAAGGGGTGGGCCACAAGGGCGCTTTCTATTTCAGCGGTGCCCAGCCTGTGCCCTGAAACATTCAAAACATCGTCCACCCGGCCCATGAGCCAAAAATACCCATCTTCATCCCGCCTGGCCCCGTCCCCAGTAAAATACATGCCAGGATACTGCACAAAATAGGTCTGGCGGAAGCGATCTGGATCTCCAAAAACTCCCCTCATGATTCCGGGCCAGGGCCTTCTTATCATGAGGTATCCGCCCTCATTTGCTTGCGCCTCGCTTCCGTCCTGCCTTATGACCACCGGGTCTACCCCAAAGAAGGGAAGGGTGGCAGAACCTGGTTTCTGGGGCACAGCCCCGGGAAGGGGCGTTATGAGAATTCCTCCGGTTTCTGTTTGCCACCAGGTGTCCACTATGGGACAGCGCTCTTTGCCTATGACCTTGTAATACCAAAGCCATGCCTCGGGGTTTATGGGTTCTCCCACGGTCCCCAGGAGCCTAAGAGAACTAAGATCCCTGCGCTCAGGCCATTTTTCCCCGTCTCTCATCATGGCCCTAATGGCAGTGGGGGCGGTGTAAAGGATGTTCACCTTATATTTTTCCACTATCTCCCAAAAGCGATCTGGCTCGGGGTAGTTGGGCACACCCTCAAACATGAGGCTGGTGGCCCCGCAGGCCAGGGGCCCATACACGATATAGCTGTGCCCCGTGATCCAACCTATGTCTGCGGTACACCAAAAAAGATCCTCATCCCTGTAATCGAAGACGTACTGGAAAGTAAGAGCTGCATAGAGAAGATATCCTGCTGTGGTGTGAAGCACACCTTTGGGCTTGCCGGTGCTGCCGCTGGTATAGAGGATAAAGAGGGGGTCCTCGGCCTCCATGGGCTCTGGATGGGCACGCTCGGAGCTGTGGCAACACAGCTCATCCCACCAGAAATCCCTTCCTTCCCTCATGGGGGTCTGCCTATCCAGCCTGCGCACAACCACGCAATGTTTGATTCCAGGGCACTGCTCCAGGGCCTGATCTGCTATGCGCTTGCTCTCCAGAAGCCGGCCTGCCCTGAAGCCGTAATTACTGGTGATCAGGGTCTGGGCACCTGCATCCAGGATTCTGTCCCTGAGGGATTCAGCGCTGAAACCTCCGAACACAACGCTGTGGACGGCTCCTATGCGGGCACAGGCCAACATGGCAATGGGAAGCTCAGGAATCATGGGCAGATATATGGAAACCCTGTCACCTTTTTTGACTCCCAGTTTTTTTAGCGCATTGGCAAAGCGGCACACCTGGTGGTGAAGTTGTTGGTAGGTTAGGGTCCTGGACTCTTCCAAAGGCTCTCCCTGCCAGATTATGGCTGCTTTGTTTTTGCGCCAGGTTTTAAGATGACGGTCCAAGCAGTTGAATGAGGCATTGAGCCTGCCTCCCTGGAAATAGTTTACAAATACCTGATCCTTGAAACTGTACTGCTCAACTCGATCCCATTTGCGAAACCACTCCAGGTGTTCTTGGGCCATCTGAGCCCAGAACCCTTCAGGATCTTCCATGGATCTTTTGTACATGGATCGATATTCTTCCAGGCTCTTTACTCTGGCCTTACTGGCAAACTCAGAGGGGGGAGGAAACACCCTTTGCTCCAAGTACAGGGATTCAACGGCGGACCTGGATTCCTCTGCCATGGGCCTTACCTCCTGTGCTCAGATCAATCAGTTGCTCTAGACTCCCTGCTGGGCTTCCACTGAGGAGAGAAACTCCCAATTCATTGCATTGTTATCACAGGCTAATGGAAATAGCCAGGGGCCAGCGCGCAGGAGGTGAAAAGGACGCTCTGTGGCCACCTAAGGGGTTACTATCCAATGCCGTCATCTGCCAAGTGGGGCTAACTGGTGTGTGATCCGATGGGAAGGGTTGGGAAGAACATGGCCACAGAGCATCCAGCTTCTAAATCCCCTTGCAATCATCTTGCCATGAGTCAGCAGTGAATCCCTTGGGGCCCCAAGAAAACATCTTCAAGAACAGAGCAAAGAACTATGCGCCCTTGCCCTGCACAAAAAGCGAGGCTAGTGCCAGTTTTCTTTACATGGTGTCAAGTCCTGGAGGGCTTCTGCTGGGAATTTTTCCTGAAGCGAGTGCCAGAACAGTGGCAACCAGACCCCTTCTGTTTGGATCTTCCCATGGGTTGACTTATAATGGCCACGGACCTGGAAGATCATCCCTGGAAGGGGGAAAGATGAGGCTTCTGTTCATGGGCTCCACAGGGGACCATGCAGGTCGAAGCCTTGTGGCTTGGGCCTTTGCCAGGGCCTTGTTACAAAGGGGCTTGAGGGTGGGCTTTTTGAAACCTCTTTTCCCCAGGCCGGATTCGGAGCAGCAAAGGCATCAGGATGAGGACTGCGAGCTTTTTCGTGAAGTCCTGTGCTGTAAAGAACCCCTGGAGAGTACATGTCCTTTTTTCCAAGGAAAAAACGGCTCTGGAAGACTCCCCACAGAAGAGGTTGCCCAAAGGCTTGCTCATATACTGGAGAGCAGCTCTTTAGAGACAGACCTCATGCTGATACTGGGCAGTAGGGAGATCTTTCTGGATGATCCAGCCTCACCCATATCAGATCTATCATTGGTGCAGGCGCTCAATGCCGAGTTAGTTCTGGTAACCCGCTTCTTGGACTTACCGCGCACTGTGTACAGCCTGCTTTCTGTCCTGTCGCTTTTGGGTTCAAGGGTCAAGGCCGTGGTGGTCAACCGCATACCCTCGCAACAGATGCAGGAGATCTCCCAAGGGATTCGGGCAAGGCTCTCAGGACGGGAGATGCCGATACTTTTTTTTGTGCCGGATGATCCTTTGATCTCGGCTAGGACCCTGGCCGAGGTGGTGAAGGCCACCCGAGGTGAAATGCTCCTGGGCCAGCACAAGGCAGGGGAGTTGGTGACAGGCTGGAGCATGGGAGCAGGCCATCTACTGAGCGGGGAAATGGCCTTATTCAAACGGTTTTACAATCGAATCCTGCTCCTGGGGCCACAGGATCCCGACATAGAAGGGACTGCCCGGCCTGTGGGAATAATTCTTACTTCTGGCCGAAGGCCTCCCTCTGTTGTGCTTGAGGCAGCAAAGAGGATGGATATTCCCCTGGTTCTTTCCTTCCAGGACACCTTTGCCACACTGGAGAAGCTGGAGGGGGCCGCGCCCAGGCTCTCTGCTCAAAGTGAAACCAGGGCAGAAAGAATGGGCAGGTGGCTTGCTGCAGGTGGGCGGCTGGAGGAGCTCTGGAGCTCCTTGGGGCTGGCTGGCAGCCAGGCAGGACAACTCAGCCCAAAGCCTGGGATATGAGGGCCAGAAGCCGGTCCGGGGATATGGGCTTGGACAAGAAAAGATTGGCTCCTACCTCCAGAGCCTTTTCCCTGTCTTCATCTTTGCTTTTGGCTGTCAGGAAAATTATGGGTGTGTCTTTCTGAATCTCTTTTTCCCTTATCCTGCGGCAAAGCTCGAACCCATCCATCTCAGGCATGATAACATCCAGCAACAACAGGTCGAAACTTTCCTTCTCAAGCCTTTCCAAGGCCTCCAGGGGTTTTCCAATGGTATGGACCTCATAGCCTTGGGGACGAAGGAGCTCACTTAAGGCTATCAAGATCAGCTCGTCGTCATCCACAATGAGTATTTTCTTGCTCATGAGGGCTCCTCCCAAGCCTGAATCATTCCTCAACAATTATCCATTTTCATCCCCACACCGGGGAAGTTCCCCTGGAAAACCTATGCTTCATTGAACACAAAGCAGTTGAGCCAGCTATTTTCTCGGATGGCCCCAAGATATCAATGCCCGTTTCGGGCTAAGAAGCATCATCACCCAGGGCCGGAAGGAGAACCTTGACCTCGGTACCCATTCCCACCTGGCTTTTGATTTCCAACATTCCACCATGATCCTCCACAATCTTGAAGCAAAGAGAAAGCCCCAGCCCTGTGCCCCGTCCCACAGGTTTGGTTGTGAAGAAGGGCTCCATGACCTTTTCCAGGAGTTCAGGGGGGATCCCTGGCCCTGTGTCTTTGACCGTCACCGCCACCCAGGAGCTTTCGCCACGTTTTTCCAGGCCTGTCTCGATCAACAGATTTTTGGCATCCTGCTTCTCGTCCAGTGCATCTCTGGCATTGGAGATCAGGTTCAAGAGCACCTGTTCCATCTGATTGGGATCAGCCATTACAGGGGGAAGTCCTTGGGCCAGCCTTCTTTCCAGGTGAATCTGATGATCCAAGAGCTGCTGGCCTGTTATGAGTAGGGCGTTTTCAATGGGAAGATTTATGTCTGTGGGCCTCAGCTCTGGTCTGGCCTGCCTTGAGAATTCCCGCAAGTGATCCACTATCCTGGCTATCCTGTCATTGCAACGCCTGATGACCTCCAGTCTGTTCTTGTTGGGGCAATCCTGGTGAAGTTCCGTCTCCATGACGTGGAGAATGGTCTGGGAAGCCATCAGAGGATTGTTGAGCTCGTGGGCCACTCCTGCCACCAGCTCTCCCAAGGCCCTCAATTTGGAAGCCTCCACCAGATGGGCCTGGGTCTCCTTGAGCTTGGCCTCCAATTTCTTCTGCTGGGTCAAGTCCTTGAAAACCCCCACCGTGCCTATCACATTGCCCTCGCCATCTCTGAGAAGAGAAGCTGAGTTGATGATGGAAAGCACCTCTTGGTCCTTGCGCAGGATCTGCATCTCGTAGTTCTCTACCCTTTGTTGGGATCTGAGGATCTCCATTATTTGTCTGGCCTCCTGGATACCCTTGACATAAAGTCTTGAGATATGGGTTCCAAGAAGCTCCGCCTTACTAAAGCCCAGCATCTCTTCCATTCCACGGTTTAGGAAGGTGATGTGTCCCTTGAGGTCCGTGGTGACTATACCGTCCACAGAGCTGGCCATCACGTTTTCCAGGAACTCTTTGGTTTCCCTCAGTTCTTTTTCCAAAAGCCTCCTGCGGGTAAGGTCTCCAACAATCTCCACAAAACCAGAGATTCTGCCCTCTGGATCCATCATGGCGGTCACCACCGAGTGGGCCGGGAATCTGCTTCCGTCCTTTCGGACTCTTTCCATCTCTATCTCGCAGAGCCCCTCGGTGCGAGTTCGGGCCGCTATTTTCTTTTGAATGCCTCTTTCTATTTCCTCTGGCGGGATGGTTATTGCTATGTTCTCTTTGCCCACGACCTGCTGCTTGCTCCAGCCAAAGAGCCTTTCTGCACCCTTGTTAAATTCCATTATCTGGCCTTTGAAGTCCAAGGCCATGATGGCATACTGGGTGGCGCTTTCCAGTATGCTGTTGAGAAAAGTGGAGAGTTCCCTGTACCGTTCCCTGGAAGCGGCCAGTTCCCTGGTTCTTTCATTGACCATGTTCTGGAGACTGGTGGTGTACTGTTGGATCTGACTTGCCATCCTGTTGAAGGACAGTCCCAGAATTCCCACCTCGTCCCTTCCATGCACCTCCACTCGCTGGGAAAGATCTCCGTCCAGCATGCGGGCGGTGGCCTGGGTCAGCTCCCCGATCCTGCGGGTAAGGATCTTGGAGAGTCCCACGGTGAAAATAAAAACCAGAGGCAGGCTAACCAGCACCACTGCCACTATGAACCGCTGGGTCTCGTAAAGGGCCTGGTAGATCTCTTCCTCGTATGTGCCAGCGGCGATTATCCAGTCCCAGGGCCGAAAGTAAGTATATTTGGTGATCTTTTGCCGGGGGGCTCTCTCCCCCAGCTCAGGGTTCATCCAGGGGTAGCGGATGGTCTCCACATGCCCCTCGGGCATTTTCGTGGCAACCTCCACCATTGCCCTTATGTAGTGAAAGCCCTCAGAATCCTGAGCATCTATTATGTTCTCGCCCTCTTTGACAGGGTGCACCTTCAGGACCCCTTGGCTGTCCATTATGTAAGCGTAGCCAGTGTACCCCACCCTTATGTCCTTGACCTGGGTCTTGAGGGAAAGCGCCGGCTCCCTGACTCCCACGCCCAGGGCACCCAGGACCCTTTGGTCTTGATCCAGAACTGGTTCGTACACGGTTATGTACCATTCCTCCAAGACAAGGCTTCTACCTTTGAAGGGCTGTCCCCGCGCCAGCATCATGGAAACGGCGCTTTCCCTGGGCAGAAAGGTGCCGATGGCGCGGCTGCCCTGTTTGTCTTTTAAGTTGGTTGCAATGCGCAGGAGCTCCCCGGTCTCCGAGACATGGAAGATGGTACAGATGCCCCCTATGAGCTCTCCCACCCTGTCGATGAAATCCGGATCCAGGTTTACCCATGCCCCGTCCAGCTTCCAGGATGGGACCTCGATACTCATGAGCTCTTGAGCCTCAGGATCTCTCAAGACAAACCTAATGGGCCTGCTTGAGTCAGCCTGAACCTGCCGGGCATCTCCCAGAAGCAGCATCCTAGCCAATGCCATTTTTCTGTCCAGTTCCCTCTGTACCATCTCCTCCTGGAGGCTGCACATGGAGTACATATTCTGTACAAGATGCTCCAGGTCCTGCTCGGCTGCTCTTCTGAGGGCACTGTCAAATCTATTCAGAGAAAGGAAGGACACTGCCAAAAGTGGGACCAAGACCAGCAGCAAAGTGAGACTCACAAGCTTGGTCCTTATGCTGAGATCTCGTATGCTCAACATGTGACTGTACTTTTTATCAGGAGGCGACCTCAGCCATTAGAACACAGCCTTACGGTGCTGTAAAGCAGCGGCAGTCAATCCTCTGGAGATCCTTGTAGCAAAAAACGTGCTTTTTTCAATAGATGGGGTCAGGAAAGGTGGTCATGGGCCTGGGTTTTCCCACCATGCGGTACATGACCGGGGAGATCCAGCCCTGGCTGAGCAGATCGTCCTCAACTTCCAGGAGGATCCCGTCGTGAATGGCCCAGCTTCTGCCTCGAACCGTCTGGGCCATCTCGGGGCGTCTAAAAGGGGTGCTTCCGTCCATAAGCGCATAAAGTTTTCCACCAGGCTGAAACTCCTGGTGGATGCTCTTCATCAGGGGATACCCGCTGAAATAGGAGAAGCCGTGTCGCTCGTAGGTGATGGCATTATGATAAAAGAGGGCTTCCAGACGTATGATGCGGATATCCAGGATGCGGCAGAAGAACTCCAAGCACTCAATGGCTTCCCCGGTTAGCCTAAGACCTTTCCTGCTTTGGCCTGGACAGAGCCCTGCCTCCATGGCCCTTGTTTCTTCCTCTAGATTTCTGAAAGCCCAACCAAAGAGGGTGTCCCTCCCATGGGAGTCCACCTGGGTCAAGAACCTGGGACCTTGAGGATCGTTCACAATCAAGAAGTCCCAGTCCAGTTGTGTGAAATCCTGTGTGTCTGATACTTGAATGGAATAAAGAGGCTCTTCCATTTGCTCAAGCTTGATCTCCACCAGGGCTGTCCTGTCACCAGGGGGCCCCCAGATGCGTACAGCCCTATGACCCGTTGGGGAGGTGAGCCTAAGGGGATGAATCTGGAACCTCTTATAGAGGGAAGGGGGAATCAAAATCCTGTAGAGTCCCTCTTTTTCCTGAGATGGAAGCTGATTTATTCGATGGATCCAGTTCATGCTGGCCTGTGCCTCCCTTGCCCGAGTGTTTAGCCTATTCGGGACAGGATGTCAAAACCACTTTGCATGTGGAGCCGAGGGGGCTTCAGTGAGCTACCCCAGGGATAGAGTTTTGTACACAATAGCTTTTCACAAGGGCTCCCATGGCCCAAGGCAAAGATCTCATGCAAAGGCCTATTCAAGATGGGGCCGAGTAAAAGAAGCGGGACTGGCCGGCATAAGAGTGTTTCTCTGAATCGTGCTCTTGGCCTGGTTTGAGTTTCCTATGGGAAAAGAGAATTTTCAAAAATAGTTTTAGCTTGACACAGAGGCCCACTCGCGATATGAAAGGGAGCGCTTTGGCCTCATACTAGGCCAAAGTCACCATAGGAGACCGGCTAGAAAAATAAAACACTTGGAATGCTTGGAGGGTACAATGCCCCAGAGAGGGGGAATCATTTTCGGGGAGGTGTGGGCCATGAGGAAGATGGGATTGGTTTTGGCGACGGTGGCCTTGGCCGTTTGTTTGGTCATGCCAGCAATGGCTCAGGAAAAGGTCATCAAGTGGAAGGTCCAGGGTTTTGTGCCAGCAGGCATGCTGTATCACGAGGCCATGCTTAGGACCGCGGAAGAGGTAAAGAAGGTAACCAATGGCCGCCTTGTTTGGGAATGTTTCCCTGCCGGGGCTCTGGTGCCTCCCTTCGAGGGGCTCAAGGCCGTAAGCGATGGGGTCTATGAAGCAAACTTCGGGTACACCGGGCAGTGGGTTGGAAAGATTCCCGTCTCACCGCTTTTTACGGCAGCCCCTGGAGGTCTCAATGCCCTGGACATGCAGATGTGGCTGGAGCATGGAGGAGGCAAGGAGCTTCATCAGGAGATGTATGACAAGTACGGCTACAAGGTGAAGGTCTTCCATGATGCCCCCATAGCAATGGAGATCTTCATGTGGGCCAAGAAGCCTTTGAAGAAGCTGGAGGACTGGAAGGGTATCAAGTTCAGGATGATGCCGGTAATGGGAGATGTGCTGACCAAGCACGGCCTTTCTGTGGTATTCATGCCAGCAGGGGAGATCATGCCCAACCTTCAAAGAGGTGTGATAGATGCGGCGGAGTACAGCATTCCAGCCTTTGACAAGACCCTGGGCATTTGGGAGGTGTGCAAGTACCTGCACCTGCCCGGTGTCCACCAGCCCGCCTCCCAGCTGGAGATAGTGGTCAACAAGAAAGCCTGGGAGGCGTTGCCTGCGGATCTCAAGGTGCAGGTGGAGGCCGCCATAGGCAAGATGAGGCTTTTGAACTGGCTATGGATGGAGTCTGAAAACATCAAGGCCATGGACTTCTTCAAGGAGAAGGGCATAGAGATAGTGGAAGTGGATCCTGAGACCGTCAAGACCTTCATCAAGTGGGCTGAAGACTATCTGGACGAGATGTCGGCCAAGGACGAGTTCTTCAAGAAGGTGTGGGAGTCCCAGAAGGCCTTTGGCAAGAAGTGGTATCCGTATTCCAAGATGTTTTCCCTGCCCCATTGAAGCCTCTGAGGCAATGTGCCCTCTTTGCCAAAAAAGGGGCCTTGAGAGGCTATAAGGCAGCAGAGGTCTGAGAATACTTCCGGGAGTGGGCTTCCCCGAACAGGGGGCCCCTCCCTTGAAGTTTAGGGAGGTGATCGTTGGAGAAGGTTTTTCGGGCAGTGGATAGGGCCAGCGAGTGGACGGGAAAGTTCTCAAGTTATCTTATGCCTGCACTGGTCATGGCCATATGCTACGACATAGTGATGAGATACGTATTCAACAAGCCTACCCACTGGGCCTTCGAGGTCACTTACATGACCTACGGGGCTTACTCGGTGTTGGGTGTGGCATACTGTCAGGCCCTCAAGACTCATGTCAGGATGGATCTGCTCTATGCAAGGCTGTCTCCCAGGACGCAGGCTGTGGTTGAGGCAATTTGTTATTTGTTGCTTTTTTTCCCCCTCCTGCTGGTATTGACCTACAAATGCGGGGAACATGGGCTTTGGACCTTGAGCTCAGGGGAGCGCTCTTCGGTGAGCGTATGGCGGCCCCACCTTTGGCCCTTCAAACTGGCCATCACCTTTGGGTTCCTTCTTTTTCTCTTCCAGGGCCTAGTGGACTTCTTGAGAACCTTAGAGAAGGTGATTAAGGGAGGTGCCAGGTGAGCCCCGAGCTTGTGACCATCCTCATGCTTCTTAGCCTCTTTGTGCTCTTGGCAGGATTTCCCCTGGCCTTCGGGATAGGCACCATGGGGCTTCTGTTCGGGTACCTGACCACGGGAAAGGCCTACCTGTACATGATGCCCCAAAGAATAATAAACGGGACCCTCTCGGAGTATATTCTGGCAGCGGTGCCTCTTTTTATCTTCATGGGGGCCATGATGCAAACCTCTGGGGTGGCCGAGAAGGCTTTCACCATCCTCAGGAGGTGGATGGCAGGTCTGAGGGGTGGATTGGCCGTGGCCACCGTGGCCCTGGCCATAATCTTTGCAGCCTGTACTGGGGTCGTGGGGGCTTCCGAGACTGCCATAGGGCTCTTGGCAGTGCCCTCCATGCTCAAGGCCAAGTACGACAAGGGATTGGCAAGTGGAGTGGTGTGCGCTGGAGGCACACTGGGAATCCTTATTCCCCCAAGCGTCATGTTGATCTTGTATGCGCCCATGGCCGGGGTTTCTGTGACTCAGATGTATGCAGGAGCTCTGATTCCGGGAATGCTTCTGGGTGTGGGTTACATGCTCTATGTCCTGATCCGTACGGCCTTGAACCCCCAAATGGGCCCTCCTTTGGCCCCAGAGGAAAGGATTCCCTTTTTCTCCAGGGAATCCCTTGTGACGGGCTTCAAGTATTTGATACCACCTGTGTTTTTGGTTTTTTTGGTGCTGGGCTCCATATTTTTCGGGGTGGCTTCCCCCACAGAGGCTGGAGCCGTAGGATCTGTGGGGGCAGTGGGCCTGGCCATGATAAACAGGAGCTTGACATGGAAGGCATTTAGGGAGAACTGCTACCTCACCTTGAGAATAACCTCCATGATAATCTTCATTGCCATAGCCTCCAATCTTTACACTGGGGCTTTCTTGAGCGCAGGCTGCGGTCAGGTAATAACGGATTTTCTGCTTTCCCTGGGATTCGGCTCTTGGGGGGTATTCATCACCATCCTGGTGATCATCTTTATTCTAGGCTGTTTCATAGACTGGATCGGGATTCTGCTCATCACAGTGCCCATTTTTTCCCCCATCCTCATGAAGCTGGGTTTTGATCCTTTGTGGGTGGGGCTGGTGGTGTGTGTGAGCCTCCAGATATCTTTCCTAACGCCTCCTTTCGCTTACTCCATCTTCTATCTCAAAGGCATAGCCCCAGAGATCCCCCTTCCAGCCATATACAGAGGTATAGTGCCCTTTGTATGCATACAGGCAATAGTGACCGCGCTTTGCATAGCGTTTCCTGAGCTTTGTATCTGGCTCCCCAAGGCTTTGGAAGGGGCCAAGTAGGCAGCCTGGAGTTCAGGCAAAAGGAGGTGTTTCCATGTCCAAGGCAATCATAACAGCAGCCATCACAGGTAGCATCCACACCCCCAGCATGACCCCTTATCTGCCCATAACCCCCAAGCAGATAGCCGATGAGGCGGTAAGGGCATGGGAGGCTGGGGCAGCGGTGGCTCACATCCATGTCAGGGATCCTGAAACCGGGGCTCCCTCACCCTCTCTGGAGCTTTTTGGTGAGGTGCTGACCGAGGTGAAATCCCGCTGCAACATTATCCTTTGCACCACCACTGGTGGGGGCCTCGGCATGACCGCCGAGCAGAGGGTTGGGGTGGTAAGGAGATTCAGGCCAGAGCTTGCGTCTTTCAATTTCGGATCTCTTAACTTCGCCCTTTTCCCAATACTTCAGAAGATCAAAGAGTGGAAGCACCCCTGGGAGCCCCAGTATCTGGCAATGACCGAGGATCTGATCTTTCCCAACACCTTCAAGACCATGAGGGAGTTCTGCGGGTTTTTCAAGGAATCTCAGACCAAGCCTGAAATAGAGATCTACGACGTGGGAATGATAAACAACCTGGCCTTCATGATCCAGGCTGGCCATATTCAAAAGCCCGTTTACCTGCAATTTGTCATGGGGATCTTGGGCGGGATTCCAGCCACAGTGGAGAACCTGGTGTTCCTTTATCAGACGGCCAAGAACCTCATAGGGGATTTTCAATGGTCGGTTTGTGCGGCGGGCCGTAATCAGATGCCCATGTGTACTGCTGCCTTGGTAATGGGCGGAAATGCCAGAGTGGGGCTCGAAGACAGCCTCTACGTGGAAAAGGGCCGCATGGCCAAGAGCAATGCCGAGCAGGTGGAAAAGATCGTCAGAATCGCCCGTGAGCTGGGCATTGAGCCCGCCACACCTGATGAAGCCAGACAGATCCTGGGACTCAAGGGGTTGGACAAGGTGAGCTATTAGGATTGCTGGCTGAGGTTGAGCTTTCTTAATCCCCAAGGGTGGGACCAGGAGGGGGCGCGCTATGAAGCTGGAAGATGTGAAGAGGGTATCTGTGCTGGGTGCCGGGATCATGGGCCATGGCATTGCCCAGGCCTTCCTGATGGGAGGATATCCCGTTGGCCTTTATGACATAAGTGAGGCCGTGTTGAAGACGGCTCGTTCTCACATCAAAGAGAACATGCAGATGTTCGCCCAGGAGGGACTTCTTGAGTCAGGGGCCGTGGAGCCGGCCATGGAGAGACTTCTTACCACCACACAACTGGCTCGGGCAGTTGAGGGGGCAGACTTCATCGTGGAGGCGGCTCCAGAGGATCTGAGCCTGAAGCAGGAGCTCTTCGCCCAGGTGGAGAGTCTTTGCCCTTCCCAGGCCATAATAGCCACTAACACTTCTTCTCTTACCCTCTCGGCCATAGGCCAAAAGGTCAAAGACAAAGAAAGGCTGGTTGTGACTCACTGGTTCAATCCTCCTCACATAGTGCCTACTGTGGAGGTGGTGCGAGGGCCCAAGACCACTGATGAAACCATGGAGGTGGCAGTGGGACTCTTACAGAGGATCCGTAAGATGCCTGTGAGGATCCAAAAGGAGCTTCCCGGCTTCATAGTCAACAGAATTCAAACCGCCCTTATCAGGGAAGTGTGGGATCTCTACGCCAGGGGTATTGCCAGTGCAGAAGACATAGACAAGGCTGTCAAAGGCAGTATTGGGTTCAGGCTGGCCAGCATAGGTCCTCTTCTCACGGCAGACCTGGGGGGCCTGGATCTCTGGGTGAGGGTCTACGATAACCTTGTACCAGAGATCTGCAGTTCCACAGAGGTTCCCAATGTGGTGCGGGAACTCATCTCCCAAGGGCATTTGGGCATCAAGTCAGGCAAAGGTTTCTATGACTATGCTGTGGATTTTTCCAAGGCAGAGCTGGATGAGGCCATCCGAAGGAGGGACAAGGAGTTTTTGAGGAGACTCAAGGAACTCTACTGGAAGGACTGAGAGGGAGGCGGGACATGGCAGTCTTGGTAACTGGTGGGACCGGATTCATAGGAGCCGAAGTGGTTCGTCTACTTTTGGCCAGAGGGGAGCAAGTCACAGCCTTTGACATCAATCCCTCGACGAAACTGCTCCAGGACGTTGTGGAAAAGGTGCGGGTGGTCAAGGGGGACCTTGGGAATTTCAGCCATGTCCTAAGCGTGGTCAAGCAATGCAATCCCACGGCCATATATCACCTGGGGGGCATGTTGTCGGTACCATCTGACGCAGATCCGCAGGCCTCATTCCGCGCCAATGCCATGGGCACATTCCATGTATTGGAGGCGGCCAGGCTCTTCGATGTGGAGAAGGTCCTGTTTTCAAGCACCATAGCCACCTATGGGCTGGACATCCGGGAGGCAAAGATAGACGATTACACCTTACAGAGGCCCCAGCTCTTCTATGGCTGTACCAAGGTCTTTTCCGAGCTAATGGGGCTTTTTTACAGACGCAAGTACGGTCTTGATTTCAGGGGAGTACGTTATCCTTCCATAGTAGGGCCAGGGGTCAAGACACCTGGTATCGTGCAATACAATGCATGGGTCATAGAGGAGTGCGCCAAAGGCAGGCCCTACGTGATGTACGTGAGGCCAGATACGCGCTGTCCGGTGATGTATTTCAAAGACGCTGCCAGAGCCATTGTGATGCTGGGGGATGCGCCCAGGGAGAACATTCAGATGGTGAACTACGTGGTGGCAGGTCCTAGCCCGGCGGCCAGCGCGCAGGAGCTGGTGGAAATGGTAAAGGCGAAGCTTCCAGATGCCAGGATTCAATTCCAGGTGGACGAGGAAAAACAGAAGATAATAGACAGGCTCGTTCTACCTTTGGATGACAGCCTGGCGCGAAAGGAATGGGGCTGGCAGCCTCAGTATGATCAGGAAAGTATAGTGGAGGATTTCCTGAAGGAACTGCGTTTGCACCCAGAACGCTACGAGTGAAAAAAGCTCGAGATTTCCATTCTTTGGAGGCAAGGACCATGACCAAGAAAACCCCTCTTTGGGAGCCTTCAGAGCAACGAAAGGCCAAGGCCAATATCACCCGCTTCATAGATCAGGTGAATCGAAAGTACGGAAAGTCCTTCAAGGATTACTGGGAACTCTACGACTGGTCGGTTGCGGAGATACCGGATTTTTGGGCTGCTGTGTGGGAATTTGTGCAGATTCAATCCTCGGCACCCTACGAGAGAGTTGTGGAGGATCTAAAGAGGTTTCCTGGAACCAAGTGGTTTCCTGGGGCCAGATTGAATTTCGCCCAGAACCTGCTGCGCTACAGGGACGATCAGGTGGCCTTCAAGTTTGTTGGGGAGACCCAAAAGAGGGCTCAGATGACTTACGCAGAGCTTTACGACACGGTGGCCCGTTTGGCTAACTCCCTAAAAAAGCTTGGGATCAAGCCGGGGGACAGGGTGGTTGGTTACATGCCCAATCTCATGGAGACTGCCATTGCCATGTTGGCTGCCACAAGCATAGGGGCGGTCTGGTCTTCCTGCGCCACAGACATAGGTGCCCAGGCCGCCTTGGACCGTTTGGGTCAGGTGGAACCCAGGGTCATGTTTACGGTGGATGGTTACTTTTACAAGGGAAAGGTCTTTGACTCCTTTGGGAATGCCGTTGAGGTGGCCAGAAACATCCCCTCCCTCCAGAAGGTAATTGTGGTGAATTATGCGGGTGGCAAGGCTGATCTCAAGGCCCTGCCCAATGCCGTGGCTTATGAGGAGTTTCTCTCTGAGACCAAAGGCCTGGAGATCCCCTTCGAGCAGCTTCCTTTTGAGCATCCTGTTTACATAATGTTTTCCTCTGGCACCACTGGAAAGCCCAAGTGCATGGTGCAATCAGCCGGAGGCATTCTCATCAATCATCTCAAGGAACTAATCATCCACACGGATCTCAAGAGGCAGGACACCATCTTCTACATCACCACATGCAGCTGGATGATGTGGAACTGGCTTCTGAGCTCCCTGGGAGCCGGGGCCACGGTGGTGCTCTACGATGGCAATCCCATGCATCCAGATGCAGGGGCCATGTGGAAACTGGCCCAGGATCTCAATATAACGGTGTTCGGGCTAAGTGCAAGCTATGTCAATGCGTTGAGGGCTCAAGGAGTCAGTCCCGGCAAGCAGTATGACCTTTGCGCTCTCCAGCAGATATCCCAAACAGGATCTCCCCTTTCTGCCGAGGGGTTTGAGTACGTTTACAGGGAGATAAAGAAGGACCTGCACTTCAATTCCATATCAGGAGGAACGGACATAAACGGCTGCTTTGCCATAGGAAGCCCCATTCTGCCCGTTTACGCAGGGGAACTCCAAAGCCCTGCCCTGGGCATGAAGGTGAAGGCTTACGACGAGAAGGGAAACCACGTCTGGGATCAGCAGGCTGAGCTGGTGTGCGAGGCCCCAGCCCCCTCCATGCCTATCCATTTCTGGAATGATCCTGATGGCTCCAAGTACAGGGCAGCCTACTTCGAGGTTTACCCAGGAGTGTGGCGTCACGGAGATTACATTGTGATGCATAGCGACACCAGGGGCATCACCTTCTACGGCCGCTCAGACGCTGTTTTGAAACCCTCGGGGGTTCGCATAGGGACCGCCGAGATCTACAACCAGGTGGAGAAGCTTCCCGAAATAGCAGACAGCCTGGCCATAGGGCAGAATTGGCAGGGTGATCAAAGAATCATACTCTTCGTGAAACTAAACGAAGGCTACAGCCTCACCCAGGAGCTGAAAGACAAGATAAAGAGGACTTTGAGGGAAAAGGCCTCTCCCAGGCATGTGCCTGCCATCATAATGGAGATGCCCGGGGCTCCTTACACACTCAACATGAAGAAGGTGGAAAGCGCGGTCACCAACATCATCCATGGAAGACCGGTGACCAACAGGGATGCCCTGGCCAACCCCGAGGTGCTGGATTACTTCGAGAGCATCCTTCCTGAGCTCCAAAAATGATTTCTGAGGGGAGCGGTTCGGCTCCCCCTTTGATTTTTCCTTCCTATCAATGGGAAAGGGCCTTGGGGAAAAGTTTTAGGGCGTTTTCTGTGGTGATGCGAGCCACCTGCTCTTCACTCACACCTTTGATCCTGGCTATTTCTGCGCATGTGATCCTGAGATTTGCTGGTTCGTTTCTCTCCTGAACCGTGGGGCCCAGAACCGGGCAATCGGACTCCAGGAGAAGTCTTTCCAGGGGAAGGCTTCGAACTAGCTTCTGCTTCTGGGGGGATCTCACCAAGGAGGGAGGCACGGAAAAGTAATAGCCTGCCTCAAGCCCGATGGCCGCTGAAGAGGCTCTTCCGTCAAAGGCGTGCAATAAGACTTTTTGGGCTCCCAACTCCTTCAAGGCCTCTATGGTGTGCCTGCCAGCAGAGCGAGAGTGCACGTTTAAGGGAAGATCCAACTCCAGAGCCAGGGCCACCTGAGATGCAAGCACCTTTCTCTGGATCTCCCTTGCCCTCTGATCTTTGGCCACCCAGTAGTCCAGCCCCACCTCTCCAATGGCAGCCAGTTCTGTGGAGTGCGCCCTTATGAAAGAAAGCATTGCTGAGAGATCTTGCTCACTTGCAGACTCTGGATGAAGTCCTGCACAAGGCCTTACCATGGGCTCTCTTTGAGAGAGCTCTAGGATTTCCTCGGCATCTTCCAGGGTCTCGCTTACAGCCAGGATGCACTGGATACCTGCCCTGCGGGCCCTTTCCAGCACCTGCTCCAAATCCCTGGCAAAGGCTTCTCCGTACAGATGTGCGTGTACATCCACAAGAGTCCAGTGGGGATCAAATGGATCTCTCATACCCGGGGCTCCTGAGAGGGCCAGTTGCAAAAACAGCCTGCTTGGGTAAATCAGAGGAGCTAGGGCTGTTTTCTGCTGTATGTCCCGCTTTTCCCACCTGATTTGAACTCCAGCCTGATTTCAGACAAGACCATGTCCTTGTCCAAAGCCTTGCACATGTCATATATGGTCAAGGCAGCGGCACTTACGGCCGTAAGGGCTTCCATCTCCACACCTGTTCTGTCCACAGCCTGGATCCTGGCCTTTATTATTATGCCGGGAAGAGAGTGATCTGGCTCCAAATTCACCTCTATGGAGGTCAAGGCCAGGGGATGACAAAGGGGGATCAGCTCCCAGGTCTTCTTGGCCGCCTGGATGCCTGCCAGTTGAGCCACTACCATAACATTGCCCTTGGGGACTTGGCCTCCCAGTATGGCCTGGAGGGTCTGGGGATGCATGCGCACGCATCCGAAAGCCAAGGCCTCCCTATGGGTGGGCTCTTTGGCCCCCACATCCACCATGCGTGGGCGACCCTTGTCATCCAGGTGGGTGAGATGGGGCATTGTAAACCTCTCGGTGTATGACTGTTTCATAGCGCAGACACAGGCAGTCTAGAGAGGCCGGGCACAAGGTGTCAAGTCACCGGCTGGTTGCAAATTCTCCTTCCATTAAGTACTCCCATGGGCGAATATGAGGTTATCTTGCAATCCAGAGTAAGGTTTGGGGCCTCCCCAAGACACCCTAGGATTCCGAAACAGAGCAGGATAAAATTGTGTTTTCCGGCCCCCAGGATGTGGGAGATCTGGAGCATACTCAATCTAGGTAGATCTATTGGGAGGTGGAGCATGGTGCTGAGCAGAGAGGAGATAATCCAGAAGATGGAGAAGCTGGCCAAGGGAGAGAGCCTCAAGTTTTCCATCCCCAACACCTTTGGAGGAGGAGTGGCCTTGATCCAGTTGAACAATGCCGAAGGGAAAAAATATTTGCTCTGGGTAGGAAAGGATGAAACCACTGCCATGTCCTCCAAGCCTTATTGGGAGCATGACAAGGCCAAACCCATTGCCAAGTGGGTAGCAGATCGGGTGGGTGACTTTGTTGGATGAGGGCCATGTTTTGACTGCCCCTTACCCTGTTGCCTTACAGGGCAACAGCCCAGCCCCAAAAGGCCCTTTTGAGAGCTCAAAGGCTCGAGAGTCCCTGGGTGTTTTGATGTGGCTTGGGAGAATTTTCCTTAAGGGGAAGAACAGACGGCTCTTTTGGGGATGAGTATGATCCACTGACAGAATGAGACGGCCCATAATGCCGCTTTTTGGGGCAAACGGGAAATGGCAGGCACTCAAGCTCAGGTGGAAGGGGAGATGGGATGAGACGCTGGGTTGGTGTTGCAGGTTCTTTTTCTTTGCTGATGGGGATTCTTTTTGGGGGCCTTTGCTGGGCAGGGGATGAGAAGAAAAGCGCCTTGGGGCCCCTGGATATCCTTATTGTGAACGGATCTGTGAAGACGGCCCAGGGTAAGGGCATAGGAGACGCACAGATAAAGTTCTTTCTGGAAGGCAAGCAGCTGGATCTGGAGGAGGCTCGCAGCTCTGAGCTGGGCACTTATCAAGTGGAGCTTAGACTTCCCAAAGGTTCACTGCCTGGGGCCAAGGTGGAGATGGAGGTTCAGAGGCCTTCTTTCAAACCCTGGGGGCCTGTGCGGCTGGAAAGAATCTTTGAAGACCATATGGATCAGGAAGGCAACAAGGTTTATGTGGCTCATCAGAGCCTCAGGCTGGAGAGGACCCTCTCTCCGGCATTTTGGATAGCCGCAGCCGTTCTTGTGGCAGTATACGGACTCATCGCCCTGGAGGTCATGCACAGGACCCTGGCGGCACTGCTTGGGGCTTCGGCCCTTTTGTTTGTTACTTATACGGCCGGCACTTTTTTCCCGGGTTACTCCATTCTCTCCTTTGAAGAGGCCATAAAGGCCATAGACATGAATGTGATATTCTTGCTCATGGCCATGATGATCATAGTGGGGGTATTAAAGAGAACTGGGGTGTTCCAGTGGATAGCTTATAAGAGCTTTCAGGTGGCCAGGGGCAATGTTTACATCCTTTCAGCGCTTCTCATGTTCGTAACTGCCATTTGTTCAGCCTTTCTGGACAATGTCACCACAATGCTCCTGATCATTCCAGTGACCGTGGAGGTGTGCGTGACCCTCAAGATAAACCCCGTGAGCTTGCTCATTCCAGAGGCCTTTGCATCCAACGTGGGTGGAACCGCCACCTTGATCGGAGACCCTCCCAACATAATGATAGGCTCCTATGCAAAACTCTCCTTCATGGACTTTGTGACCAACCTGACCATAATCTGCTTCATCTGCCTGGCCTTCTCAATCCTTTATTGCCTGGCCTGGTACAGAAAGGAGTATGCCAAGGCCCAGGTGGGAAATGTGGAGGAGATGATCCAGAGGCTTAGAGAACAGTACCAGATCACGGACAGAAAGCTCCTCACCCAAGGCGGGGTGATCCTGTTTACCACCATATTTCTCTTCATCATCCACGGAGCCCTTCACATGGAACCCAGCATAGCCGCCATGATAGGGGCCGCGGTGCTTTTGGTCGTAAGTGGGGTAAACATAGTTGAGATGCTGGAGCACGAGATCGAATGGCCCACCTTGATCTTCTTCATGATGCTCTTCGTTGTGGTGGCTGGGGCAGAGCACACAGGGCTCATACAGATGATAGCGGACTGGGTCAAAGATGTCTCGGGCGGATCCCTTGTGATGGCCATCATCATGATTCTTTGGGTCTCTGCTATTGTCTCGGCCATAGTAGACAACATTCCCTTCACCGCCACCATGTTGCCCATAGTGGCATATCTGACCGGGGTGATCCCAGGTGCCCAAGGGGGTGTTCTATGGTGGGCTCTGGCTCTGGGGGCTTGCTTGGGGGGCAATGGCACCATGATCGGGGCCAGCGCCAATGTGGTCACAGTGGGAATGGCTGAAAAGGCAGGCTATTCCATATCCTTCATGGAATATGCCAAGGTGGCATTCCTGCCCATGTTGGTCACCATAGCTCTCGGCATGGGATGGCTTCTTCTGGTGGAGATTTGATGCAAGATGACCGCTGAGGAGGGGAAATGGGCTACAAGAAAATAGTGTGCGCGGTGACGGGCTCAGAGGCCTCGGAGAGGGCTGCTTTAGAAGCTGCTTTTCTGGCCAGGGAGAGCCAGGCCCCTTTGGTTTTCCTTTATGCGGTGGATGCTTCCTTTGTGCATGGCATGACCGTGGAGGTGCGCCCGGAGTTCGCGGAGAAGTCCTTGGAGCATATGGGTCGCCAAATCCTGGAGAGGATGGAGGAGATAGCCAGAAAAGAGGGTGTACAGGCAAAGGGGTTGCTCAAGAGGGGCCGTCTGATGGACGTAATAAAAAAGGTGGTCTTGGAAGAAGGGGCCGATCTTCTGGTTTTGGGCAAGGAAAAACCCTCTTTTTTCGAGAAGGTGCTCTTCAAGCAGGAGGAGGTGGAGGACCATGTGGATGAGCTGCGCAAAAGGACCTCGGTGGAGGTGATGTTGGTCAAGTGAAAGAGATTCTGGAAGATAGCCGGGAGCCCACCTTGGGCCAAAAGGAGGTCCAAGGCTGTGTATTCTGCCGGATAATAAAGGGAG
This sequence comes from bacterium, assembly GCA_037481695.1. NCBI lineage: Bacteria > bacterium. Next base: position 363,528 of record JBBFLE010000001.1, on the reverse strand, counting down.
AAAGCCCGGCAGAGTTCTTGTACAGGGGCCAAGACGTGGTCATATTCAAGGACATAAGGCCAGAGGCGCCCGTGCACCTTTTGGTTGTGCCCACCCGACACATACCTAGTGTGAACGAGCTCTCAAGGGGGGACTCCCAGATCCTGGGCGAGATGTTCCTAAGGGCCAAAGAAACAGCACAGGCTCTGGGCATAGCCAAAAGAGGCTACAGGCTTATCTTGAATGTGGAGAGGGGAGGGGGACAGCTCATCTTCCATCTGCACATGCACCTCCTGGGAGGTTGGTGACGGGTTTGAGGCAGGAGGATTCCTCGAGGGCCTGGAGAGTCCGAGACAGGGTGCCTGGCATGGAGGCACTCATCTTGCTTCTGGCTGCTGCAATAGCGCATACCTTGGCCTTCAACAGGGACTCCATTCTGTGGTTTGTCAAGGGGAATCCAGGCCAGGCCTTGGCCTTGGGGGCTCTGCAGACAGTGATGTTCTGGGGGCTGAGTCTGACCCTTTCATTGCAGGCCTGGCTCATGGGACTGGTGCTTCCCTTGCTGGCCCTGGTGAGCTGCATTGTGAGCTATTTTGTCTCTACCTTTGAGATCCGGGCCTTTGGACCCAACACCGTGGCTTTGGCTTGGGAGACCAATTGGGAGGAGGCAGCGGGGTTTCTGAGCAGGGAGCTTCTGATCCAGGCCGGCATCACAGTGGTGGCCTCCGTGCTCCTAGTGCTGGTGAGCATCAGGTCTCTTAAGCGTTTTCCCAGAAAAAGAAGGCTGCTTCTCATTGGAGGCTGTCTTGCACTTTGCGCTGTGCCTCACCTGCTGACAAAACTACCCATGGGCCTTCCGTTTGAAGCTTTGGCCCACAGTGCATCTTACCTGGTCGAGAAAAAAAGGCTTGAGCAGCTCATGGAGAGAAGGGCAGAGCTTTCCTTACCCCCTGCCCAATCCTCGGATGAGGAGATGCTCGTTGTACTCATCCTGGGGGAGTCTGCCAGAGCGGATCATCTCCAGATAAATGGATATCCCAGGCCCACAACACCCAAGGCCCTGGAGCTGGGATTGGTGAGCTTCAGGGATGTCACCTCTTGCGGCACCACCACCCGCACCGCTGTGCCCTGTATGCTCACCAGGGCCAGCCAGGGGGACCCAAGCCTCGCAGTGAGAGAGACTTCCCTGATCTCTGTTTTCAAGGCCGCAGGTTTCCAAACGGCCTGGATCTCCAACCAGAGCTTTCTGGGCAAAGCCAACACCGTGGTCTCGGCCATAGCAAAAGAGGCCCATACTATCCACTACAATTATCCGCAGGCAGACAATGTGCTCATGAGTTTCACTGATCAGGAGCTTCTAGAGCCCCTGGAGCAGGCCTTGGCAAGCGGCTCAGGCAAGACTCTCATAGTATTGCATACGGTGGGTAGCCACTGGCTTTATGATCATCACTATCCGGATGAATTCAGGGTCTTCAGGCCAGTTTGTGCCAGGAGGTCTCCCAAATCATGCACCCTGGAGGAGATAATCAACTCATATGACAACAGCATACTTCATACGGACCATTTCATCTCCCAGGTGATAGAGAGGGTGAAGCACAGCAAGGCCATGGTCTGGTACGTTTCGGACCATGGGGAGTCCCTTGGGGAGGAAGGCAGATGGGGGCACGGCCAAGCTGAAGAAATACCCGAGCAAAGGAAGGTGCCCATGTTGGTGTGGGCATCCCCAAGGTATATGGAGACGCACGGGGGAAGCTGGAGAAATCTCCTGGCCAGGGGAAAAATGCCTTTGAGCCATGACAACCTGTTTCACAGCCTGATAGATTGTGCCGGGGTGCGCTCAGAGGTGGTGGACAGGCACCTGAGTCTGTGCCAGGAGACTTCAGAGGAATCCCAAGGGAGCAAATAGGCCAGGAGGAGAGTTCTCATGCAAGAGGATTTGAGAATTTATCTGGAGCCCACCCCAATCCTGGATAGCTGTGATCCTGAGCTGGCAATCTTGGCCCAGGAGGTGACCTGCAAGGCCTTTGATCCCACTGACAAGGCCGTCAGGCTCTATTACTGGGTGAGGGACAATATCTGGTACGATCCATATGTTCCTTTTTACAAGCCTGAGCATTACAGGGCCAGCCGCGTGCTAAAGCTCAAGAGAGGTTACTGCGTGAGCAAGGCCTCCTTGCTTTGCGCTATGGGAAGGGCCTGTGGGATCCCCTCCAGGCTGGGATTTGCCGATGTCAGGAATCATCTGGCCACTCGCCAGCTCATAGAGTGGATGGGCACGGACCTATTTGTTTACCACGGCTTCACGGAGTTTCACTTGGAGGGCAAGTGGGTGAAGGCCACCCCGGCCTTCAACAAGGAGCTTTGTGAGAAGCACAGAGTTGAACCCCTGGAGTTTGACGGCAGGCATGACTCCATATTCCAGCCCTACAACTCAGAGCAAAAAAGGTTCATGGAATATGTGGCCTTCCACGGAAGCTTCCAGGACGTGCCTGTACAAAGGATAGTCAGGGCTTGGGAAGAGGCCTACGGAAAACAAAGGGTGCAGGGCTGGATCCGCCTGATGGAAATGGCAGAGGGTTCCCTACCCAGAGATTTTTACACAGAGGAAGTGATCAAGACTTGAGCCAGCCTGTAGGCCTTTCTGCCCAAGGACCAAAGCCCCAAGCTCACAGGCCCTTGAGGCCAATCATGGGTCTTGGGTTTTCTTGAGACACAGGACCTTGGCCCCCCGGATCTTGCGCGCCTTTAGTTCCCTGAGGGCAAGATTCGCCTGCTCCAGGGAGAATTCTTGCACCTGAGGCCTCAGGGGGATCTGCGCTGCAAGCTCAAGGAACTCTCTGATGTCTCTTCTGGAGACATTGGCCACGCTCTTTATCTCCTTTTCCATCCAGAGGTGCTTCACATAGTCCAGCTCCTTCAATACTTCCTTGTCCCTGTCCTCCTTCCTGATGGCATTTATGACCAGGCGGCCACCTCCAGCCAGTCTGGCCAGGGCCTCCAAGACCGGCAGCCAGGCCGGGGTGGTGTCTATGATGCGATCCAGTGGCCTTGGTGGCATGTCGAGGGTGTCCCCTGCCCAGGTTGCTCCCATTTCCAAGGCAAATTCCCTCTGCTTCTCACTTCTGGCAAAGACATAGATCCGGCTTCTGGGATAAAGATAACGCGCCATCTGCAACACCAGGTGGGCTGAGGCTCCGAAGCCAGTGAGTCCCAAGGCTTCCCCGTCTTTCATCTGGGCCAGCATCAAGGACCTGTATCCAATGGCCCCGGCACAGAGCAATGGGGCAGCCTCGGAGTCAGAAAACACGTGGGGCACCTTGAAGGCAAACTCTTCTCCCACGACCATGTATTGAGCGTACCCCCCGTTGACATCCCTGCCTGTGGCCCTGAATTCCGGGCAAAGGTTTTCATTTCCTGATCTACAGTGCCCGCAGCGGCCGCAGGAGCCGTGAATCCATCCTATGCCCACCCTATCTCCAGGCTTGAAAAGCCTCACTTTGCTGCCGCAAGCCTTCACCCTGCCCACTACCTGGTGCCCTGGCACCACCGGAAGGCTGGCAGGAGGAGTGCGACCTTCTATCTCGTCCAGCTCGGTGTGGCAAACCCCGCATGTGGAGACCTCCACCAGCAGCTCCTTGGGCCCGGGTTCGGGCATGGGGAGCTCCACCAGCCTAAGGGGATCCGGCTCCTGGACAAGGCTGCTTATCTTGTCTATGACCATGGCCCGCATGAATAGACCCTCCTGTGTCTCCTAAGGATATAGAGGCTCAAGCCCAGGCCTTCACAGGCTAGCTAGCCCGAAGGCTCTTTCCTCTGGATTCTAATTCGGGACGGGGTCATTTATAAAGGGTTGCGTTGACAAGGCCCAACACTGCCCTACAATGGATCTGGAGGAAAGCCGGAGGCGTCATGAAACAAGAATCCAGTGCAATTGAATCACAGCCTGGCAACGGGGCACAGGTGCATAGTCTGCACAAGAGGAGAAAAAGATGGTCCATAAGTGTCAGGCCCATGGAAATAGATGACCTGGCCCAGGTGTTCCATCTGGGGGAGGCTCTTTTCACTGCAGAAGAGGTTCCCAACCTTTATCGCACATGGGATGAACATGAGGTCATAGATCTTTTCCACAGCGATCCTGAATTATGCCTGGTGGCTGAAGAAGGGGATCGCATGGTGGGCTTTGCCATGGGGACCACGGTGACCAAGAGTCGCTCAGCTTGGAAGTACGGACACCTGGTCTGGCTGGGGGTTGCACCTGAGTTCCACGGCACAGGAGTTGCCGAAAAACTCTTCAATGCTCTCCTGGATCTCATGCTGGAAAGCGGGGTCAGGATCCTGGTTGTGGACACCGAGGCCGACAACAAGCAGGCCCTTCGTTTCTTCAAGAAGATGGGCTTCTCTCATCCCCAGGAGCATATTTACCTGGCCATGAACCTGGACAACATGCGCCAGCGCCTGGGTGGGAGAAAAGCTTCGGCCAAGGGAGCTTCCAAACGAGATGGCCAGGGCAAACAGTGATGAGGTTGCCGCTTATTCAGCCTGCTCGCCTCAAAAGATTGCTGCGCCGCATGGTAGACATCTATAGCCCCTCGGGGAAGGAGGAGGAAATTCTGGATTTTCTCTGGAGCTATTGCCGAAGGCGGGGGCTTCCGGTGCTGAGGCAAGAGGTGGACGAGCGCAGGTACAACTTGCTTCTGGTGCCTCCTGACCGTGAACCCAAGCTGGCCCTGGTGGGGCATCTGGACACTGTGGCAGCCTACGATCTGGATCGGTTCGGCTTCGAACAAAGGGGACAGAGGGCCTGGGGGCTGGGCACAGCCGACATGAAGGGCGGGTGTGCAGCCATGTTGGAGGCCTTCACCGTTGTATGGGAACAGATGGGGAGTCGGGCCGCTGCGTGTGTGTTGCTGGTGGTGGGGGAGGAGGAAGAAGGCGACGGGGCACGGGTTCTTGTGGAGGACTTCCATTGCCCCTGGGCCCTCATAGGCGAGCCCACTGAGCTCAAGGCCTGCCTGGGTCAGTACGGTTATTTGGAGATGCAGCTTTCCACCCAAGGCAAAAGGGTCCATGCCTCCCTGGCCCGTCAGGTGCAAAGTCCTGTGGAGGCCATGTTGGAAATCATCTCCGGCCTGACCAGACACCTGGGGGAGAAAAGGCCTGAGGTGGTATACAACATAAGGGACCTTTTCAGTTCTCCGTGCGGGTTTGCAGTGCCTGAGCGCTGTGAGGCATGGCTGGACTTTCACATGCCTCCGGAGCTGCCAGCTGGCAGTCTCATGGCCGAGCTGGAAGACATGATCTCTAGGCTTAAGGAAGAGCTCAAATTAGAAGCCTTGGTACGTTTCACCACGGTGCACGGGGGATACAGGGTGGTGGAGAGGGGCCCTGTGCTGGAGGCTCTCAAAAACATCTGCCAGAGGCAGGGCATACCATGGGAGCCTGGACCCTTCCCCAGCCACTCGGATGCCAGCCTGCTTTGGGGAGCCGGCATTCAAACCATTCTTCTGGGGCCTGGTAGCCTGGAGCAGGCACATTCCCCTCAAGAGTGGGTCTATCTGGAGCAAGTACATAAAGCTGCAGAAATTTACCTGGAGCTCATGCGGGCTATTTCAGCGTAACGTGTTGTGGAACTCTTTGATTTCCTCTGTACATATCAACCAGGGTCCAGCCCATAGGGTCATGTTTCTTGAAATGATTCAAGGCCTGCTGCCTGCTCTGATAGGCATAGCAGTACACGCATCCCATGGGGCATGTGTCGTACATGCCTATGTCGCGGCTTTTGCTGCAGCCGCAGCCTGGCCTTGTAGATCCTGGGTCCAGTGCTGGAGGCTTATCTGGGAAAAGCTCTGAGAGAAGCTCCCCGTCTATACATCTGGCCCCCTGGATCCCGTCACCCAGGAGATCTTCCTGGCAGCAGGCCAGGAGCTTCATGCCCCAGTCTCTTGCCAGCTCGGCCATGGCCCCAGCCAGCTCCCTTTTTTCCTGCAAGGAAGGTTGTATCCAGGAAATGCCTTTTTTCAGCATCTTGCTCTTGGTCTTACCATAGAGGTTCACGAAGCTGAAATAGCAGCGTTCGGTGAGTCCTTGAAGCTTACTCCCGATTTCCCTGAAGCGATTCAGGTAAAAACGGTGGTCAAGCTCTTTTGTGAGGACTATGGGGTCAAATCTCCAGAAGACTTGTTTGGGACTGGTTGCCAGGGCAAGTTCCCCAAAGATCTTTACCGAGAGTTCCCAAGGAGGACTGTGGGGCTCCAGGAGGCGGGGGGCATTGTTTATGGTGTAATGGAAACACATGCAGTAGCCCTTATCCAGCAATTTCCCCAGATTTGCCAGGAGAGGTCCGTAATGCTTGGACCAAAACACTATACTGTGCACGTCCGTGGGAAGCAAAGATACCCGCTGAAGGGTCATGCCAAAGGGGTTGGGATAGTAGGCAAAGCCCTCCTCCACCCTTATCATGAACCATTGCATGTAAAAGGCAGGGATGTCGGTCCTTCTGCTTGCCGAGATGATCTGCATCTTATCACATGCGTATGCGGGCCCTGAGTATCACAGCAGGGGGCTCCCATGGGGGTTCTTCAAGTATGCGCTTTATGGCCCTGCCAGCCCTCTGGCAGCTGGGCTTGTCAGAAAAAAAGCGATGCACCACCCGAGTCCCCTCCTGGGAGCCCACCAGAATCTCCAGGAAACAGCAATTTCCTTTTTGCTCCGACTCAACAATCCTGGTGCCCACCACCTCCCCAAAGCTCCAGATGTTTACTGTCCGAGGCCAAAGTTTTTTCTTGAGAAGAACCATTTTTCTTTGCTTGCGGTCCATCTCCAGGATCCAATGCTTGGGCCTAAGAAGCAGTACCACCGAGGCGGCAAGCATGCCCAAAGCAGCTGTTGCGACCAAGGTTCTTGTCAGGGGATACACCCACCTGATGCCCTGGAAAAGTCCTGAAGAAGCTGCCAGGCTAACCACTGCGATGGCAGCAAGAACACCCCCCAGCCCCCACCCCCATCCTGGATCTTCCCGTAAAGTGAGTTTCTCCGGAGATTCGTGAACAAGCATCTTATATGTCTCCCAGATCTGCAAAACCATTTTACCACACCTCTGGGGATTGGCCCGCACCATTGCCCAGTATGGGCTAGTTTGCCCTTGAGCCTCTTTCCAAAAGGCCCCCTCAGGGGAAAGCAGGCCGCATTGGAACATGAATCAGTTCATAGGAAGATTTAATGGGGATGAGCTCCCTTGTTTTCTGAGGGCAGAACATACGGGTTAGGCCTTTGCCGCCCGTTGAGGTCAGGCTAGAAAAAAAGAGGGCATACCCTGGGAGTCATCCAGAAAGATAAGGTGCTTGACCTGGGCCCAGGGGATGTTTTAATGAAAAATAAAGGCCTGCCCGGGCCGGAAACCAACTTAAGGAGGAGTGTGATGGCTTACACATGTAAGAACTGCGGGGCCATAGCCGATGAGCCAGGGCATCTTTGCAACCCATGCGGGGATGAGACAGAATGCAGCTTCTGCGGGACTCCCAAGGTGAGCCCGCAGCATGTCTGCAGCGGAAAGCTGGGGGCCATGCAGTACTTCTGCGAAAGCTGCGGCAGGGTGGCCACCAGTGCCCAGCATCTTTGCAAGCCCAAGGCCATTGCCTGAAGATCATGAATTTTCATGAAAGGCCGGGGCATGCCCCCCGGCTTTTTTTCTGGAAACAAGGGCCTGGTTCTGTTATGCTGCTTTTCCATGGGGCAACGAGCAAGGAACTCAAAACTGGAAGGGCACAGAGAGAGGCTCAGACAGAAGTTTCTGGATCGAGGTATTGAAGCCCTCACTGATGAGGAGCTTCTGGAACTTCTGCTTACTCTCGGCACACCCAGGCGAGATTGTAAGCCCATGGCCCGGGCGGCCATAAAAAGATTCGGAAGCCTGAGGCATGTACTTGAGGCCCCCTCCGAACAGTTGCTCGAGATTCCTGGTGTAGGTCCTCGCAATTCCCTGGCCCTCAAACTGGTGCATGGTGTGGCCAGGAGATTCCTGGAGGACAGGCTGGAGGGCATGCCGTACAAGCTGGGATCTTCCCAAGAGGTCTTCGAATACCTGTACCACAGCATGAGGGACCTAAAAAGGGAGGTTTTCAAGGTCCTCTTTCTGGACAGCCAAAACCGTATTCTGAAAGTGGAGGATATGTTCCAGGGCACCATCAACACCAGCGCAGTGTACCCCAGGGAAGTGATCCGGAGGGCCTTGGAGGTGCATGCAGCAGCCATGGTGACGGTTCACAATCATCCCTCAGGAGATCCCAAACCATCCCAGGATGATATTCGCATAACCAGGGATCTTGTCATGGCCGCACGGGTGATGGGCATGAGGCTCTTGGATCATCTCATAATAGGTGAGGGAACGTACAGCAGTCTGGCAGAGCTGGGTCACATAGAACGTTTCCAGGAAGAACTGGACCGAAAGGGTTTTTACCCGCATTGATAGGCTACAAATGAGCAACTGAAACTGCTGCTAGGGCATAGGGTGCCAACTATGACCAGCTTGTAAGGCAAGATGCTGCCAGGTTGCCCTCCCTAGAAAGACTCACCTGACAAAGAGCCAGGAACTCCAAGGATCGGTACAGCCGAGCCTCCAAGCCTACTGCTTGTGCACATATTCCAAACTATTTACAACCACTGAATTGGGGGGCTAGCTCCACGATCTTCTGGATGAACTCCTTTATGCTCAAAGAAGCCTTATTCCCCCAAAGTGGTCTTCCCCGGTTCAGGCCTGGCTAATTTCCACTTGACAATAACCGATCTCTGAATATGATGAATGAACGTTTGTTCGGGACCTGCCCCAAAAACATATGCCACTTGGGAGAAATCACCCGTGCAGGTGGAATCCAAGGTTAAGGACCGTCAGCTCATAGACGAGAAGCGAAGGCAAATCATAGAGGGGGCCATTAGGGTCTTCAAGGAGAAGGGCTACCACAAAGCCACGGTTAGGGAAATAGCCGAAGAGGCCGGCATAGGGCTTGGAAGCATCTATGACTATGTGAAGAGCAAAGACGATATTCTCTATCTCTTCTTCGAGAACTACTGCAACTCCTTTTATGGAAAGCTCAAGGCGCAGGGGCCTCCCTGCCAGGATCCCCTCTCGAGACTGGAGTCCACCTTCAGGGCATTTGTGGAAAGCGCCATGGAGTTGGAAGACCAGGTTATGTTGGCCTACACCCAGGCCAAGTACGTGAGGGCCGACTACCTAAAGATCATCCTCCAAAGGGAATCGGAGATCGTGGAGTTTTTCCAAAGGATCATCGAAGAAGCCCTGGATGGGGCCTGGGGCATGGATCCCTTCATGGAGGCCAATTTCCTTGTTTACAGTGGAGTCTTTGGGGTAATAAGGCGCTGGATTCTACGGCCGCGCTACACCCGCAAACAGGTAATAGACTACCTGGTCAAGGCCCAGGCAGGAGGGCTCATCAAGAGAATAAGGGCTCTCAGAAAGGGTTAGGAGGCGCTTGGATGAGGCAGATAAGCGTGCAGAAGGTCACGGAAGTGGTGAGCCGTTTGTTTATGGAGGCTAACACCGATCTGGGAAAAGACGTGCTGGAGGCCCTCGAAAAGGCCAGGGAACAAGAGGAATCTCCCACAGCACAGGAAGTGCTGGGGGAGCTTTTGGAGAATGCCAGGATAGCCAAGCAGGAGCAGGTTCCCATGTGCCAGGATACGGGCCTGGCTGTGGTCTTTGTGGAATTGGGCCAGGATGTGCACCTGACAGGAGGATATCTTTACGATGCCATTCAGGAAGGGGTGAGAAGGGGATACAAAGAAGGCTATCTTCGCAAGTCGGCCTGTCATCCCTTTACCAGGGTAAACACCGGTGACAACACTCCGGCCATCATTCACCTGGATCTGGTACCAGGGGACAGTCTCAGGATACTGGCCGTGCCCAAGGGAGGAGGCAGCGAGAACATGAGCCGCGTTGTCATGCTTACTCCATCTGTGGGCAAGAAGGGAATCATGGATTATGTGGTGGAGAGGGTCAGGGAGTCCAGTTCCAATCCTTGTCCTCCGGTCATAGTGGGTGTGGGCATAGGGGGCACCTTTGAAAAGGCCGCCATTTTGGCCAAGAAGGCGTTGCTGAGGCCTCTTGGGTCTTCCAACCCAGATCCCGAGTTGAACGAGATGGAAGAGGAGTTGCTCCGTAGGATAAATGACCTGGGCATCGGACCCCAGGGATATGGAGGCAGAACCACGGCCTTGGGAGTGTTCATAGAGATGACCCCATGCCACATAGCCAGCCTGCCTTTGGCGGTGAACCTCCAGTGCCATGCCTCACGCCACAAGGAGGCGGTCATCTGAGAAACCCGTTGCCCGGCGAACCCCATGTGGGTTCCCGGGGCGGTCCATTGCAGGGGAGAGCCACCATGAGCGATGTCATAAAACTCACAACACCCCTTAGAGACGAGGATGTGGAAAAGCTTCGCATAGGCCAGAAGGTTTTCCTAAACGGGGTTGTGTACACGGCCAGGGATGCAGCCCATAAGCGTCTCATGGATCTGATTCAAGCCCGACAGCCACTGCCCATAGACATAAGAGGGCAGGTGATCTATTACGTGGGCCCGAGCCCTGCCAAGCCTGGCCGTCCCATAGGTTCGGCCGGGCCTACTACCAGCTACCGCATGGATGCCTATGCCCCCAAACTCATGGAACTGGGCCTCAAGGGCATGATCGGTAAAGGGAAAAGGGCCCAGGAGGTCATCCAGGCCATGGTGCGTTACAAGGCCGTTTACTTTGGTGCCACAGGAGGAGCAGGAGCCTTGTTGGCCCGTTCCGTGCTGGAGGCTCAAGTGGTGGCCTATGAGGATCTGGGGCCTGAGGCCATACGCAGACTAGTGGTCAAAGACCTTCCGGTGATGGTGGTAAACGACGTGCTGGGGCAGGATCTTTACGAGGAAGGGGTGCGCAGATACGCCAGATGAGAAGGCTCTTGGCCCTTGCCAGCTAGTCAGGCAAAGAAAGTCATTGCCGAGTGGTTGTTTTTTTAAGTCAGCCCTGGGCATGTCAGGAAGCCCTAGGGTCTTGGGTTTTCCATGCTGGGCAGATTCAAAGGCCTTGGAAAGGGTTGGGGAAAGGCCGGGACAATAAGCAGGGAAGGAGGGTTGGGGGAATGCGCTATCGTTGGGACTTGGGATTTGTGGCTTGGCTCCTTATGCGCATCTCTGGGGTGCTCATAGTGATCTTTCTTTTGGTGCACCTTTTTGTTCTTAGCCACCTGGGACTGGGCAAGGAGGCTTTCGAGGGATTTTTGTTTGTGAGGCTTGCCGATCAGCCTCTTAACAAGCTCCTGGAGTTGGGTCTCATAGGCTGTCTGCTCTTCCATGGTTTAAACGGTATTCGTATCTGTCTGGTGGATTTTGTTTCAGGTGGGGTCTTTGTCCAAAAGAAACTCTTCTGGGCGGCTATGGGGGTTGGAGCTGCCATATTCGTGGCAGCAGCAATTCCCATAATCTCCCATTTGTGATGGAGGTAAGCTCATGAGGGCTGATCAGGGAATCCAGAGCGGGGGTGCCATCCACTGGTTCCTGCAAAGGGTGACTGGAATATGTCTGGTGGTACTCATAGCAGTCCATACGTTCATCGCGCACTACACGGTCCCCCAGGGTGGGTTGAGCTACGAGTGGGTGGCCAGCAGGATGGCTTATCCCCTCTGGAAGCTCTTTTACATTTTCTTTCTCCTTCTGTGCATATATCACGGACTAAACGGCATCTGGATGATAACCCAGGACTATGTGCACAGGGGAGGCTGGCGGGCGGCCATCCTGGGAGCTCTTCTCATGCTGGGGCTTCTCATGGCCAGTCTCGGGGGACTAACCATAATTCCTTTTGGGGTGAAGGCCTAAGCCAAAGCTCAGGAAAATCCTGATGTGAGCATGCAGGGCCCTTTGCCTCTTGAAACAAGAAGGGGGGGATATGGGACAGATGGAATTCCATCGTCATGATGTTGTGATAGTGGGTGCTGGGCTGGCCGGGCTTTTTGCAGGCCTTTACACCAGCCGGGAGTTTGACACGGCTGTGGTGAGCAAGGTGTATCCCATCCGCTCCCATTCCGGAGCAGCCCAGGGAGGCTGTGCAGCCTCCTTGGGAAACATGATGGAAGACAGATGGGAATGGCACATGTACGACACGGTGCGGGGTAGCGACTACCTGGGGGATCAGGATGCCCAGGAGATCGTTTGCAGGGAGGCACCCCTTGTGATTTATGAATGCGAACATCTTGGGGTTCCCTTCTCTCGCACCCCCGAGGGAAAGATCTCCCAGAGGCCCTTTGGAGGGCATTTCAGCGACTTTGGCAAGGGACCCCAGAAAAGGGCTTGCCATGCGGCGGATCGCACCGGGCATGTGCAGCTTCATACCCTGTACGAGACCTGCGTAAAGCAGGATGTGCGATTTTACAGTGAGTTCTTTACCCTGCAACTCATCTTCGCGGAAAACGGAGCCTGTCGAGGGATAGTTGCCTGGGACCTGAGGCGAGGAGGGATGCATGTCTTCCATGCCAAGGCAGTGCTTCTGGCCACAGGAGGCTATGCCAGGGCCTGGAAGGTGACCTCCAATTCCCACGCAAATACCGGTGATGGCTTGAGCTTGGTGCTTAGGTCCGGGCTTCCCCTGGAGGACATGGAATTCGTCCAGTTCCATCCCACCGGTCTTTACCCATCGGGAATACTGGTGACAGAAGGGGCCAGGGGAGAAGGGGGCTATCTTCTCAACGACAAAGCAGAGAGGTTCATGGAGCGTTATGCTCCGCAAAAGATGGAGCTGGCGCCAAGGGACGTGGTCTCCAGGTCCATTCAAACGGAGATAGACGAGGGCAGAGGCATCGGGGGCAAGAACTTCGTGCACCTGGATGTGCGCCACCTGGGTGAGGCCAAGATAATGGAGGCCCTCCCCCAGATCCACGAGCTGGCTCTGAAGTTCACGGGAGTGGACTGCCTGAAGGAGCCCATTCCCATTCTTCCCACGGCCCATTATTCCATGGGTGGAATCCCCACAAACACGCAGACTCAAGTGCTCAAGAACAGCGCAGGCGATATCGTGGAAGGCCTCTTTGCAGCAGGGGAGTGCGCATGTGTTTCCACCCATGGGGCCAATCGGCTGGGCACCAACTCCACACTGGAATGCTGCGTGTTCGGAAGACGGGCCGGCATCTCCATGCTCAAGTACCTCAGGGAGGATCCCTGCCTGCCTGATCTTCCCCAGGATGCTGCAGATCAGTCCATAGAAAGGGTTGAGGGCCTCCTGGAGAGCAAGGGAAGCGAGTCCGCAGCACAGATCCGAGAGATTCTTCAAAGTACCATGACCGAAAAGATGGGCATCTTCAGACGGGAAGAAACCATGAAGGAGTGTCTGGCAAAAATAAAGGAACTCCAGGAGCGCTACAAGAAGATAGGCCTGCAGGACCGGGGCCGTGTGTTTAACACCGAGCTGATGGAAGCCATTGAGCTGGGCAGCATGCTGGACTTTGTGGAACCCATAGTTGTTGGGGCCATAGCGCGTAAGGAGAGCCGTGGGGCACACTTTCGGAAGGATTATCCCAAGAGAGACGACCAAAACTGGCTCAAGCACACCCTGGCCTGGAAAGAAGGGGATTCCATAAGGCTGGATTTCAAGCCTGTGGTGATCACCAGGTTCCAGCCAGAGGAGAGGAAATATTGATTCTAACCTCGTGCAGGCAGGATCTGATGGGTCCTTGCCCACCCGGAGGACTGAGATGATTAGAACATTCAGGATCTTCAGATTCGACCCCGAGAAGGACCAGGAGCCTAGCTACAGGGAATATCAAGTGGAATGCCCCAAGGGCTCCACGGTTCTGGACGCCCTCAATGAGATCAAGTGGCGCCAAGACGGTACCCTCTCTTACAGGCGCTCCTGCAGACACGGCATATGCGGTTCCTGCGCCATGACCATAAACGGCAAGAACAATTTGGCCTGCGAGTCGCAGGTGGAGACCCTCAAGGGAGTGATTTGGGTGGAGCCCCTGAGGTCTTTCCCCATCATCAAAGACCTAATAGTGGACATGGAGCCTTTTTACGAGAGGTTGAAGGCCGTGAAGCCGTATTTCATTGCAGGCACTCCTCCCACGGACAAGGAGCGGCTTCAAAGCCCTGAACAGAGGAAGCTCTTGGATGGTTCCTATGAATGCATCCTTTGCGGCTGCTGTACTTCCTCTTGTCCTTCCTACTGGGCGGACAAGGATTTCCTGGGCCCCGCAGCACTTCTTAAGGCGTACAGGTTTGTATTTGATTCCAGGGACGAGGGCACCCAGGAGAGGCTTGTGATATTGGACAACAAGCATGGGCTTTGGAGATGTCACACCATATTCAACTGTGCAGAGGCCTGTCCCAAGGGCCTGAACCCCACTTGGGCCATAGGGAAGCTGAAACAGAAGGTCATAAGGGAGAAGTTCTAAATCCTGGAAGCCTGTCCAAAGGGGGGAGCTTAGCATCCATGAATATCCACGAATATCAGGCCAAGGAGATCTTGAGGAATTACGGCATAAGAACCCCCAGGGGCAAGATGGTCATCAGCTGTCAGGAAGCCACCGAAGCTGCCATGGATTTGGGAGGAAAGGCCTGGGTCATAAAGGCCCAGATACATGCTGGAGGAAGGGGTAAGTCCGGGGGCATCTTGAAGGCAGAAGGCTTGGAGCAAGTAGAACAGCAGGCTTCCTCCCTCCTGGGTAAGAGGCTGGTGACTCCTCAGACAGGCCCCACAGGCAAGCTGGTGCGCAGGCTCCTTGTGGAAGAACAGGTGGACATCGAAACTGAGCTTTATGCAGGAGTCATCTTGGACAGATCTAAAGGGCAGGCGGTGCTCATGGCCAGTAGGTCAGGGGGTATGGAAATAGAAGCCCTTGCCTTGGAGCACCCCGAGGCCATTTTCAGAGAGCATCTGGAACCCTGGGGAGAACTCCCTGCTTACAGGGCCAGACGGGTTTGTTTTGAGCTGGGAGTAAGGGCAGAAACCAGGACCAAGCTGCAGGAGACCTTACAGAAGCTGTGCAGGGTCTTTTACCAGGAGGATTGCACCCTGGCGGAGATAAACCCTCTGGTTATAACAGGCTCAGGGGATGTTCTGGCTCTGGATGCCAAGATAAACCTGGATGACAACGCAGCCTTCAGGCATCCTGCCTGGGCTGATCTAAGAGACCCTGAAGAGGAGGATCCCCTGGAACTGGAGGCAGCCCGTTATGGGCTCAACTACGTCAAGATGGACGGAACCATCGGATGCATGGTAAATGGAGCCGGACTGGCCATGGCCACCATGGATTTCATCCAGGAGATGGGGGCTAAACCCGCAAATTTTTTGGACGTGGGAGGCGGGGTCAACGAGAATGCAGTGGCCGAAGCCTTCAGGATCCTGATGCTGGAACCCAGGGTGAAGGTGGTTCTGGTAAACATCTTTGGGGGCATAGTTCGGGGGGACGTAATAGCAAGGGGGATCGTCTCGGCCGCTTCCAAGATGCAAATTGGTGTTCCATTGGTGGTTCGCTTGGCAGGCACCCATGCCTCGGAGGGAAAGGAAATATTGCAGAAAAGCGGGCTGAGTATGCGGGTGGCCGAGTCCATGAGAGAAGCAGCAAGGATTGCGGCTGACTTGGGGAGGGATTGATGGCTGTTCTGGTGGATGAGAGTACCCGGGTTGTGGTGCATGGGATAACTGGAAAGGAGGGCAGTTTCCATGCCAGGCAGTGTATCCAGTACGGCACCAAGGTGGTGGCAGGGGTCACCCCTGGGAAGGGAGGCTCCCTCTGGGAAGGGGTTCCGGTGTTTGACACGGTGGCCAGGGCAGTGAAAGAGACCAGAGCCAACACCTCTTTGATATTTGTGCCGGCCCCTTTTGCAGCGGATTCCATGCTGGAAGCCATTGAGGCTGGGGTTGATCTGATAATCTGCATCACAGAGGGGATACCAGCCAGGGACATGCTTCAGGTTAAGGCCGCCTTGAAAGGCTCGGCCAGCAGAGTCATAGGGCCCAACTGTCCTGGAGTGATTTCACCGGGCAAGGCCAAGGTGGGGATAATGCCTGGGGCCATCTTCCGGGAAGGCAACATAGGGGTCATCTCCAGAAGCGGCACCCTGACCTATGAAATCGTGGATCACTTGACCCAGAAGGGTCTTGGTCAGTCCACCTGTGTAGGCATAGGAGGAGATCCCATAGTGGGAAGCTCTTTTGTGGAAATCCTGGATATTTTTGCCAGAGATCCCCAGACCCAACTGGTGGTGCTCATAGGCGAGATAGGTGGCACGGCCGAGCAGGAGGCAGCTCAGTTGGTGATGCAGGGTTTTCCAAAGCCCGTGACAGCCTTCATAGCCGGTCAGAGCGCTCCGGCTGGCAAGCGCATGGGACATGCAGGAGCAATAATCTCGGGAGGAAGGGGCACTGCGCTGGAGAAGATGCGGGCTCTGGAGAGAGCTGGAATACCGGTGGCCAGGACCCCCGACAAGGTGGCCGAGCTGGTGCAGGCTGCATTGAGCTGAGGGCCCCAAGGGAGGTAAGAAATGGAGCTGGAAGAGCATTACAAGAAGCTCAAGGCCATGAATGAAGAGGCGGAGCTGGGTGGAGGGGTGGAACGCATAGAGGCCCAGCATGCCAAAGGCAAGCTCACGGCCAGGGAAAGGGTCTACAAACTGCTGGATCCGGGTACTTTTGAGGAATTTGACAAGTTTGTGGTGCATCGCTGCCATGAATTCGGCATGGAGAAGAAAAAGATCCTGGGTGACGGGGTCGTAACAGGTTATGGGCGTATAAATGGAAGGCCGGTATTCGTCTTCTCCCAGGACTTCACCGTGTTTGGCGGCTCCTTAAGCGGACCCTTCGGAGAGAAGGTGTGCAAGATCATGGACCTGGCCGTGAAATCCGGCTGTCCGGTCATAGGTCTAAATGATTCTGGTGGGGCTAGGATCCAGGAGGGCGTGGTGAGCCTGGCCAGCTACGGGGACATATTTTTGAGAAATGTTCTTTGTTCGGGGGTGATCCCTCAGATCTCGGCAATAATGGGTCCTTGTGCCGGAGGGGCGGTGTATTCCCCTGCTCTGACGGACTTCATCCTCATGGTGGACAAGACCAGTTACTTGCACATCACAGGGCCCGAGGTGCTGAAGGCAGTGACCCACAGGGAGGTCACCAGCGAGGAACTGGGAGGAGCCAAGGTACACACTCAGAGAAGCGGTGTGGCTCATTTTGTGGATCCTGATGATGAATCCTGCCTGAGGCGCATAAGGGAGCTCTTGAATTTTCTGCCTCAGAACTACAGAGAGCGCCCCCCTTCCATAACCCCGCAGGATGACCCTGATCGGGAGGAAGAGGCCCTCCAGAGCATGATACCTGCCAACCCCAGGAAGCCTTACGACATCAAAGCCGTGATCCGGGCGGTGGTGGACCAGGGTTACTTCTTCGAAGTGCATGAGCAATACGCTCGCAACATGGTGGTGGGATTCGCAAGGCTAAACGGCCACCCTGTGGGGATAGTGGCAAACCAGCCCATGTATCTAGCTGGCTGTATAGATGTGGATGCATCCCTGAAATGCGCCAGGTTTGTGCGCACTTGCGATTGTTTCAACGTGCCCCTTGTGACCTTCGTGGATGTGCCTGGTTTTCTGCCAGCCATAGATCAGGAGGAAAGGGGCATCATAAAGCATGGGGCCAAGATCATCTTTGCCTATTCTGAGGCAACGGTGCCAAAGGTCACGGTGATCACCCGAAAGGCTTACGGCGGAGCCTATGACGTCATGTCCAGCAAACACCTCAGGGGAGACATAAATTATGCTTTTCCCACGGCAGAGATAGCTGTCATGGGCCCTGAAGGAGCGGTTAACATCATCTTCAGGCGGGAGATCCAAAACGCCCCGGATGCTGAAAAAGAAAGGGAACGACTGGTAAGACAATACAGAGAGACCATAGCCACCCCTTACCTGGCGGCCTCATTGGGGTACATAGACGAGATCATCGAGCCCCGCCAAACCAGAAAGAAGCTCATAAGGGCCCTGGAACTGCTCAGAGATAAGGAAGACATAAGGCCCAAGAGGAAACACGCCAATATCCCCCTGTGATACATACCCCAGGGGGCAGGCTAGCTGAGAGGTGCAGGCCATGTTCGATGAAAGGGCTCTGGAGGAATTAAAAGAAGCGGCCAAGAGATGGGAGGAGTCCATAGCACCCCTGGTGAGCAAGAGGCCTGAGCGCAAGCCGGCCTTTTTGAACACCTCGGGGATTCCCATCCAGAGGGTCTATCTGCCTTGCCAGGTGGCGGATCTGGATTACCAGAGAGACCTGGGCTTTCCAGGAGGCTATCCCTTCACCCGAGGGGTGCAGCCCACCATGTACAGGGGTCAGTTTTGGACCATGAGGCAGTATGCTGGTTTCGGTACCGCCGAGGAGTCCAACAGACGTTACCGCTATCTCCTGGAACAGGGACAGACCGGGCTCAGTGTGGCCTTTGATCTTCCCACCCAGATAGGCTACGACTCGGACCATCCCAGCGCCTTCGGGGAGGTGGGCAAGGTGGGGGTGGCCATAGATACCATCCAAGACATGAGAATTCTCTTTGATGGGATTCCACTGGACAAGGTCAGCACCTCCATGACCATAAACGCCCCTGCTGCCATATTGCTGGCCATGTACATGGCAGTGGCTCAGGAGCAAGGGGTGAAGGGGGAACAGCTAAACGGAACCATTCAAAACGACATACTCAAGGAATACACCTCCAGGGGCACCTACATATTTCCACCTGAGCCCTCCATGAGGATCGTGACGGACATTTTTTCTTTTTGCTCCAAAGAGGTACCCAATTGGAACACCATAAGCATAAGCGGGTACCATATGCGAGAGGCGGGCTGCACCGCAGTGCAGGAGGTGGCCTTCACCCTGGCAAATGGGATAGCTTATGTGGAGGCAGGGCTCAGGGCCGGGCTGGAGGTGGATCAGTTCGGGCCTCGGCTGGCCTTCTTCTTCTGCTGCCATCTGGATTTCTTCGAGGAAGTGGCCAAGTTCAGGGCTGCCAGGAGGCTTTGGGCCAGGATCATGCGCGACAGGTTCAAGGCCAAGAACCCCCGCTCCTGGATGCTGCGTTTTCACACCCAGACAGCAGGTTGCACCCTCACGGCTCAACAACCCAAGAACAACATAGTCAGGGTGGCTTATCAGGCCATGGCAGCAGTGCTTGGGGGCACCCAGTCCCTCCATACCAACTCCATGGACGAGGCCCTGGCTCTTCCCACCGAGGAGGCAGTGCAGATAGCCCTTCGCACTCAGCAGCTTCTGGCCCATGAGTTCGGGGTGGCAGACACCGTTGACCCCATGGGCGGTTCCTTCTACGTGGAGAGCCTCACCAATGAGATAGAAGAGAGAGCCATGGACTATATCCGAAGGATAGATGAGATGGGTGGCTCTCCCAGGGCCATAGAAATGGGGTTCATCCAGAAGGAGATCCAGGAGGCGGCGTACAGTTACCAGAAGGAAATAGAAAGCGGGGAGCGTGTGGTGGTGGGGGTGAATCGCTTCCAGACAAAGGAGCCACCCTTCAAGGGGATCCTGCGAGTGGACCCGGCAGTAAGACAGAGGCAGGTGGAGAGACTGGAGCTGATTCGCAAGAAGAGGGATTCCCAGAGGGTGAACAGGGCATTGGAGGGCTTACACCGAGCGGCCAGGGGCACTGAAAACATCCTGCCCCATATTCTGGAGGCTGTTCAGGCCCAGGCAACTCTGGGGGAGATCTGCGATGTGTTGAGGGATGTTTTTGGTGAATATCAGGCATCCGTGAGCATCTGAGGAGGCTCGCCATGACGGCTTCGAGAAGGATTCGGGTTCTTGTGGCCAAGCCTGGGCTGGATGGACACGACCGGGGCGCCAAGGTGCTGGCCAGAGCCCTTAGGGACGCAGGCATGGAGGTGATTTACACGGGCATTAGGCAAAGTCCTGAGCAGGTGGTCAATGCGGTGATCCAGGAAGATGTGGATGTTCTTTGTTTGAGCAGTCTTTCTGGCGCCCACGATTACCTTTTCCCCCGGATAATGGAACTTCTGAAGGAAAAAGGTGCGCCGGATGTGCTTGTGCTGGGAGGCGGTATAATACCAGAGGAAGATATCCCGGCTCTAAAGGAGGCAGGCATAGCAGGCATATTCGGCCCTGGTTCCTTCACCAGTGACATAGTAAAGTTTATCCAGGAAAACGTAAGGCTGAGGCCCTAAGACCAGATGGGGGCAAATGGGTTGGGAGAAGAGACGGCCCTCTACCTGACATGTTTGAGCTTACCCCTGGGCTTGGGGGCTAAGCAGTCTCTGAGCCTCAAAGAAAGCTTTGAGCCTTTAGGCCCAAAAGTTTTATGGGATCAAGATCTTGGCACGGAGTTCTATCCATACCCGGTCTTATAAAAGATGCCAGGCTCAGGAAGGAGAGAAGTATGAAGATACTGCACATCGACCACATAGGTGTGGCCTCCAAGGACATGAAGGCCGCTTTGGAGTTTTTCGTTGAGAAGCTGGGCATGGTTTCTGAGGGTTTTGAAACCATAGAGGATCAGGCCGTAAAGGTGGCCTTCCTGCCTCTGGGGGAGGGAGAGATAGAGATACTGGAGTCGACCCGGCCTGATGGCCCTGTGGCCAAATTCATAGAAGCCAGGGGAGAAGGTGTACAACACATAGCTCTCAGGGTGGATGATTTGGAGCAGGCCCTCCAGGAGCTCAAGGCCAAGGGGGTCAGGCTCATAGATGAGAAACCCAGGAGGGGAGCCGGGGGGGCGCGCATAGCCTTCATCCATCCCAAAGAGACCCACGGAGTCTTGTTGGAGCTTTGCGAGAGACACAAATGAAAGATCCAAGGGAGACCTTGGCAGGAGGAATGGAAATGGGCAGCTTGGCGCTCCAAGGGGTAAGAGTGCTTGATCTTTCCAGGGCTTTGGCTGGTCCTTATTGCACCATGATGTTGGGAGACATGGGGGCCGAGATCATAAAGGTGGAAATGCCCAGGGTCGGGGATGAGGCCCGTCACTATGGGCCTCCATTCCAAGAGGGGGAGAGCAGCTATTTCCTGAGCGTCAACAGGAATAAGCGGAGCATGACCCTGAATCTGAAGTCCCAAAAGGGCAAAGAGATCTTAAAAGAGCTGGCCAAGCGCTCAGATGTGTTGGTGGAGAACTTCCGGCCGGGTACCATGGATGAGTTGGGGCTTGGGTATGAAGAACTCAGTAAGCTTCAGCCCAGACTTGTTTACTGCGCCATAACTGGTTTTGGAAGCATAGGCCCGGAAGCCCAAAGACCGGGCTATGACCTCATAGCTCAGGGCATGGGCGGAATAATGAGTGTAACAGGCCCGCCTGAGGGGCCACCTTACAGAGTGGGAATAGCCCAGGCCGACATCGTGGCAGGCATGTTTGCGGCCTACGGCATCATGGTGGCCCTTTTCCACAGGGAACGCACAGGAGAGGGGCAGCGCTTGGAGACTTCTCTTTTCCAGGGACAGCTGGCGCAGCTTACCTTCCAGGCAGGCAGATACTTTGCCTTGGGGGTTTCCCCCAAACCCCAGGGGAACCAGCATCCCCTCATAGCCCCCTACGAGAGCTTTCGCACCAAGGACGGGCACATCAACATAGCCGTGGGCAACAACTCCCTTTGGTCCACCCTCTGCCGCGTCCTGGCAATGGAGGCATACGAAAAAGATCCCAGATTCGAATCCAATCCCAAGAGGGTTGAGAACCGTCCTGCCCTCATCCAGGTAATAGAAGAACGCACCATGAATTACACAAGCCAGGAGTTGAGGGATATTTTGGACAAGGCCGGTATCCCCAATGGTCCTGTGTGGACAATAGGGGAAGCCCTCAGTTCACCTCAGACAATGGCCCTGGACATGGTCCAGGAAATGGACCACCCCACGGCCGGCCGTATTAAGGTGACAGGAATCCCCATTCGCATGGAGAGAAGCCCTGGCTCTCTGAGAATCCCACCACCCTTGTTGGGCCAGCACACCCAGGAGATCCTTCGAGAGATGCTGGAGATGGGGGATGAGGAGATTGGCCTCCTGCAACAACAAGGGGTAATCTAGTGACAGTTCATAGTGAGCCCACATGATTCATGATAGCTGAATGATCCGGGCTGAAGCAATGAATAATAACCGGCCCCCCATGCCAGGGGGACCATGAGGAGGTATTGTGGGTAAAGGCTATTGGGGCGTTTTCTGGGAGGTAGATCTTTCTGACAGAGTGGTATCCAAAACAGAGGTCTCAGAACAGGACCTCAGGCAGTATTTTGGGGGAAGCGGAATCGGTGCCAAGATCCTGATGGCAGAGCTGGATGGTGGCACAGACCCCTTGGAGCCTTCAAGCCCGCTTCTTATCATTGCCGGGCTTCTTACTGGCAGCACTGCCCCTACGGCATGCCGGACCGTGCTTTGCGGCAGGTCGCCTTTGACGGGCATATGGGGTGAGTCCACAGCAGGAGGCTATTGGGGTGCGGCCCTCAAGGCCACAGGGGTGGATGGGCTCATCCTGAGGGGAAGGGCCGAATCTCCAGTGTACCTCTGGATAACCAAGGGCAAATTGGAAATCAGGGATGCACGGCATCTTTGGGGGCTGGATACCTTTGAGACCGAAAAGAGGCTCTGTTTGGAGACAGATCCAAGGGCTAGGGTGGCGGCCATAGGCCCCGCAGGAGAGGGGCTAGCAAGGATAGCTTCGGTGATTTTCGAAGGCAGACATTCCAGGGCTGCGGGACGTTGCGGTTTTGGAGCCTTGATGGGCTCCAAGAACCTAAAGGCCTTGGTCGTAAGGGGTGTGGGTAAGCTTCATGGCCATGACCCAGAGGGATTGAAGCTGCTAGTTAAAGAGCAACTCCCCAAGATAAAAAAAGGGGCTGCGGGCCTAAGCAGGTTCGGGACTCCTGGCGGAGTCGAGGCAGTGGAGGCCCACGGGGACCTGCCCATAAGTAACTGGAGGGGCGGTTCCTGGCCTGATGGCGCCAGGGCCACATGCGGCCAGACCAATTTGCCCAAATACTTCAGTGGGCATTATGCCTGTTTTGGCTGCCCCATCGGGTGTGGGAAATCCATCCGGATCCAAAACGGTTCAGAAACTTTGGTGGACTCACACCAGCCCGAGTACGAGACCGTGGCTGGATTCGGGGGAAATCTCTTGAACTCTGACTTCCAAGCCATTGCCCTGGCCAATGAGAAATGCAACCGTTATGGCCTTGACACTATATCCGCCAGTGCGGCAGCGGCCTTTGCCATGGAATGCTTTGAGAAGGGTCTGATCACGGCCAAGGACACAGGCGGGTTGGAGCTTAGGTGGGGGGATCCCCAGACCATTTTGGCACTGGTGGATTGGATGGGTAGGAACGAGGGGCTAGGTGCACTCCTGGCTCAGGGAACCAGGGAGGCGGCCCGTGTGCTTGGGCCTCTGGCCCATGAATTCCGCACCGATGTCAAGGGCCTGGAGATGGCCTACCATGACCCACGGGCTTTCACGTGCATGGCCGCCAACTATGCCACTGCCAACAGGGGAGCATGCCACCTGGAGTCTCTAAGTTATTTCCTGGGCAGGGGTATACCACTGGCTGACATGGGTTACATGGAACCCCCGGATCCTCACGGCGTGGATGGGAAGGCCAAGATAACCTTTGACCTGCAGAACTACATGAGCGTGTATAACCCTCTGGGGTTGTGCAAGTTCCTCTTTATAGGCAGGGTAGGGCCCAGCACCATAGCCAGGTGGGTGGAGCTGGTGACAGGATGGGAAATGGACCAGCAAGAGCTTCTCCTGGTGGGGGAGAGGATCTTCAACCTGAAACGCATGTACAACCTTCGACTGGGAATCACCAGGAAAGACGACTGGCTGCCGTCCAGATTTCTAGTGCATCCCAGGCCACAAGGCAGGGCAAAAGGGGTCTTGCCGCACCTGGGTAGAATGCTTCAGGAGTATTACAGCCTCAGGGGTTGGAGCCAGGAAGGGATTCCCGCAAGGGAGAAATTGGAAGAACTCGGATTGGGCTGGACACTGGGCTGATGTTTGAGACAAGGGTTAGGATCCTGCTTCGCGGACATCTGTGGAGATACGCTGGGGCAAAGGATCCTGAGCAGCATGTCCCTTGGCAGCAGGGAAAGAGCCTGGCCCAGGTGCTGGAGGAGCTGGGAATCCCAAGGGAAGAGGTGATGTTGGCTCTGGTAGACGGTAAGAGCTTTCCCCTTTCAGAATGCCCCAAGCCAGGCCAGAAAATAGAAATTCTTCCGGTCTTAAACGGGGGATGAGGCATTATTTATCCGGCATAAGCCCCATGTCACAAATGCAGATCAGCCCAAGGCTGCTCTTTGGAGTCCAGCGGCCAGGTCACCGGCATTTTACAGGAATGGACCCCCTGCAAGATCCCAAATGAAAGATCCTGGCCTCATTGAGCCAGGATCCAGCCATCCCAAACCAGATCATTTTCCATAATCCATGAGGTTGGGGCTTTGTCCTTGAAACCTGGCGCTTTTTTCCGGGTCTGGACCGGGGAAGGACTCCACAGAAAAAATCGGGCTGGCTCTGGGCATAGATGGGCTCGTCCCAGGATATGGTGAAGTTGGCCATGATCATCCAGAAATCCTGAAAATGAGGGCCTAGTCCACTAATCTTCCTCTTGGGCAGATGCCAGGGCGCATTGCAAGAGCACATTTGCTCCTGCCTCACAGTGCTCCCAGCTTGTTTCCTCGAGTTCCACATGACTCCTGCCCCCAATGCTGGGCACGAATATCATGGCAGTGGGAGCAACCATGGCCAGATAGCTTGCATCGTGGCCTGCAGCGCTTTGCATGTCCAAGGTCTCGTAACCCAAGGCTCTGGCCTTTTCGCGAACCCTATGGAGAAGCTTGGGATCGAACTCCACATGATCCACTCTCCAGAGAGTCTGGATTTCTATGGAGCATCCCCTTCGGGCAGCCATTTCCCGGAATCCCTTTTCCATTTCCTGCCATGAGCGCAGAGCCAGCTCCTCATCCCATGAACGTATGTCCACCGTGAAAAGCACTCTTCCAGGAATGATGTTGGGTGAGTCTGGATGGTTTTGTATGCGCCCCACTGTGGCCACAAGCCCGGCTCCAGCAGCCTTTGCCACTGATTCCACATGCAGGATCATCTCCGAGGCTGCACACAGGGCATCATGACGTGCTTCCATGGGAGTTGGACCTACCTGGTTGCTCTCTCCTTGTACCAGCACCTCGTACCAGTGAATGCACACTACTCCCCTAGGAACCCCTATGGGAATGCCCATTTTGTCTAAAACAGGGCCTTGTTCCACATGCAGCTCATAGTAAGCATGTACCGGGAAAGCCCTACAAGGGCTCTGCCCAAGGTAGCCTATGCGCCTGAGCTCCTCTTTTACGCTTCGGCCTTGTAAATCCTGGCGTTTATGGATCTCTTCCAACTGAAGCTTTCCCGCCCATACCCCGGAGCCCATGACACCTGGACTGAACCGAGAGCCTTCCTCATTGGTCCAGTCGCAAAGCACAAGAGCCCTGGTGGTCTGTATGGATCGATCCTGCAAGGTGCGCATTACCTCAAGTGCTCCCATGACTCCCAACACCCCGTCAAATCTGCCTCCGAAAGGCTGGGTGTCCAGGTGGGAACCCATGAGCACCGCAGGAAGTTCCTCGCGTATTGCCGATCTTCGAGCGAAAATGTTGCCCATCTGGTCCACTGTTACCTTGAGGTTGAGCTCCCCAAGCCAGCTAATGAGCAAATCCCTGGCTTCCCGATCCTCTTTGCTCAAAGCGAGTCTGTACATGCCTCCGCCCTTTGTTCCACCGATTCGTGCCATTGTCTCCATGGATTCTCTCAAGCGTTTTCCATTTACACGCAGTTGAGCCACCTTCACTTGCCGCCTCCTCATGAAAATCAGCCCCTGTAACCTCTGGGTCAGTCTTGTTTCTCCAAGAGTCTTCTTCTCCTGTTCTTGGACATCTCCCAGACTATGCACCGGGTGCGGAACTGACAATGAACTGTGGGGCTTGTGCACATACAGCCATCTGGGAGCTCAGGATCATCACAGCACAGATGGCAGTAGCCCACCTGGAACTTCTCGCACAGCGCCATGGCCTCTTGCTCCGGATGTTTCTTGCACTTCATAGTTTTATCTCCAGCTGCCTTCAAGCGTCCAAGATTGAGGATACCCTGCTGTGGCTCATGGGGCAACGGGGCAAACCTTCTGGCACCATGGCCTGACAGGCCATGAACTGCTATGATAGGGATTGTTTGGGTGGTGCTTATATCCTCATGCATGACAAAGGCGGAGTTAAGATCCTGCCCAGGGTGTTCCCTCATGGGAGGTTGAGACATGGGATTTGTCTTTGAGGTATCCGAATCCTGGAAGGAGGTTTTCAATGGTTCTTACGCCGCAGTACTTCTCATGCGGGATGTGGCCAACCCGCCGGGTCATCCAGCCCTGGATGAGAAGAAAAGGGATCTGGAAAGACAACTGCGCACTCTGTACTCTGGAGCCGGCAGATCCCGTGTGGATAAGCATCCGGTGATAATGGCCTATAGTGATTACTACAGGCTCTTTCATAAGACCTACCACGTGAAGCTACAGCTAGAGTCTGTTGTATTCAAGGGTAAGCCCATAGGAGGCGGCTTCTCGCTGGTGGATGCCATGTTTCTAGCAGAGCTCAAAAACATGATCCTAACGGCCGGACACGACCTGGACAGCATCCGGCCACCCGTGAGGCTCCAAGCTTCACAGAAAGAAGAGTCCTACGTGTTGCTCAATGGAAAGGAACAGTCTCTCAAGCCCAGGGACATGATCATGAGGGACCAAGAGGGAGTCATATCCAGTGTCCTCTACGGCCCTGACAAGCGCACCCGCATAAGACCGCAGACCCGAGACGTGATCTTTGCAATATACGCTCCTCGAGGGATCTGCCGGGAAGATGTCAAAGCCCATCTCCATGACATAGAGACCAATGTCAGAATCATAGCTCCCCAGGCGCGGGTGGAGATGATGGAGGTGTTTGAAGCCAGCCCCTAAAAAGGCATTATTCTGTTGAGCCTGTATCTCTAATACATTTAAGTCTGCCCGCGCTTTAAGAGCTTGGTGAATTGAGGGCTCAACTCTCTTGCAAAGGCCAGCCAAAAAAGGCGGCTTGAGGGGTTTGCTTCAAGGAGAAGATGGCAGACCCTTCCATCCTGGCCCCCTGACCACCCTTCCTGGCCTGGCCCCTGTGTGCTCGCCATCTTTTAAAACCTGCACGCCGTTTACAAAAACATGAAGAACACCTGTAGAGTACCTGTGGGGGTCTTGGTAAGTGGCGTGGTCTTTTATGTTCTTGGGATCCAAGACAACCACGTCCGCGAAATAGCCTGGGCTTAGCTTTCCTCGCTCCTTGAGCCTGAGATTAGAAGCAGGAAGTGAAGTGAGTCTTCGAATGGCCTCTTCCAAAGGGATCAGTTTTTCTTCCCGAACATATTTTCCCAACAGCCTGGCGAAATTTCCGAAGGCTCGTGGGTGAGTATTGAAACCAAGAAAAGGACCTTCTGTTGAAAAAGAGCCTCCGTCAGAGCCGAAACTCACCCAAGGCAGCAGGATCTGCTTTCGGATGTTCTCTTCAGAGATCGTGAACCTGAGCATCTTTACCCCGGCTCCATCCCTGAGCACCAGTTCGCAAAGCGCCTCTTCTGGCGTCATATTCCAAAGCTCTGCTACCTCCAACAGAGTCTTGCCTGCCAGGGGTTTCAGGGAATCCTTCCTAAGGTTGAGAAGGCGAATCCCTTCTGGTTCCCTGACCCTGAGTGTCTTGAGGATCCTCTTTCTGGTTTCCTTGTCTTTGAGCCTTCTTATCATGGCCTCGGAGCCTCCCCTGTGCACCCAAGGAGGTAGCAGAACATCCAGGGAAGTGGAGCTGGCATCATACACGTACATGTTGGCGGTTATTTGAAGCCCCTGCTGCCTGGCAGCCTCTATTCTGGCTATGGCCTCATCAAGCTTGTCCCAGTTCTCCCTTCCGGCAGCCTTAAGATGGTAGATCTCGGCCCTTACGCCCGCCTGTCTGGCTATTTGGATGAACTCGTCCAGGGCATCCAGCAGCCAGCTGCCCTCGTTACGGATGTGGGAGATGTACAGCCCGTTGTACTGGGAAACCACCCTGGCCAGAGCGATGAGCTCCTGGGTCTTGGCGTAAGCCCCGGGTGTGTAGATGAGTGCGCTTCCAAGGCCCATGGCCCCTTCTTCCATGGCATGGCGCAATAGCTGGCACATGTGCTCCAGTTCCTTGGGCGAGGGAGCCTGGGGCCTTTCGCCCATGACGTGCATGCGCAAGGTTGTGGCCCCAACAAAAGAGGCAACATTGGTAGATACTCCCCTGGACACAAGATGCTCCAGGTACTCCCCCAGGGTTGTCCATGGAACCTCGTACTTTAAGGTTCCCTGAGAGCGGATAAGCTCTCGGCGCATGGGCTCGTTGAGGGGGCCCATGGAGCGTCCTTCGCCAAAGACTTCCAGGGTGACGCCTTGGCGGATATCGCTCTGTGAGCTTCCGTCCACAAGCAGGGATTCTGTGGCCCAGCTGAGCATGTTTATGAAGCCTGGGGCTACTGCCAGCCCACTGGCATGGACTTCCCTCAGTGCCCTGCCAGGGATAAAAGGGGCAAGATCTATTATCCTGTCGCCCCTTATCCCCAGATCCCCTATCCATGGGGGCGCTCCTGTTCCGTCGTAGATCAACCCTCCTCGAATCACCCAATCGTAGGTCGGCTCCATGATCTCTTGGGAGGCTCTAAGGGAAAAGAAGTCGGGCTCTCCGGACGAATGAGCAGGAAACCCCAAGCACAAAAATCCCCAAAAAATCATCCAGGCCTTCATGTTCAAAAGAAGAGCCCTCACCTTTGCTCCTTTGCACCCAAAGCATTATTATGTTCACCCAAGCCCTTGTGCACAATGGTCTTGTTGGGCCTTTGTCTTGACACCGTCCCATGAGACAGATAATGTCAAGAAGCAACTGCTGACTCAACCACACCAAGGGGGTTGGGCCTTGGTGGTCTTGGGCACATAAACCGCTTTGGTTCGAAGACTGCCATTGTATCATTCAGAAGCCTTTGTCAGATCGAGAGAAACTTAGGGAGGGGAAAAAGGCAATGTATGGGTTCAGGTGGTTTGTGAGGGCGGCTCTTATGACAACCCTCACTTTCTTGTTCTTGTACGGCATGGAAGTAGAGGTATTGGCCAGAGCGGGGGGCGGGGGAAGCCATGGGAGCAGGGGTTCCAGGCCCCTGTCACCTCCTTCCAAATCCTACACCAGTCCATCTCCCTCCCAGCCTTCCCAGCAGCAGCGGCAATATGCTCCCAGTGCGCCGCCTCCCTCTCCTTCCAGGAGTCCCTTTTGGCAAGGGCTGGCAGGAGGGCTTCTGGGAGGTCTCATCGGGGGCATGCTTTTCAGGAGCCTTGGCCTGGCAGGTCACACAGCAGGTGGTTGGGGAGGCCCTGGGCTCTTTGACCTGATTCTCATCGGGGCTTTGATGTATGGGATTTACTGGTTTGTGGTGAAAAGAAAAAGACTGGCACCCGAGACTTCTTCATATTCCTCCCAGAGCCTTTCCCAGGGTGTTGAGTCCGTGGAGGTCTTCTCCCCTGGAATTCCAGGACAACAGGAGTCTCTCCTGCAGGGATTTGGCCATATCAGGCAGATGGATCCTGGATTTGATCTCGAGAGCTTCCAAGAGGAGGCCATGGACATCTTCTTCAAGGTGCAGGCTGCCTGGGCTCAGAGAGATATGGATCAGGCCCGGGAGTTCTTGACTGAGGAGATGTTCAGAAGCCTCCAAACTCAGGTGGAAAATCTTAGAGCCCAGAGAAGGATCAACAGGTTGGAAAACGTGGCTGTCAGGGCAGTAGAACCAGTGGAGGTGTGGCAGGAGTCGGGACAAGACTTCATCACAGTCAGGATCTGTGCCAATCTCCTGGATTACACAGTGGATGAGGCCACAGGAAAGTTGGTATCGGGTAGTGACAAGAATCCGGTCAAGTTCGAGGAGTATTGGACCTTCACCCGTAGTGTGGGCCCCAACCCCTGGAAGCTTTCAGCCATTACCCAGACTTGAGAAGATATGAGAGAGGGCCCGCGGATAAGATGCTGGGGGCCTAGAACCTTGGAGATGACATCATGGGATTCTTGAGGGGTGGATTGAGCTTCTCTCGGTTTTCTCTGGAAGGGCAGATCCCACCCAATTACAAGGAGGAGTTTCCCGGTAGGATAAGACGATTTGGATTTCGGGAACTGGACGAGAACTCGGACCAAGAGCGCTCCTTGGGCTGGGTGGACATGATGGATTCCCTTGATGCCGAGTTTGCGGGAGAAGGGTTTTTCAAGGAGGGGTACCTGGTTTTGGCTCTCAGGGTGGACACCAGGGTGGTGCCTGCCAGGATCCTTCGCCAGCATGTCTTGAAGGCCCAGAGGGAGGTGGCAAAAAAAGAAGGCCTGGCGTTTCTGCCCAAAGAGCGGAAAAAAGAAATTCAAGAACAGGTGAGATGGAAGCTTCTAAGAAGGAGTATTCCCAACTCCTCGACCTACGAGGTGGTTTGGAATCTTCAGACAGGATCTGTTTTGTTGGGCACCAACCAGCCGGCGATTTGTGATCTTTTTGCAGAACACTTTCACAAGACCTTCTTGCTCAGGGTAATACCATTGTATCCGTACGAGTTGATGCTGAGGCATCTTGGACAGCGCGGTTTTGATACATCAAGGCTCTCAGGGATCAGACCCTGGGGTCTTACAGGGGAGTGAACTCGTGGAGCTGGCAGAGCGAATATCCAGATGGAGCTTCTTGGGAGAAGAGTTCCTGACCTGGCTTTGGTTCAGAAGTGAAAAAGGAGATGGAAGCATAGAGGTACAGGGACTGGGGCCAGTGGCCATCTGGCTTGAGAACAAGGTCACATTGGAGTCAGAGGAGCAAGAGCATACAGAAAGGGTGAGCTGCTCTGGTCAGAATCCGGGGCTAAAAGAGGCGCGCTTTGCACTGGCTCAAGGCAAGAAGGTTACCAAGGCCCATTTCCGCATGAGTCTGGGAGAAGATGAATGGAGTTTTGGATGGGAGGCCGCAAGGCTGAGCTTCCAATCCATGAGACTGCCTGCATCTGGGGTGGATCTGAGGGAAGATCCCGATGGGGTTTTCTTCGAAAGAGTCAAATTGGTTGAGAAATCGTTGGATGTGCTGGATCGTCTTTTTTCAATGTTCGTTAGCCTAAGGGTTTCTCCTCAATGGGAGCAAGAGGAATTCCCCCTTCTTGAGAAATGGATTCGAGAAGGGGATTGGGTCAATAGGGGGGCTCGGAATTGAGCCCGTATTTGCGTAGCTTGTAATGAAGGACCCTTCGTGTGATTCCCAGGAGTCGGGCAGCATCCACCTGCACCCCATTGGTTCTACGCAATGCTTCTCGAATGGCTTCCACCTCCAGGCGCTCCAGGTCCAGATCCTTACCGGTGAGGGCCCTCTCTTCAGTTTGAGGGGGCTCTTCCAACAAGAGCTCTTCAGGCCCTATGAGTGGGCCCTGGGCTATGAGTGTGGCCCTCTGGATGACATTTTCCAGCTCCCTCACATTTCCGGGCCAGGGGTGAGCCTGTAGAGCCCTTAGGGCCTCTCTGTGAAAGCCGCGGATGTGACTATCAGGGGGAAGGTATTTCTGGAGAAAGTGTTCTGCCAAAAGTGGTATGTCCTCTTTTCTTTCCCGCAAAGGGGGCAGTTGAATGGTGAGCACGCTTATGCGAAAGTAAAGGTCTCTGCGGAAGCCCATTTCAGAGTCAGCGCTTAGCAGATCCCTGTTGGTGGCTGCAATAACTCGCACATCCACCTTGATGGTCTCCGAGCCCCCCAACCTCTCGAAACATTTCTCCTGCAGCACTCTGAGAAGTTTGGCCTGAATGGAGGGGTGCATGTCTCCTATCTCATCCAGAAACAGGGTCCCCCTGTGGGCTCTCTCTAGTCTGCCTATGTGCCGATGATCGGCTCCTGTGAAGGCACCTTTCTCGTGTCCGAACAACTCGCTCTCAAGCAGTTCCTTGTGCAGGGTGGCGCAGTTGACGGCCATGAATGGTTTTTCCCTGCGAGGGCCATTGTAGTGCAGCGCCCTGGCCACCAACTCCTTACCCGTGCCGGTCTCCCCCTGGATCAACACCGAGATGGAGCTGGGTAGAACCTTGTGCAGGAGGTCAAAGACCCTGCGCATGGCCGGGCTGTTTCCCACGATCCCCTCCATGGCGTATGTGCCGTGCACCTGCCGACGAAGCTCGCGCACCTCTTCCCTGAGAAGATCCCTTTCCAGGCGAATCCTTTCCACATTGGAGGTCCTCAGGCGGTGGCTCAAGAGACGGGCTAATCTGTATGTAAGCTTCAAGGCCAGGGGAGAGGAGCTGGCCAGTAGTTCCTGAAACCGCTCCCTGGATATGCGAAGCAAGATGGCTGTTTCTTGCCCCGAGACCTTGACAGTGGCTGATCTGGGAGCCAGGTCCAACAAGGACATCTCCCCCAGGATGGCAGGAGGTCCCAGTTCCATCAAGAGCTGGCTTGGGGAATCCTCTTGCGTGGCCTTCAAGACGCTCACCCTACCGCTCCCCACTAAATAAAGAGCGTCCCCCGGATCTCCTTCCCGAAAGATCACCTGACCAGGCTGAAACTCCACAGCCTCGGCTGTCTGGGCAAGATAAAGGAGCTCTTCCCTGGTAAGCTGCATCCAGTCCTGCAAGGGTGTATCTTCCCGGCCCAGTTCTTCCATGGCCCTCTGAAGCAACTCCAAGGTTTGTTCTGTGTTCATCTTTGTCTCACCCTGAGGGTCCTCATGCGGTTAATGGCTGCAGCCATCTCTTGCTTTCTGGGCATGGCCCAGTTGCCAGCCTTGCGAGGCCCCAGCACCTGGAATCCCTTCTTCTGAAGCTCCTCAAAGAGTTTCTCCAGAGCCTCCCTAAGACAGGTTCTGCCGTCCACATAGTGAGTGGAAAAATAGTAGATGAGCTCTCCCAAGGCCCGGGTCTGACTCTGATCCACGAGCTGCTCGACCCTGTCCAAGTCGATGGGAGTGGAGCCATATATTATCTGCCTGGTTCCCCTTGCGTCTATCTTTACCTCTTTGGACCCCCTGCGTGCCTGAAAGCTTTCCCTCAAAGGGATACGATGGGTTATATGGCCGAAGCTTTCTCCCCCCTCGGGCTTCCTGCCAGAGCTGAACTCCTGCCTGACACGCATGGCCTCTCTTGTGACATCCAGGGGCCTGTAATGATCCATAAGAATTACTCTGTCGGCCACATCCAGATAATCCCCCGAGCCGCCCATCACCAGAATTGTGGAGACCCCCAATTCTTTGTACATCTGTCTCACCTTGTCTATGAAAGGTGTAATGGGTTCCCTCTCCTTGGAGACCAGAGCCTGCATTCTTCTGTCTCTTATCATGAAGTTGGTGGCTGAGGTGTCCTCATCTATGAGAAGAACCTTTGCCCCCACTTCCAGGGCTTCCATGATATTGGCAGCCTGGGAGGTGGAGCCGCTGGCGTTTTCCGTAGAGAAGCTTCGGGTATCCTTTCCCAAAGGCAGATTCCTGATGAAAGGTGATATGTCTACACCTTGTACAAAGCGGCCGTCCTCGGCTCTGATTTTCACGGCCGAGGGTTCTGTCACCACAGCCTCTCTCCCATCCCCGGGCACATGGTTGTACACAGACCTCTCCAGGGCCTGCAATAAAGTGGACTTCCCGTGGAAACCCCCTCCCACTATGAGGCTCACTCCCTTGAATATGCCCATGCCCTTTACAGGGCCCTGGTTGGGAGGGTGAAGCACAACTTCCATGCTGGGAGGAGACTTGAACGGGATCACCCCAGGGGCTTGAGAACTGGATTCCAAGGGCCGGTCGTCCACGCCGCTTCTTCTGGGCAATATGGAGCCTTCAGCCACGAAGCCCACCAGACCCATGCCATCCAGCTGTGCTCTCATGACATCCTGGTCTTCCGAGCATGCCACATGGTTTTTCAGCTTGGCCAAATCCAGGCTCCAGGGTCTCAAGGAGGCTTCCACTATTCGTGGGATCTCCCCTAGGAGCATCTCCTCGGCCTGTCTGCCCAGGATGGTGCGGCCCTCTGCAGGAAGACCCAAAAGGAATCTCACCTCCAAGCCCTCCTTGGAGACCAGGACAGAAGATCTATCCAGGATCTCCTGGCCCGGTTTATCTATGGAAATCTGCCCACTGTGGCCGATGCCTCTTCTGCCCCTGCTAAAAGCGCAGATGGCTTCATGAAACGTTCTGGTCAGGTAATCCCTGAACCCCACTGCACGGCTGCTGTTGGCCACCAGCCATTTTTCGAAAGGTGCCTTTTCCCAGGGCACCAAGATCCTCATGCGGGATGGGGAGGCAAAAGGATCCCCCTGTACGTGATCCACCACCAGCTCAAAGCCCTGGAACTCGTAAGAGCCTGCAATCTCCTGATAGGCTTTGTAACCTCTATGGTCAATACGTTGAAGAATCTTGCGCAACTGTTCGCTGTGCGCCATGAAAGCCTATCTCCCACTTAAGGCCTGTGGGCCGGAGTTGAAGATCTCCCTTGCCCGAATCTAGAATCCTTCCCCAATTTGGGCCAGGCGCCTGGCTTTCTGGATGATTTCCAGGGCCTGGGCATTGAGCCCCAGAGAAGCTATCTCCTCCAGATGGAACCAGCGGGCCTGCTCTGCGTCACTGGAGGCCTGCAGGGCTCCCCCTTGTACAAGGCATAGGTAATCCAGGATCACGTAATGATACTGGACACGCTCGGCTTCCATGAGTATCCTTTCAGCTACTCCCACCAGCTCCAAAGGTTGCACCAAGAGGCCTGTCTCTTCCAGGATTTCTCTCCTCAGGGCTTGATCCAGGGTCTCACCCAATCCCACCACGCCACCGGGGATGCTCCAGGTACCTTTGCCTGGTTGCTGGGCCCTTTTGACCAAGAGCACCCTGTTGGCATCCAGCACCACTGCGCCCACAGCCAGGATGGGACCAGACGGATACTCACGCATCATGCAGACCTTTTTACATCCACCACCGTGTAATTGTCCAGGGATGGCTCTGCAATTCTTCTCCGGAAGGATGTGTGAGACCGAACGGTCTTATGATGTTTGGGTTTGCTGGGAAATAAATCAAATCCGCCTTCTGCCCCCAGAGTGCCTTCAAATGCAGTCAGGGCCCCAGATGAGAAAAAGGATCATTTTCCCTCGAGATTAGTATTGTTCCCCATGGAGGCCCAGAGTTGCAGTCCTGTGGCCGCTAGGATTATGGCCAGGCTGTAGGAAATGTTCTTGAACCAGTCCAGGCTGGCTCCATAAGGCATGGGGGGCGCCCAGAGCCATGAGGAGCCAATCTTGGCTTTGAAGGCAAAATCCGGGCCCTCCCACACATAGACCCAGGAAGGGAAGATCCATATGAAAAAAAGCATAAGAAGAGCCACACCCCAGATGAGCTTGAGAGTCTTTCCCATAGCCAGCTCCTGGCCTGTACCCTTAGAGTTTCCTGCCGCAGAAAGGGCAAAACTGAAAGACCGGATCCATCCTTTCTCCGCAACCCTGACAGACTCTTCTCATCCCTGCCCTTAGCTCCTCCAGAGGATCTCCACCTTCCTGTACCACCCTTCCACAGGCCTCACAGGCCAGAAAAGGCTTGCCTCTGGAGATGGGTATTAGAGGGATGAAAAAGAGGCTTATGTAATGATCTGTGCGTTTCAGGAAGGCCTGGGGTCTTCCACAAGAAGGACAAACCCTGGGTGTTGATTCCAGGTCTCTTGTCTTAGGCTGGACCCCCCCTATGAAGATCATGGCCCGGAGGCCTCCTGAGGTGTAACAGGTTGGAAGCTCCATGATTCAGATCCTTGAGGGTCCAGCCTGACCCTCAAGTGACCCAGCCAACATCGATCGTCCTGAGAAGGGAAATCTGACCTGAAATGAGCCCCACGGCTTTCCTCTCTTCTAAGGGCTGCCTTCAATATGAGGATGCCTGTTCCAACTCCCAGGTGCAACTCCATTGTGCGGGCAAGCCCAGAGCACTCAGAGCAAATAGGGGAAGCCTCCAACTCCAGGCTCATCTGGGTCAGGCACTCCAAAGCCTCCTGCAGCCCTTTTCTATCTCGCAGGATCCCACCTTTTTCCCACATGCATTGGCGAAGCCTCTCCCGCAACTGCCTGGTTTGTGGCCGGAATCCCTGTGCAGGACGAGCAAGAAGGCTCTTGAGGCTTTGTTCCATGAGAGGTCCCAAATCCTGTGGCTCATCAGCCTCCAGTGCCCAAAGGGCTGCTGCCCTTCCGGCCCTGGCGCCAAAGACCAGGGTTTCGGCCAGAGCATTTCCACCCAAACGATTGGCTCCATGAACTCCTCCTGCGGCCTCCCCTGCTGCAAAAAGCCCTGGCACAGAGGTTTCTCCATTCTCAGCTATGCTTATGCCCCCCATGAGGAAATGTGCCATGGGAGCCACCCTGAGAGGCCTCTCAAAGCCTCCGAACTTTTTACCCAGCAGATCACTGCAGGATGCCGAAAGTGGGTCCTCCATCCATTGTTTCTGGCTTACTGCCCGAAGATCCAAGAAGATCTCCTGACCCTCTTGGATCTCCAAGAAAATCGCTTGGGAGAGCCTGTCCCTGGCGCGTTCTGCAGCCGGCCTTTCCTGGATACTGTATTTGGAAAGTATGTCTTGCCCCTGCCCATTGTAAAGCCTTCCCTTATCGGCCAAGCGGGGGGGAATCAAAAAGCTTGGGAGCCCAGGTTCAGCCAGGCCAAGAGGATAGAATTGCACGAATTCCATGTCCTGCAGTTGTGCCCCGGCTTGGAGAGCCAGGGTGTAGCCCTCTCCAAACATGCTACGGGGGTTGTCATGGCGTGCATACAGGGCGCCTGCTCCACCAGTGGCCAGAATCAAAGCCTTGCAGTGGAATCCCAGCCATCTGCCCCCCTTGATGTTATAAGCCAATGCCCCCAGCCCTGAGCCTGTGGGAAATATGCGACACAGCATGGTGGAGCCCAGAAAACCGATTCCTCTTTGGCCTGCTTTGGCCATCAGACAATCCAAAATGGGCTTTCCCCATATGGGTGCCACTCCTCCTGCAAAAAGAAATGCTCCCCTTGTTTCGCCTCTTAGCCCCCAATCCAAGAGTTCTTGAAGCCGTGACGGGGATTCCTGCACCAAGATTTCCACCAGGGATTTCTGGTTGAGGCCTCTGCCCGCCTTCAGGGTCTCCAAAAGATGAGAAGCAGGATCTACTCCACCAGAGGCACCACGAAAGACTCCTCCGCTGAGCACTGTGGAGGTGCCTCCCCCTGGTGCCCCCTTGCACAATACAAGCACCCTGGCCCCTTGCAGGGAGGCTTCCAAGGCTGCTCTTAGCCCGGCAGCTCCTGCTCCTGCCACAAGCACATCCACCTCAACCCTTTCCATGAAAGCCCTTTCCCAGCCGAAATGCTCACCCCTTGGGAAGCATGTCATCCACAAAGGCTGAGGTAATCGGCCGATTCAACAACATCCTGGAGCCAGTCCAGAGCCCCGGGAAACCGAATGTTTCTTGGGTTTGCCTGGGGAAATGGCCCCGAATGTCATGCCACTGCCTCTCCCAGGTAATAAAGCTCGCAAATACTTGGGGCTCGTTGAATTATTCCTTCTGGAGCAGGCCCATAAGCTACGCTCAAAGCAAGTGGAGCTCATGCACCGGATTTGGCCGCCACTTTGGCCTGGAAGGTCGGCTCCGCAAAGCGTTTCAGCATCTCGCGGGCCATGGCATCATCGTATTGAACAGGAGGTGATTTGAAAAGGTAGGCGCTGGCTTCCTCGATGGGACCTGAAAGCCCCCTGTCCAGAGCCACCTTGGCTGCCCGGATAGCATCCATTATGACCCCAGCGGAGTTGGGTGAGTCCTCCACGGAGAGGCGCACCTCCACATGCATAGGTATCCCACCGAAATGCTCAGCCTCGATTCTGAGAAAACAGAGTTTGTTGTCCTTAAGCCAGGGCACATAGTCGCTGGGGCCGATGTGCACCAGGCGCGGATCCTCAGGCCCGCCGTTCATCTGGCTGGTGACGGCCTGGGTCTTGCTTTGTTTCTTGCTTTGGAGCCTGCTTCTGTCCAACATGTTTAGGAAATCGGTGTTTCCTCCCACATTGAGCTGGTAAGTCCTGCGCACCGGCATTCCTCTGTCTTCGAACAGACGCGTCAGGACGCGATGAATTATGGTGGCGCCCACCTGACTCTTTATGTCATCACCCAACACAGGAAGCCCTGCCTGGCGGAATCGCTCCCCATACTCCTTGCATACGAAAACCGGTATGGCATTCACAAGCGCACAGCCTGCCTCCAGCGCACAGTCTGCATAAAAATAGGTGTTTCGCTCGCTTCCCACCGGAAGGTAATTTATGAGCACCTCCACCTTTTTTTCCCTCAAGATTTGAACAATGGCCTTGCGTGCTTCCTTCTGGTTTCGGTAACGCTGGGGAAGAGGCTCAAAGCGCTCAGCCTCGGGATACTCCCCTGCATGGTTTGGGATGCTGTCTATTACAAAGCCCATCTCCACTGGCACATCCAGAAAAGGCACCTCCTTTTGGAACACGGTAGTGCAATTGGGTTGGGCGAATATGGCCTGGGAGAGATCCAGGCCCACCTTTCTGCGGTCTACGTCAAAGGCAGCTACGAACTGGATGCTTGAGGCGTAATAGCCCGCAAAATTGCGGGTTATGAGCCCGGGAATATCAGCCTGGCTGTCTGCATAGTAGAATCTGCCTTGCACCAAGGAGCTGGCACAATTCCCGACCCCGATTATACCCGTCCGGATCCTCTTCATCTCGATCCTGTACCTCCACGGATTCCAGCCTATACTTCAAGCCGGGACCAAAACTGGCCGAGACCTCTTCTGCCCTGGACAAACGGCCCCTCCCATCAAGTTGGTAAACCCTATCAAAAACCCCTTGGCCCGTCAAGGACCCGGACCCAAAATGACTGTCACACATCGATCCAAGTTCAGATAATTGCGAGCCGCCTCCAGTACCTGCTGGGCTGTCACCTCCTGGATGAGCCTGGGATACTTTTCCCCAAAATCGTGTCCCAGACCGTATCGCTCGTCAAGGGCCATGCTCATGGCCCTGGCGGCATTGGTCTGCTGGCTGATTTCGTAAGTCCCAACTATGTTGTTCTTGGCCCTTTGAAGCTCTTCAGGGGAAATCTCCTGCCTGGTCACCTCTTGGAGTTCCTTCCTAAGGCCTTCCAGAGCTCTTTCCAGATTTTGCGGGGCAGTTGCTATGTAAGTCCCAAAATATCCCGGATCCAATCCCACCTGCGAGAAGGATGTGACGGAGTAGGCAAGGCCCTGGCGGTCCCTGAGCTCCTTGAAAAGCCTTCCTCCTTGCCCTGAGAGAACATTGTCAAGCACCTCCAAGGCGAAACGCTCAGGGCTTTGGAGAGTCGTACCCGGAAATCCCAGAACCACGTGTACTTGCTGCAAAGGAGCCTCCTGGCGGACCTGGCGAACCTGTTCCAAAGCAGGTTCCTGGGGCACAGGCGGAGGTACAAACTCTGCTGATCTCCAGCCACCCATAAAGCGTTGCACCCACTTGCGAGCCTCATGAAGGCTCACGTCCCCCGCTATGGAGATCACCCCGTTGTTGGGCACCAGCCACCTGGAGGCAAAGGCCTTGAGGTCATCCCTCTTGAGGGCCCCAAGGGATTCCTCTGTGCCGTGCTGGCGAAGCCCGTAAGGATGAACCCTAAAAAGGGTCTGGGCAAAGATGCGCATCACCTGGGCGGTGGGTTGATCCTTTTCCCTTCGCACCGAAGCAATAAGCCTTGGCCTTTCCCTTTCCAGCTCCTGCTCAGGGAAAGTGGGGTTCATGATCACATCGCTCAAGAGCTCCATTGCCTGGGGAAAAAAACGGCTCAAGAAGTCGGCCTGCACGCCAAAAGTGTTTCTTCCAGAGAAACCCTCCAGGGAGCCAGCCATGGCCTCTACCTCCTGAGCCAGATCCTGAGCAGAGCGGCTTTGGGTTCCCCTGGTGAGCATATGAGCAACCACCTTGCTGAGTCCTGCAGTCTGTGGAGTTTCGAACCTAGATCCTCCCAGGAAAACCGCTCTTATGGCCACTGTGGGCACCTGGTGGGATTCCCTGACCAAGAGTGTCAGACCGTTGGGAAGTACTTCTCTGTGCACAGAAAGTGCAGGAGAGGTCTCTGGCTGGGCACGATGGATCTTCTGCTCCGAGGCCTGTTCCAGCAATTCTTTCAGAGCTTGTTGGTCCATTTCCTTGTGGCTTTCCTGGGGCAGAAGCAATGCCGCTGTCAGTTTCTTGCCACAGAGGTATTTCAAGGCCACGCGGCGAATCTCCTCTGAGCCTACCTTCCCCACGGCCTCCAGGTATTCCTTCTCTTTGGAGATATCCCCTTGCAGCATGAGGAATTGACCTAGCACCCTAGCCCTTCCCGACATGGTTTCCCTGGCGTGAATAAGGTTGGCTTCCACCTGAAGTCGAGCTTTTTCCAGCTCCGATGGGGATACCCCCATGGCCTTGACCTTCTCCAACTCCTCAAAGACCAGTCTGATCGCTGAGTTCAGATTCACCGGATCCAAACTGGCATGTATGATGAACAGGCCTGGATCCAAGGGAGTGTAGCTGTCTGCTCCCACTGTGTATACAAGGCCGCTTTGGACCCTGAGCCTCTGCTCCAGCCGTGAACTCTCGCCGTCTCCCAGAATCATGGCCAATACATCCAGGGCCGGCACATCAGGATGGGATGCCTCAGGGATGGGGAAGGCCAACCTGAGATGGGCCTCTGATACCTCTTTTCTCAAGAGCACTGTCCTGAGGGTTTCCTGCTGGGGCTCCTGTTTGACCTGGGGAGCCTCTGCCTGGGGACGGTCCCACCCCTCCCAGAGCTTTCTGGCCCATTGAAGGGCAATCCCCGTTTCCAAGTCACCGGCCAGAATCAGGGTCATGTTGGCAGGCACATAGAGTTTTTCCACATATGCCAGAAGATCTTCCCGCATGAAAGAAGAGACCGTTTCAGGATATCCAATGACCGGCCTACCATAAGGATGCACCTTAAATGCCTCTGCAAAGAGAGCCTTTTGAAGCTTCACCTGGGGCCTGTCCTCCCCCATTCTGATTTCTTCCAGAACAACTCTTTTTTCCTGCTCCAGTTCACTGGAGTCCAGGGAAGCATTCTGTATGGCGTCCGTGAGAAGCTCCAGTCCCTCCCAAGCGAAACGGCTCGCAATGCTTACGTGGTATACCGTGTAGTCAGGAGTCGTGTAAGCATTGATGGTCCCACCCAGGCTCTCTATTTCCCAGGCCAGCTCACCCGGTTTTCTCTTTTGAGTTCCCTTGAAGATCATGTGTTCGATAAGGTGGGTGATCCCGGCCTGTCTGTGGGTCTCGGTACGGCTTCCAGCCCTAACCCAGTATTGTATGGCAGCCACCGGGGCCGAGTGGTCCTCATCCACTACCACGGTAAGACCATTGGGCAAGAAATGAACCGTGGGACCGGAAGCTGCACCTGCCCAGGCACAACTTCCCATGGATAACAGAAGCATTGACAATGCTAAAAAGACTCTCAAACCCATTGGCCTCTCCTTGGATCTAACTCTTGGCTCTCAAGGCTTCCAAGAGCAGTTCTTGAATGGCTCCGAAGCCACCGTTGCTCATGAGGCATACCACGTCTCCTGGCTTGGTCTGATCAGCCAAGAGATCTACTATTTCCTGTACTGCAGGCAAATACCAAGCCCTCGAGCCCCTACTGTTGATGGCTTCCACCACGGCCATGGGATCCATCCGTTGCTCCTGGGGAATCCTCTCTGCCCTGTGCACCCCTGCCAGAACTACCCTGTCTGCATGGCAGAAGGCTGCTGGCAGTTCCTCCTGGAAAACCTTTCTGCACATGGTGTTGCTCCTAGGCTCAAAGACTGCCCAGAGACGGGCTTTGGGATAAATATCCTTGAGGGCCTCCAGGCCGGCCCTAATAGCCGTGGGGTGATGGGCAAAATCGTCGTAAACATAAACCCCTCCCATTTCTCCCAAGAACTCCAGACGTCGCCTCACCCCCTGAAACTCACCCATGGCTTCAAGGGCTATTTCTGCCTCCAGGCCTGCTTCCCGGGCAGCCCCGAGGGCCAACAGGCCATTGAGCACATTGTGGCGGCCAGGCAGACCCCAGTGGCAGTCTCCTACGTGGGCGCCCTTATAGAATACCCTAAAGGAAACTCCTCCCTTCTCCACTTTTATTCTGTCAGCCCTCCAATCAGCATCCTGCTCCAGGGCGCAGCTGACCACATGGCAGGGTGATTCCCGAGCCAGAATATTTGCCTGGGGGTCTTCCAGATTAAAGATCAGCCTGCCGTTTCTGGGAAGAACCCTCAAGAGCATTCTATAGGCTCCCAGCATCTGCTCCATGCTTCCATATATGTCAGCATGATCGTACTCCACTGCCCCCAAGGTCACTATCCATGGCAGGTAATGGAGAAACTTGGGCCTCTTGTCAAAAAAACAGGTGTCATACTCGTCGCCCTCCACCACAAAGAAATCCCCTTCTCCGAGGCGGTAGCCGGCCCCCAGCCCTTTGGGTATTCCCCCAACAAGGAAAGAGGGATCTTTACCACATCTCAGAAGTATCCAGGCAAGCAGGGATGCCGTGGTGGTCTTTCCATGCGTTCCCGCCACCACCAAAGCACGCTTCCCTTCCAGAAACCATTGCCTGAGCAGCTCCGGAAAAGAGCGAT